>NZ_JBHWIW010000007.1:12498-181036 GCF_042731955.1 Streptomyces sp. NPDC059828 | reverse complement strand
GATTTTTGGCACGCTGTTGAGTTCTCAAGGAACGGACGCTTCCTTCGTACTCACCCTCTCGGGCTTTCCTCCGGGCGCTTCCCTTCGTGTTTCCAACCTTACCAGATTCATTTTCCGTTCCGTTCCCGGTTCGGATTCTGTTTCCAGTGGCCGTTGGAGGGCCTTTGCCTTTCGGCTGATCCGACTTTATCAGAACTTCTGAGTCGGAATTTCCACCCTCTTCGCGACGTCCTCCGTGCACACGAGTGTGTCCGGGGTTTCGCTCAGGCGGAGCCGTAAACGTACTGGAGCGGAGCAGCCGATGCAAATCGAGGGCCGCTCCGCTCCAGGATCACCCAACGGTGTGTCAGACCTCCACGACCACAGGCAGGATCATCGGGCGTCGACGGTAGGTGTCGGAGACCCACTTGCCGATGGTCCGCCGGATGAGCTGTTGCAGCTGGTGGGGCTCGGCGACGCCGTCCGCCGCGGACTTGCTGAGGGCTTCCTGGACCTTCGGGATCACCGCGTCGAACGCGTTGTCCTCGATACCGGAGCCGCGCGCATGGATGTTCGGGCCACCGACGATCTTGCCCGTGGTCGAGTCGACCACGACGAAGACGGAGATGATGCCCTCGTCTCCGAGGATGCGGCGGTCCTTGAGGGAGCTTTCGGTGACATCTCCGACCGACAGGCCGTCGACGTACACGTAACCGGCCTGGACCTTGCCGGAGATCCTGGCCTTGCCGTCGACGAGGTCGACGACCACGCCGTCCTCGGCGATCACGATGCGGTCCTTGGGGACGCCCGTCATGGCTCCGAGCTCCGCGTTGGCGCGCAGATGGCGCCACTCGCCGTGGACCGGCATGAGGTTCTTCGGGCGGCAGATGTTGTAGAAGTACAGCAGCTCGCCTGCCGAGGCGTGGCCCGAGACATGGACGCGGGCGTTGCCCTTGTGGACGACGTTCGCACCCCAGCGGGTCAGGCCGTTGATGACGCGGTACACCGCGTTCTCGTTACCGGGGATGAGCGACGAAGCCAGGATGACCGTGTCACCCGGGACGATGCGGATCTGGTGATCGCGGTTGGCCATCCGGGAGAGCGCGGCCATCGGCTCGCCCTGGGAACCCGTGCAGACGAGCACGACCTCGTGGTCCGGCAGGTCGTCCAGCGTCTTGACGTCCACGACGAGACCGGCTGGGACCTTCAGGTAGCCGAGGTCGCGGGCGATGCCCATGTTGCGCACCATCGAACGGCCGACGAACGCGACCCTGCGGCCGTATTCGTGCGCGGCGTCGAGGATCTGCTGGATGCGGTGCACATGGCTGGCGAAGCTGGCCACGATGATGCGCTTGTCGGCACCGGCGAAGACGCCACGCAGCACATTGGAGATATCGCGTTCGGCTGGGACGAATCCGGGGACCTCGGCGTTCGTGGAGTCGGAGAGCAGCAGGTCGATGCCCTCTTCGCTCAGCCGGGCGAAGGCGTGCAGGTCCGTGAGGCGGCCGTCCAGCGGGAGCTGGTCCATCTTGAAGTCGCCGGTGTGCACGACCATGCCGGCGGGGGTGCGAATGGCGACGGCCAGGGCGTCCGGGATGGAGTGGTTGACCGCGATGAACTCACAGTCGAAGGGGCCGATGCGCTCCCGGTCGCCTTCGGTCACCTCGAGGGTGTACGGACGGATGCGGTGTTCCTGGAGCTTGGCCTCGATGAGGGCGAGGGTGAGCTTGGAGCCGATCAGTGGAATGTCCGGCTTCAGTCTGAGCAGGAACGGAACGCCGCCGATGTGGTCCTCGTGGCCGTGCGTGAGCACGATGCCCTCGACGTCGTCGAGCCGGTCCTTGATCGCGTTGAAGTCCGGAAGGATCAGGTCGACACCGGGCTGCTCCTCTTCCGGGAAGAGGACGCCGCAGTCGACGATCAGGAGCCGGCCGTCGTACTCGAAGACCGTCATGTTTCGGCCGATCTCACCGAGACCGCCGAGCGGGGTGACGCGGAGACCGCCCTGGGGGAGCTTCGGCGGAGCGCCGAGTTCGGGATGCGGATGACTCAAAAGACTCTCCTCACCACGCGCGCCACGTACCGCATGGGCACGTGGCGCGCGTGACATTCATGCGCTTGCTGTTGTCATTGATGTGATGCTTGTTCAGTTGGTTCATATTCAGTTGTGAAGTCTGTGGTTACAGCTGTACCCCGCCGGCGGCGAGATCGAGCCTGAGCTGCGCGGTCTCGGCCTCGGTGAGCTCGACCAACGGCAGACGCAGCGGTCCCGCGGGCAGCCCCTGGAGAGCGAGTGCCGCCTTGGTCGTGATGACGCCCTGGGTCCGGAACATTCCGGTGAAGACCGGGAGCAGCTTCTGGTGGATCTCGATGGCCTTCTGTACGTCTCCGGCGGTGTACGCGTCGACGAGAGCGCGTAGCTCGGGGGTGACGACATGGCCGACCACGGACACGAAGCCGATGGCGCCGACCGACAGCAGCGGAAGGTTGAGCATGTCGTCGCCGGAGTACCAGGCGAGACCGCTCTGGGCGATGGCCCAGCTCGCGCGGCCGAGGTCGCCCTTGGCGTCCTTGTTCGCGACGATACGCGGGTGCTGGGCGAGGCGCACGATCGTTTCGGTGTCGATCGGCACCCCGCTGCGGCCGGGGATGTCGTACAGCATCACGGGGAGCCCGGCGCTGTCGGCGATGGCCGAGAAGTGCCGGTACAGGCCCTCCTGGGGGGGCTTGTTGTAGTACGGCGTGACGGCGAGCAGGCCGTGTGCTCCCGCGCGCTCGGCGGCGCGGGCGAGCTCGATGCTGTGGCGGGTGTCGTTGGTGCCGATTCCGGCGACCACGTGGGCCCGGTCTCCGACCGCTTCCAGGACAGCCCGGACGAGCTGGTCTTTCTCCGCATCGCTCGTGGTCGGGGACTCGCCGGTGGTGCCGTTGACAATCAGGCCGTCATTGCCTGCGTCCACCAGGTGGGCGGCGAGCCGCTGCGCGCCGTCGATGTCGAGTGCGCCATCCGCCGTGAACGGCGTGACCATGGCGGTGAGGACCCGTCCGAAGGGGGTCTGCGGAGTGGAGATCGGAGCCATGGGTAACACGCTACTCGCTGCTCAGCGGGTAGGTCCCCCTCGGGGGACGTGACGTATGCCGTGACCTGTGGAGCCCGGCACTGCCTGCTCGGGGGTTCAGGCAGTGCCGGGTCCGTTTGATCAGCCTAGATGAACTTCTCGAAACGCCGCAATACGGACACCGAGTCAGGCTGAACCGTACATCTGTCCCTTATGGGGCGATACGTCCATTCGCGTTGAACGCGGCATAGGTGAGCGGCATGAGCTTGGCCCAGTGCTCCTCCATCTTCTCGCCCACCATCTCGATCTCCCGCTGCGGGAAGGAAGGCACCTTGGCGAGTTCGTGCTGGGTGCGCAGACCGAGGAAGTGCATCAGCGAGCGGGCATTGCACGTCGCGTACATCGAGGAGTAGAGACCCACGGGCAGCACCGAGCGGGCCACCTCACGGGCGACCCCGGCCGCGAGCATCTCCTGGTACGCCTCGTACGCCTGGCGGTAGGAGTCCTCCATCACACGGCCCGTGAGGTCCTGCTGGGCCTGGGTGCCCTCGACGAAGACGTACTTCCCGGGGCGGCCCTCCTGGACCAGCTTGCGGGCCTCGTCCGGGACGTAGAAGACCGGCTGAAGCTCCCGGTAGCGCCCGGACTCCTCGTTGTACGACCAGCCGACGCGGTGACGCATGAACTCACGGAAGACGAAGATCGGGGCGCTGATGAAGAAGGTCATCGAGTTGTGCTCGAAGGGGCTGCCGTGGCGGTCCCGCATCAGATAATTGATCAACCCCTTTGAGCGCTCCGGATCCTTGGAGAGCTCGTCCAGGGACTGCTCGCCCGCGGTGGAGACCCGGGCCGCCCACAGCACGTCGGAGTCGCCGGCGGTGTGCTTCACCAGCTCGACGGACACATCGCTGCGGAAGCTGGGCTTGATGTCGGCGGGGGTGTCGGTCACCGGCGGGTGTCCTTCCAGTTGCTTCAACTCGGGCGGCGTCCCACTCTACGGCTCGGCACTCACAGCGATCGTCCGACCGTCGCGGCAGGTCCGACCGCGCCCCTTCCGAGGGGTGCCGGCCCCTTTCGGACCCCTGGGGTGGCCCGTGGCTGACCGCCTCTGTAGCCTCACCCGTCACAGCCTGTTGTGCGTGACGAGTGAGGATCAGCCGTGCCCCTGCCCTTCCTGACGGCCGACCGAGCCTTTGACACCTCTGACACCTCGACGACCGACGGCGATGTCGCACTGCCGTTCGATGACCATGACGAGTGGCGGCGGCCGTACCGCCCGGGCCCCTGGCGCGTGGCAGCCGCGGCGGTGCTCCTGCTGCTCGCGTCGTTCGTGCTCATGGCATCGTTGATCGTCGCCTTCACCGGTGCCCTGCCCGGCGCGGGGCTGTGCTTCGGCCTCGCACTGCTGGTGATCGCCGCGGCGCTGCGGCTGCTGCGCATGGGCACCTGGGTGAGCAGGCACGGTGTGCGCCGTACCGGATTCTTCTCGACATCCACCGTCGAATGGCGACAGGTCACGGCGCTGCGGACCGTGCAGCAGCCGGTGCGCTGGCTGGGCCTGCCGCGCACCGTCCAGGGGCAGGCTCTGACGCTGATCCGGGGAGGCGATGAGCCGCTGCCGCTGCTCACCGACCACAACGCGGACTTCCTCTCGCGGGTCGAGGCGTTCGACAGGGCTGCGGACGCGGTTGAGGCCTGGGGCGCCCAGTACGGTCCCGCGGCGCAGCCCGTGGCCGCCCCCGGCCAGTAGGCGCAAGGGCATTCCGTCCGGGTCGGGCCCTGCTGGGGAAGCCCGGGCCCGTGTGCCGTCAGACGCTGACGGGCTTGCCGTCATGCAGGGCGATCGCGCGCTGCATCGCCTTACGGGCGCGCGGAGTGTCCCGGGCGTCGTGATACGCCACGGCCAGCCGGAACCAGCATCGCCAGTCATCCGGCGAGTCCTCCGTCTCGGCCCGGCGCTTGGCGAAGACCGCGTCCGCCGAGTCCCGGTCGATACGACCGCCCGCGGTACGCACCAGCTCGTCGACCGGCAGCCCGCCCTCCGCGTCCAGCTCGGCCGCGAGCGCGTTGGCCTTCTGGACGAAGCGGGTGTTCTTCCAGAGGAACCAGAGCCCGATCACCGGCAGGATCAGCACCGCCACACCAAAGGTGACGGTCAGCACCGTGCCGTGCCGGAGCAGCAGCACGCCCCGGCTGCCGACCAGGACGAAGTAGACGACCAGGACGGCAGCCGTGATGACGTAGGTGATCTTCGCGCGCATGGGTGGGGTCTCAGTCCAGGTCGAGGAAGTTCTCAAGGCCGAAGGTGAGCCCGGGTGTGCCCACCACACGGCGCACACCGAGCAGGATGCCCGGCATGAAGCTGCTGTGGTGCAGGGAGTCGTGCCGGATGGTGAGGGTCTCGCCCTCCCCGCCGAGCAGCACCTCCTGATGGGCGAGCAGTCCCCGCAGCCGTACGGCGTGCACCGGCACCCCGTCGACATCCGCACCGCGCGCGCCGTCCAGCGCGGTGACGGTCGCGTCGGGCTGATCGCCGCGGCCCGCGTCGGCCCGGGCCGCGGCGATCAGCTGGGCCGTGCGAGTGGCAGTGCCGGAAGGGGCGTCCGCTTTGTTCGGGTGGTGCAGCTCGACCACCTCGACCGATTCGAAGTAGCGCGCGGCCTGGGCGGCGAACTTCATGGTGAGTACGGCGCCGATCGAGAAGTTGGGCGCGATGAGCACACCCGTCGACGGGGTGGGCGTCTCCCCACCGGAGGTGGGGGAAGCCTCCAGCGAGGTACGCAGATGCGCGAGGCGCTCGTCGGTCCAGCCGGTGGTGCCGACGACGGCGTGGATGCCGTGGCGCACACAGAAGTCGAGGTTGCCCATCACCGATGCGGGGGTGGTCAGTTCGACCGCGACCTGTGCGCCGTTCTCGACGAGGGTCTCCAGCTTGTCGTCCCGGCCGAGCGCGGCGACGAGTTCCATGTCGTCGGCGGCTTCGACCGCCCGAACCGCCTCGGAGCCGATACGGCCCTGGGCTCCGAGGACGGCCACGCGCAGCTTGCTCATTGCTTGTGCTCTCTCTACGAGTCGGACTCTGTGGGCTCTGCGGGCGTCATGCGACGGATTCGTGCAGGCGATCCGCCTGCTTGTCCTTCAGCGGACCGATCACCGCCAGCGAGGGACGCTGCCCGAGAAGATCGCGCGCGACCGCCCGGACATCGTCGGGTGTGACCGCGGCTATGTTCGCCAGCATGTCGTCGACCGACATCTGAGTGCCCCAGCACAGCTCGCTCTTGCCGATGCGGTTCATCAGCGCACCGGTGTCCTCGAGCCCGAGCACCGTGGAGCCGGAGAGCTGGCCGATGGCCCGGGTGATCTCGTCGTCGGACAGTCCTTCGGCGGCGACCCGGTCGAGCTCGTCACGGCAGATCTTCAGCACGTCGTGGACCTGGCTGGGCCGGCAGCCCGCGTACACGCCGAAGAGTCCGCAGTCGGCGAAGCCCGAGGTGTACGAGTACACGCTGTAGGCGAGGCCCCGCTTCTCCCGTACCTCCTGGAAGAGGCGCGAGGACATGCCGCCGCCGAGTGCCGTGTTCAGTACGCCGAGGGCCCATCGGCGGTCGTCGGTGCGGGCGAGGCCCGGCATACCGAGGACGACGTGAGCCTGCTCGGTCTTGCGCCCGAGCACATCTATCCGGCCCGCGGTCCTGAGCGTGCGGTGGCCGTCGCGCGGGGTGATCGGCTGGGCGTCCGTCCTGGCCAGCGCCCCGGCGCGGTCGAAGGCCTTGCGGACTTGCCGGACGACCGTGCCGTGGTCGACGTTGCCGGCGGCGGCGACGACCAGGTGCGTGGGGTCGTAGTGCTTCTTGTAGAAGCGGGCGATCTGCGACCGGTTGAGTGCGTTGATCGTGTCGACCGTGCCCAGGACCGGGCGCCCCAGCGGGCTGTCGCCGAACATGGTGCGCGCGAAGAGGTCGTGGACGACGTCACCCGGGTCGTCCTCGGTCATCGCGATCTCCTCGAGGATGACACCGCGCTCGGCGTCGACGTCCTCTTCGAGGATCAGGGAGCCGGTGAGCATGTCGCAGACGACGTCGATCGCCAGCGGCAGGTCGGTGTCGAGCACCCGCGCGTAGTAGCAGGTGTACTCCTTCGCCGTGAAGGCGTTCATCTCACCGCCGACCGCGTCGATCGCGGCGGAGATGTCGAGGGCGGACCGGCGCGCGGTGCCCTTGAAGAGGAGGTGCTCCAGGTAGTGGGTGGCGCCGCCCAGCGACGGGGTCTCGTCGCGGGAGCCGACGTGCGCCCAGATCCCGAAGGTGGCGGAGCGCACGGAAGGGAGCGTCTCGGTGACGATGCGCAGCCCACCGGGCAGCACGGTCCGGCGGACGGTGCCGATGCCGTGCTCGCCCTTGAGAAGCGTTTGGGTACGGGCGACGGCCCGCGCCTCCGAAGAGGTGCGGGCCGTCGTCCTGGAACTAGGTGACGTCACTTGGCGGCGTCGTCCTTCTCGCCCTCGGCGGAGTCGCTGTCGGACTCGGCCTCGCCCTCGACCACGGGGATCAGGGAGAGCTTGCCGCGCTGGTCGATCTCGGCGATCTCGACCTGGATCTTCTGGCCGACCGCGACCACGTCTTCGACGTTCTCCACGCGCTTGCCACCGGCGAGCTTGCGGATCTGCGAGATGTGCAGCAGGCCGTCCTTGCCCGGGAGCAGGGAGACGAACGCACCGAAGGTGGTGGTCTTCACGACGGTGCCCAGGTAGCGCTCACCGACCTCCGGCATGGTCGGGTTGGCGATGCCGTTGATCGTGGCACGGGCGGCCTCGGCCGCCGGGCCGTCGGCGGCACCGATGTAGATGGTGCCGTCGTCCTCGATCGTGATCTCGGCGCCGGTGTCCTCCTGGATCTGGTTGATCATCTTGCCCTTGGGGCCGATGACCTCGCCGATCTTGTCCACGGGGATCTTGACGGTGATGATCCGCGGGGCGTTCGGGGACATCTCGTCCGGGGTGTCGATCGCTTCCATCATCACGTCGAGGATGTGGAGGCGGGCGTCGCGGGCCTGCTTGAGGGCCGCGGCCAGGACGGAGGCCGGGATGCCGTCCAGCTTGGTGTCGAGCTGGAGGGCGGTGACGAACTCCTTCGTACCGGCGACCTTGAAGTCCATGTCACCGAAGGCGTCCTCCGCACCGAGGATGTCGGTGAGGGTGACGTAGTGGGTCTGGCCGTCGATCTCCTGGGAGATCAGTCCCATGGCGATACCGGCGACGGGGGCCCGCAGGGGCACACCGGCGTTCAGCAGCGACATGGTGGAGGCGCAGACGGAGCCCATGGACGTCGAGCCGTTGGAGCCGAGGGCCTCGGACACCTGGCGGATCGCGTACGGGAAGTCCTCGCGCGTCGGCAGCACCGGCACGATGGCGCGCTCTGCCAGGGCGCCGTGGCCGATCTCGCGGCGCTTCGGCGAACCGACACGGCCGGTCTCACCGACGGAGTACGGCGGGAAGTTGTAGTTGTGCATGTAGCGCTTGCGGGTCACCGGGGAAAGGGTGTCCAGCTGCTGCTCCATGCGCAGCATGTTGAGGGTGGTGACGCCCAGGATCTGGGTCTCGCCACGCTCGAACAGGGCCGAGCCGTGCACGCGCGGGATGGCCTCGACCTCGGCGGCGAGCGTACGGATGTCCGTGACGCCACGGCCGTCGATGCGCTTCTTCTCCTTGATCACACGCTCGCGGACCAGGCTCTTGGTGAGCGAGCGGTACGCGGCGGAGATCTCCTTCTCACGGCCCTCGAACTGCGGGAGCAGCTTCTCGGCGGCCAGACCCTTGACGCGGTCCAGCTCGGCCTCGCGCTCCTGCTTGCCGGGGATGGTCAGCGCCTGGCTGAGCTCACCCTTGACGGCGGCCGAGAGGGCCTCGAGGACGTCGTCCTGGTACTCGAGGAAGACGGGGAACTCACCGGTCGGCTTGGCAGCCTTCGCGGCGAGGTCCGACTGGGCCTTGCAGAGCACCTTGATGAAGGGCTTCGCGGCCTCGAGACCGGCGGCGACGACCTCCTCGGTCGGCGCCTCGGCACCGCCCTTGACCAGCTCGATGGTCTTCGTGGTGGCCTCGGCCTCGACCATCATGATCGCGACGTCGCCGTCCTCCAGGACGCGGCCCGCGACCACCATGTCGAAGACGGCGTCCTCGAGCTCGGTGTGGGTCGGGAACGCCACCCACTGGCCGTTGATCAGCGCGACACGGGTGCCGCCGATCGGGCCGGAGAAGGGCAGGCCGGCCAGCTGCGTGGAGCAGGAGGCGGCGTTGATCGCGACCACGTCGTACAGGTGGTCGGGGTTGAGCGCCATGATCGTCTCGACGATCTGGATCTCGTTGCGCAGGCCCTTCTTGAAGGAGGGGCGCAGCGGCCGGTCGATCAGGCGGCAGGTCAGGACCGCGTCCTCGGACGGGCGGCCTTCCCGGCGGAAGAACGAACCGGGGATCTTGCCCGCGGCGTACATCCGCTCCTCGACGTCGACCGTCAGGGGGAAGAAGTCGAGCTGGTCCTTGGGGTTCTTGGACGCGGTGGTGGCCGACAGCACCATGGTGTCGTCGTCCAGGTACGCCACGGCGGAACCGGCGGCCTGCTTGGCCAGGCGGCCCGTCTCGAAGCGGATGGTGCGGGTGCCGAAGGAACCGTTGTCGATCACGGCTTCGGCGTAGTGGGTCTCGTTCTCCACTAGCGATATCTCCTCGTCTGCGTCCCCCTGCCCGTGCGGCATGGGGACGGTGGTCGGAGAAGCGCGCCTTGTATGCGGGCCGGTCTTCGATCGAAGCACCCGGGCAATGGTTCCGGGGGCCACTACCGAGGACCGGCGGCGGAGGGGCACTCCTCCTCGTTCGGTATTGCGTTGTCTGTGGTGCGTGGTGCGTGCGGCTGTGTGCCGCTTTTCGGTACTGCGCTGTCACCAGGTTACTGAGGTGAACCGCAGGACCGCATGTACAGCAAAAGGAGCGGCCCCCTGAATGTGGGAACCGCTCCCTTCACGGCGTCTTACTTCGCGCCGCCGGCCGCACCGCGGCGGATGCCGAGGCGGTCGACCAGCGCACGGAAGCGCTGGATGTCCTTCTTGGCCAGGTACTGCAGCAGGCGGCGGCGCTGGCCGACCAGGATCAGCAGACCACGGCGGGAGTGGTGGTCGTGCTTGTGGGTCTTGAGGTGCTCGGTCAGGTCCGAGATACGGCGGGACAGCATCGCGACCTGGACCTCGGGGGAGCCGGTGTCGCCCTCCTTGGTGCCGAACTCGGCCATGATCTGCTTCTTGGTAGCGGCGTCGAGAGACACTCGGTACTCCTCTTTTGGTGTTCGCGCGCCTGCGAGTGCCCCTGGTCTTGTTCTCAGGGGAGCTTCCGTGACTCGGAGGCGAAGGCACGATGGGCGCTGCTCCCAGCTGCGTGAAACCGAGGCTGAGGGCGCGTACACAAACGGCCGTCACACAGGGTACCAGCTCGGGGCACCCGGTCAGCGGAAAGGCCTCCCGCTGGTCCGTCGACGTCCGCCCGGGTCCCTCAGGAGGTCAGCGCCCGGATCGAGTGATAGACGTCGAACACCGCGAGGCACAGGGGCACCAGCGTCAGCAGGACGAACGTCTCCGCGATCTCCAGGAAGCGCCCCCAGAACGGGGTGACACCCTTGCTCGGGACGATCAGCCCGATGGCGGTGATCAGCGCGGCTACGGCGGCGACCGCGGCGGACAGCCAGATCGTACGGATGTCCAGTCCGGCGCCGTCCCCCTTCAGAGCGGCGTGGATCAGTTCGCCGGGCGGATTCAGGCACAGCCCGATGCCGAGTAGGGCCAGAGCGCCGAGGCCCGCCGCGAGGGCGCAGCCGACCTGGGCGGTGTAGCGGAAGAGGTGGGCGCGCATCAGCATGGCGATACCGGTGGCAAGAGCCAGCAACTGGCCCCACAGGTTGTCGGAGAACCCGAGCACCGCGGCCGACCCGACGGCCAGCAGCGCGCAGCCGCCGACCAGCCCCACGAGCAGCTCATGGCCGCGGCGCGCCTGGGCGGCGATCCGCTCCGCGTCGACCGGGCCCTGCGGGGCGGGCTCCGCCCCGTAGCCTCCGGCCGCACTGCGCGGCGGCTCGAATCCGACAGGAAGCCTGGCGAAGCGTGTGGAGAGGCCGGGCAGGAAGGCCAGTGCTCCGACGGCGAGCGGCGAGCACACCGCGGCGGTCTCGGACGGCTCCATCCCGGTCAGGATCGCCGCGAACGTGACGAGCACACCGATGGCTGCGGCGAAGGCGAACGCGACGAACGGGCCGTCACCGCCGGGGGCGACCATCATCAGGATCACCGCGACGACCAGCACGGCGGCGCAGGCCAGCAGGAACTGCAGGCGTCCGATGCCCTGGCCCGCGGCCACCGGCAGGAGTCCCGCACCGGCCACCGCGGCATTCGCCATCGCGCCGAGGCCCAGGGCCACGGCCGAGCCGCGGTCGTCGTACACCCGTGCCCGTACGCAGGCGAGCGCGAGCAGCAGGACGCCCGCGATGGCCGCCAGGATGCCCGGCAGGCCGTGCATGTCGTGGCGCGGGTCCGCCGTCCACAGGACGAACCCGAGCAGCACCAGCAGCACCGAGCCGCCGAAGAGCCCGGCCCCGCGCATCAGGCCGTCGGTCCACAGCGTGCGGTCGCGGGCGACCGCCGAGGCGACGGCCTCCGAGACGTCGTCGAACACCGCCGGCGGCAGCGACTCGGCGAACGGCCGCATCGACAGCAGTTCGCCGTCGAGGATGCGCTGGGCCATGAGGGAACGCGCGCTGTCGAGCACACTGCCGTCGCGGCGGACGAGGTGGTAGCCGACCGGTGCGCCCGCCGCGGGGCTCTGCCCGGACAGCCGGAGGATCTCCGGGTAGAGGTCGGCGATGGCGATGTCCTCGGGCAGCGCGACATCGACGCGACCGTCCGGTGCGACGACCGTGACCCGGCAGAAGCCGGTGCCGCCACCGGATGAAGCGGAGGGACCGGAAGGGCCCGAGGAACCTGATGAAGGAGCGGGACCCTGGTGACCGCTTCCGGTAGCCGCCGCTGGGGCCGTCATACTCACTTGCTGCTTCCCCCTCGTGAATCGCATGGACCTCGGTCGGTTATGCGTTCCGAATGACTCGGTTGACTCGGTTTCCGCGTTATCTGAACGGTATTTGAGCGGTATTTCATGCGTGCGCAAACACGTTGCGCAACCCTACCCCCCACCCCGTCACCCCCGCACAAGTAGGATCCCTCCCCGCGGATGGATTCCGTCGCCACGGGGGCGCTGATAGGAACTCCGCCATCCGGCAAGGGAATTGGTGAGCTGTGAGTCAAATCGTCGTCAAACGCCCACCACGGGGCCTGCCACCCGAAGTGCCCGGCGAGCAGGTGCAACTGCAATCACCGCCCGAGCTGCCGAGGGGTCAGCAGGAGGGCGCCATGATGCAGCTGCTGCCGATGCTCGGCATGGGCGGTTCGGTCGTCTTCTTCTTCATGACGCCGAGCCCCATCATGCGGATCATGGGTATGGTGATGATCGCGTCGACGGTCGCCATGGCCATCGCCATGCTGGTGCGATACCGGCGCGGTACCCAGGGCGAACTCGCCGACATGCGCCGGGACTACCTCAAGTACCTGACGCAGACCAGGCGTTCCGTGCTGAAGACGGCACGCTTGCAGCGCGATGCGCAGTTCTATCTGTATCCGTCCCCCGAGCAGTTGTGGGCCCTGGTCGCCGAGGGCAGCCGGGTGTGGGAGCGCCGAATCGGTGACGACGACTTCGCCCAGGTGCGCATCGGTCTGGGCAGCCAGCAGCTGGCCACACCGCTCGTGGCGCCCGACACGGGCCCCGTCGAGGAGCTGGAGCCGCTCACGGCAGGTGCGGTGCAGAAGTTCCTCAGCACCCACGGTGTACTCGACGGACTGCCGATGGCGGTGTCCCTGCGGGCCTTCTACCACCTGTCCGTGAGCGGAGAGCCGGAGTCCGTGCGCTCCGCCGTGCGCGCGATGGTCGGCTCGCTTGCCGCCCTGCACTCCCCCGAGGACCTGGTCATCGCGATCGCCGCAGGCACCGAGTCGGCCCCGCACTGGGAGTGGGCGAAGTGGCTGCCGCACGTCCAGGCACCGGGTGCCGGCGACGGCGCGGGCAGCCGGCGCCTCATCGCCACGGACGCAGGGGAACTACAGGACCTGCTCGCTTCCCGGCTGGAAGGCCGCCCCCGGTTCCAGGGTGGCGGCCAGCCGCTGCTCGACCAGCCGCACATCGTCGTCGTGCTCGACGGCCGGTCCGTGCCCCCGATGTCGGCTCTGGCAGCAGCCGAAGGCCTTCAGGGGGTGACACTCATCGAGGTCGTGCCCGGCGACCTGGCAGCCCCGCGCGGCGGACTCTCCATCGTCGTGCACCCGGACTCCCTGCGCCTGGAGTCGGGACACGGCGTGGTCTACGACGGTGCGCCGGACTCGCTCGGCCTCCCGGCCGCCGAGGCGCTCGCCCGGCAGCTCGCCCCGCTGCGGATGGCCAGCGGCGGTGACGACGACGAACCGCTGCTCGCGAACCTCGACTTCACCGATCTGCTGAATCTCGGCGACGCCGCCTCCGTCGACGTGAGCCGCACCTGGCGGCCTCGCGCGCAGGCGGAGCGGCTGCGGGTGCCGATCGGCGTGGGCGAGGACGGCACTCCGGTCATGCTGGACCTCAAGGAGGCGGCGCAGGAGGGCATGGGCCCGCACGGCCTGTGCGTGGGCGCGACCGGTTCGGGCAAGTCCGAGCTGCTCCGTACGCTCGTGCTCGGTCTCGCCGTGACACATTCGTCGGAGACGCTCAACTTCGTCCTCGCGGACTTCAAGGGTGGCGCCACCTTCGCGGGCATGTCCCAGATGCCGCATGTCGCCGCGGTGATCACCAACCTGGCGGACGATCTGACGCTGGTCGACCGCATGGGCGACTCGATCCGTGGTGAGCTGAACCGCAGGCAGGAACTGCTGCGCGACGCGGGCAACTACGCCAACATCCACGACTACGAGAAGGCACGCGCGGCCGGCGCGCCGCTGCGTCCCATTCCGTCGCTTGTGCTCGTCATCGACGAGTTCAGTGAACTTCTCACCGCCAAACCCGACTTCATCGAGATGTTCGTCCAGATCGGCCGTATCGGACGGTCGCTCGGCGTGCATCTGCTGCTGGCCTCACAGCGCCTTGAGGAGGGCCGGCTGCGCGGCCTGGAGACGTATCTGTCGTACCGGGTCGGTCTGCGTACGTTCTCCGCGGCGGAGTCGCGCGCCGCGATCGGCGTTCCCGACGCCTACCATCTGCCCAACGTGCCCGGCTCCGGCTATCTGAAGTTCGGCACGGACGAGATGGTGCGGTTCAAGGCCGCGTACGTCTCCGGGGTGTACCACGCGAACGGCAGCCAGGCCGCGGTACCCGGTGGTCCGCTGCCCGTGGACCGCCAGCCCGTGCAGTTCACGGCCCTGCCGGTGCCGGTCCGCTACCTCGCGCCGTCCGTCCGCGCTTCCGTACCGGAGGCGCGGACAGCGGAGGACGACGCTCTCGCCGACTCGGTGCTCGATGTGATCGTGCGGAGGCTCGAGGGCCGCGGCGTGGAGGCCCACCAGGTGTGGCTGCCCCCGCTGGACAACCCGCCGACGCTGGACGAACTGCTGCCAGGGCTCACAGCCGTACAGGGCCGCGGGCTGACACAGCCCGGCTTCGACGGCGCGGGACAGCTCGTCGTACCGCTGGGCGTGGTCGACAAGCCGTACGAGCAGCGCCGTGACACCCTCTACCGGGACTTCTCCGGAGCAGCGGGCCATATGCAGATCGTCGGTGGCCCGCAGTCCGGGAAGTCGACGCTGCTGCGGTCCCTCATCACCGGCTTCGCGCTCACCCACACCCCGCACGAGGTGCAGTTCTACGGCCTCGACTTCGGTGGTGGCGGTCTGTCGTCGGTCGCCGGGCTGCCGCACGTCGGCGGGGTCGCCTCGCGTCTGGACCCCGAGAAGGTGCGGCGCACGGTCGCCGAGGTGTACGGGATCATGACGCGGCGCGAGGAGTACTTCCGCAGTGCCGGAATCGACTCCATCGGTACGTACCGGCGCCTGCGCGCCCGCGGCGACATCTCCGTGACGGACCAGCCGTGGGGTGATGTGTTCCTGATCATCGACGGCTGGGGCAACTTCCGCACCGACTACGAGGGCCTGGAGCCGGCCGTGGTCGACATCGCGGCCCGCGGGCTCGGCTTCGGCATCCATGTGGTCCTCACCGCGTCGCGTTCGATGGAGGTCCGGGCCAACCTCAAGGACCATCTGATGAACCGCCTGGAGCTGCGGCTCGGCGACACCATGGACTCGGAGCTCGACCGCAAGGCCGCCGTGAATGTCCCGACCGGTGTGCCCGGCCGCGGTCTCACTCAGGAGAAGCTGCACTTCATGGCCGCGGTGCCGCGGATCGACGGCATCAACTCCGACAGCGACCTGTCGGAGGCGACCGCCGCGATGGCCCAGGAGGTCGCCCGCCACTGGACGGCTCCGGGCGCACCACAGGTACGGCTGCTCCCGCGCGAGCTTCCGGCCGGCAACCTCCCCACGGGGTACGCGGAACCGAACAGGGGCATCGCCTTCGCCATCGACGAGAACAACCTGGAACCGGTGTTCGTCAACTTCGAGCGCGACCCGTTCTTCCTGGTGTTCGGCGACAGTGAGTCCGGCAAGTCGAACCTTCTGCGGCTACTCATCAAGCAGCTGACGGAGCGCTACGACGCGAACGACTGCAAGTTCTTCGTCATCGACAACCGTCGCGCCCTGATGGACGTCACTCCCGCCTCGCACCTGGCCGAGTACGTCCCGATGTCCAACAACATGGACCACCACGTGGACGCGCTCCACGAGCTCATGCAGCGCCGTACGCCGTCCGCCGACGTCACGTCTCAGCAGCTGCGCGACCGCAGCTGGTGGAGCGGACCCACGGTGTACGTCGTGGTCGACGACTACGACCTGGTGTCCACGTCAAGCGGCAACCCGCTGTCCAAGCTGACGGAACTGCTTCCCTTCTCCCGTGACGTGGGCGTCCGTTTCATCATCGCCCGCAGCGCGGCCGGTGCGAGCCGGGCGACCTACGAATCCTTCATGCAGCGCATGATGGAACTCGGCGCCCAAGGTGTGCTGCTCTCCGGCGACCCGCAGGAAGGCGACGTCCTCGGCGGCGTCCGCATGCGCCCGATGCCTGCGGGCCGGGGCATTTTCGTGTCACGGCAGCGGGGGAACCCTCTCGTCCAGACGGGGCTGATGCCGGAGCTGCACGGGGACGGGTGACCGCCCCTGGCGGGGTCTCGGACGTCCACTCCGCACCGAGCGGTGCCGGCTGAGAGCAGTCCGGCCACAGCAAGAGGCACGGCCCTTCTCAGAAGGGCCGTGCCTCTTGTGCACTCCCGCCGGCGTGCGCGCAGCGGCCCGGGCTCAGTAGCCGCGATCTCCGTTGCCCTGACCACACGCCAAAGGGTGGGCACCTCCCGCGCGTGCCCACCCTTATGGCGTCGTATCGCTCAGCTTCTAGAAGTCGTAGTAGCTGCGCGCCTTGTGGTCGCCGGCCTGGTACGCCGGAGCCGCGTCGCGAACCGCCCTGGCGATTCCCTTCAGGGACTCGTGAATGCTCTTGGCCTCGGTGTCCCACTTCTTGTGAGCACCGTCCGCCGCGGTCTTGGCCTCACCCTCGAAGTCGTCGGAGATGCCCTTGAGCTTCGTCTGGAGGGCCTCCAGAGCCGTGTTCAGGTCACCCGCCTGCTTGTCAATGGCTGCGGCTGCCTGATCCAGGGAGTGGTACGTGACGACCATGCGGTCGTTGGGGTGCTGTGACACAGGTCCTCCAAGGAGCGTTGCTGTATGGATGCTGGGGAACTACTGAACTTCGACGGTGTTCAGAGGGAGGCGATGTTGGAAGGGTTGAGATTGGTCGCCCTTGCGGTCGCGCCCGCATCCCCGCTGAATCCGGCGGTGACATCCACACCCGTAAGTGCCTGCTCGATGTCGTGGTCAGTGGCGGTGGCGGTCGTACGCGTGAGCTGAATCGCTTCCTGGAAGTTCAGGAGCAGCTTCGCGATGCGCACCATGGCCTGGTTGATCTCGTCCTGCTTCTTGTTGAAGGCACCTGCACCGATGCCCTTCCAGTGGCCTTCGAGGCTGTCGATGACTCCCTGGAGGTTCTTCAGCTGCCCCTTGATGCCCTCGAACTGCATGCTGATTTCGTCTTGGAAACCCTTGAGACTCTGATCGC
The DNA here is from genome assembly GCF_042731955.1 of Streptomyces sp. NPDC059828. Classification (NCBI taxonomy): domain Bacteria; kingdom Bacillati; phylum Actinomycetota; class Actinomycetes; order Kitasatosporales; family Streptomycetaceae; genus Streptomyces; species Streptomyces sp. NPDC059828. Next base: position 163,732 of record NZ_JBHWIW010000007.1, on the reverse strand, counting down.
CGACCTTCTGGATTCCTGACATCTTCCCTCTCCGTTTCTTCAGTTCTCACTCGGTCACGCTCGTGCCTGTGCTGCACGCGCGCACGCAGTGATGGTCTTCTGATGTGGCTTGGCGGGGTGCTGGTAGAGCGTGAGGGCCGTCAGGCGCTCCGTCGCCGGCGGAGCACGGCGAACACGACACCGGCGAGGACCACGACGGCTGCGGCTCCGCCGAGCACCATGAGCAGTTGACCGTCGTCCTCGGTCTTACCGCTTGAGCCTGCCGCGACTGCGTCGGAGCCGGGCTTGGGAGCTTGCGGCGCCGCTGATGCGGATGGGGCAGGTGAACCGGACGGGCCGCTACCGTTTGTCGTCTTGTTGGTCAGAGGACTGATATCGGCTGCGCCGGGCTTGCCGATGCCACGACTGATGTGGGCATTGGGACGGACGATTCCATGGCCCAGGTAGGTGCTGACCGTGCCGGGCTTCCAGTTATCGTCTCGGGCTGCGCTCTCGAACATGACGCGGAGCACTTGGTTGGCTGTCCAGTCGGGGTGAAGGGACCAGATCAGCGCGGCAGAGGCGGAGGCGAGGGCGGTAGCGGCGCTGGTACCTCCACTATCGCAATAGCGGGTGAAGCTGGTGTCGCACCAGGATGGGATGTCACTGCCGGGGGCGGCGATATCCACGTTGTCGCCGTGCTGGGAGTGATCGCTAACTGTCCCTGAGCTGTCGGTCGAGGAAACAGCTACGACCTCATCATAGTTTGCGGGATAGTTTGGCTTATTATCCTTGTGGCCCGAGTTGCCAGCGGCAGCAAAGAACAGTTTTCCTTTGCTTTGAGCATACTTGACTGCTTGCCGCTCCTTCGGACTGGAGAACTCACTACCGAACGACATGCTAATAATCTGCGCATCGCTGTCCGCCGCAGCACGGATGGCATCCGGGGCGTCGGATGCATTCACCGGGCCTTTGTTCTGACGCTCCGTATCAGAGATACGCATTGGGATGATCTTAACGCCGGGTGCTAGACCGCGCAGACCGCCTCCCTTTCCAGTCCCCGCAATCAGTTCCGCCATGGTTGTCCCATGTCCCTCATAGTCGTCAGTCTCGTCCCCCGCCATTCCCGAGGCGTCAAATCCCTTGAGGATTTGCCCCTTGAGTGACTGTGTAGACGGATTGACACCGGAGTCGATCACCGCCACCTTGATGCCCTCGCCGGTGGTCTTCTTCCAGATCTCCTCGGCGTGCATGGCGTCCAGGTACCACTGCTTGGACCGTACGTCCGCCGCGACAGCCTCTGGAGCAACTGCGACTCCGATGGGCACGGCAAGCGTCCAGGCCAGCGCGTATGCGAGACCCCACCGAGCGGTCCGCCTCCACAACTGGCTTGTTCCCGCTGTCATTCCGACTTCCGACCTTCCGTCTGCCTAGTCGATCACTGGCGGTACAGCACCACGCCGTTGCGCCGTCCACGTCTGCTCGTCCTCTGTCAGGTAGTCGGGACGCGTGGAACCGTCACGCTCCTGCTTTTGCTTGCGGGATTTCCGCTGGCCACCGCTGCCCCCGGAAGTGGGCCGCGTCGCAGCCTGAGATCCGCTGCGAGGGTTACCGACCACCCCGTTGACGCTCGGCGTGCCCTTCCCAACAGAACGTTGAGAGGTGCTCCCCGTGTTCGCGCCGACGACTCCTGATCGACTGGGACTCGCCGCAGACGCGCGTCCCGGAGCGCGCCCCTCGGCACCGATCACGGTTCCGCGCGGGATGCGCGAACCAGCGGAGCCTGTCGTGGGACGCTGTGGAGTACCTCCGACGATGCCGTCCGCACGTCCTGCACGCGGACCACTCGTCGCATTCGGAGGCATGCGTCCGGCAGCCGACTGCCCTGGCCCGCCCGGCCGACCAACCGCAGGTCCCTGAGTGGTCGGGCTTCCAACTCTCCCCGTCGTGGGGCCCGACGGCCGACCTACCGGGCCCTGTCTGCCGGTCGCAGCGTGGTCGCCTGAAGAGCGCCCCGCTCCGGTGGCGCGTCCAGTCATCGTTGGGCCGCTGGTGGTCCTGGGAACGCCCTTGGCACCCGGTGACCATGGCGATTCTTTGCGCACGGGGTTCGAAAGAACCGTCACTGGCGGAACCGAGGGGGGCGTGGGGCCGGAGGGACCAGGGGCCAGCGGGGCTGTCGGTACAGGTGTGGGCGCTGTGGGAGGCGCAGGCGGCGCCTTGACACTGTCGATCTCCACTGCCGTGTCACGGCCCGGAACGGGAGGGGCCGAGGGAAGTGCTTCCACACGGGACGTGTCGCTCGCATCACCCGAATCGACGTGGTGCCTCGGCTGCGAAACAGTTGCTTCCCCAGCTTGGGGGGTCACCACACCAGAGCCCGACTCGCCCTCAGAGGGGTCCTCGAGTCGCGATGTCGGCCTCGGCACATCCGCTTCCAGCGCCTTCGGAAACCTCGGCGGCTCCTGCCCAGCCAGGTAGTGCTCCGACACCGTGTAGAACGAAGCCAGCCGGTTCATCTGGTTGATCGCCTCTTGGCGGTGACCCTCCGCCTTCACCGCCTGGGCGTACTCGGGGTTGTCGTCCCGGCGCTCCGGCAGTGCGAAGTCCTCCACCTGCTTCTGGACCAACCGGCCGTCGCGCGGGGGCTTCGAGTTGCGTACGGAGGTGAGGCCCTCGCTGGCGACCTTCATCTGTTCGCCGACGGCGTTGGCGAAGGTGCCAAGGCCGAACGTGTACGAGACGAGCTCTTTGCCGTACCGAGTGAACTCAGTGCCCGATTCGCCCTTCCACTCCGTGTCCTGGATGTACTGGGCGAGCTCCTCGGCCGCCTTGTTGAGCGCGGTCTTCGCGCCGACGAGGGCGGTGCCCGCGTTCTCCAGGTCCGACGGATTGGAGTTGTCGAGAAGATCGAGCATGTCGTTGAGTCGGACGCCCTCAAAGCTCGTCTTGCCCAGACTGACGCCCGAGCCGAAGCCGAGCATGCCCAGTGCCCCCGGGCCGCGCACAAAGAAGTCGGTGGCGGAATACGCCGTCTCGATCTGCGCCGAGTCAGTGGTTTGCTGCTTGGCCGCCGCAGCCGACTGCTGTTGCGGGGTCAACTCCGGCTTTTTGCTGTCAGTCATCCGAGATCACCCCAGATCCTTCTGGCCGTGCTTGTTGTCGTGCGTCTCGCCCGCGGGCTTTGCGCCGTGCGCCTTCTCCCGCGCCTGGCGCTCTTCTTCCAGACGCGTCTGGATCTGGTGGAAGCGGTACCGCATGTCCTCTTCGACGTTGTCGAAGCCGACATCCGTCGCATGCACCGCAATACTCAGCAGCTCGATCTGGTCACCGAGCGACTTCGAGAGATTGACGAGCGTGGTGTGGACCCGGTTGTACTGGCCGAAAAGACCGTCCGCCTCCGCGAAGTTCATGTTGGCGCCACTGAAGGACGCGCGCGAGATCTGCTGCTGGGCGACCGACTTGCTGCCGCCGGCGCCGCCCTCGAGATCGCTGAGAAGTTCGTTCACACGCTTCTGGAATGTCCTCAATGCGCCGACACCGCGTACAAGGTCGCCCGTGCCACTGGAGCTGCCACTCCAGCCGCCGTCCTCCGCTGGCAGCATTACGACTGATCCTCCCCGTTTACAGTCATCACAGAAAATTCACAACGTTGCGATCGTGGATTGTGGTGACCGGTCATTCACTTGTGCTCTACAGACACTGTAGCCACAGAGTCTGACAGTCCCAAGTGTCTTAACGGTCACCCGACTTCAGGCCTGACACCCGGTGGCACAACTGGTCGACGATCTATGGAACCTATGCGGTTCCCACCCGCGACCGTATCCGTACGCGTACTCAACTTTCGCTCCTCGCTCAGGGGTTCCGCGCCCGCCGTCGTGCGTCGCGTACCGTCACCGCGCCGCCGACGATCGCGGCGACCAGGACCGCGCCGCCGATCACGGCGTAGGTCGCGAGGCGGGCGTTGCGTTCCTCGGCGGTTTCGCCGAGGTGGAACGTGGCCGGGGTGGGGGCTTCTGCGCGGGTCACGCCCTCATGGGCGACGGGCTTCTCGATGGGTTTGTCGTCTTCGGTCAGAGCCCGCACCGGGTCGACGACTCCCCAGCCCACGAGCCGGTCTTGGCCCGCGATGGAGCGTTCCGCGGTCTGCTGGATCTGGGCGACGATCTGTTCCTGGGTCCAGTTGCCGTGCTTGCTCTTGATGAGTGCTGCGACAGCCGCCACATAGGGGGCGGAGAAGCTGGTGCCGTTGTCGGCGCAGTGACCGCCACCGGGGACGGTGGAGATCATGTCCACGCCTGGAGCCGCGATGCCGACGAAGTCGCCGGACTGGGAGAACGCCGCGCGTTCGTTGTTGCGGTCGGACGCGGCAACGGCCAGGACGCCTGGGTACGAGGCCGGGAAGGTCTTCTTGACGTTGCCGCCCAGGCCGTCGTTGCCCGCGGAGGCTACGACGACGATCTCCTTGGAGAGGGCGTTGTCGACGGCCGCCTGCAACCGGGGAGTGGGGCTTACGGCATTGGCCGTGTCCTGAGAGATGTTGATGACATCGGCCTTCTCGGCCACCGCGTGGTTGATGGCATCGACCAGGGTCTCGGCCGTGCCGTGGCCCTCGGCGTCGTTCTGCTTGATCGGGATGATCGTGGCATCGGGTGCGAGGCCCACGAATCCGGTGCCCTCGGCGGACCGAGCGGCGATGATGCCCGCGATCTTGGTGCCGTGGCCGACGGTGTCCGAGGTACCGCTCTCGTTGCCGCGCTCGATCTTCTGGCCCTTCTTGTCCTTCTTGGGCAGGAAGTTCTTGCCGCTCTTGACGTCCACGGCACGGGTGAGCTGCGGATTCTTGATGTCCACGCCCGTGTCGATGACGGCAACCCGGACCTTCTTGCCAGTGGACTGCTTCCACAACTCGTCCAGCAGCACGCGTTGCAGCGCCCAGGGGCGGCCCTCGTACTTCTTGCTGGGGAAGGTGCACTCTGTGGAATCCGCCACCGCGGGGGCGGCCGGCACACTGAGGAAGACGAGTGTGAGGGCCGCTGCGGCAGCCGGTATGCGGCGGTGCATGGAGGTCATGTCAGGCCCGGTCCTCACGAGCCCTGCGGCTGGGTCGCCGCGCTGGTGGACAGACGGGGGCCCGTGGGCAGGAGGGTCGACCAGACCGCGGGCACCGGTACGGGGTCGACGCCCTTGTACCCGAGCCTGTTCTGGGCCTGCTGGGCCTCCTGCATCCGGGCCTGCTTCTCCTTCTTCGAACCGGAGGAGCCGATGCCGGATTCGTCCGTCGCGCTGTCGCCGTTGGACTGCATGGCGTAGCGCAGTCCGGTGTCGGTGACCAGGAAGAGGAAGCCCGTATCGGTCCTGGACCCCTTGAACTGGCGGAACAACTGCCCGGACCCCGGAGTGACATAGCCGCTGCTCGACCCGGTGGGCAGGGTCGCGGGGAAGTCGGTGCCGGCCCAGGTGCTGAGGGTGGTGGAGCCGTCGTCGTCCACCTCGCGCAGGACGTTGCACACGGTGTTGCGGCTTCCCTCGTCGGTGCTCGCAGAGTTGACCGTCACGGGGGCGCGCTCCGGCCAGTCCTTGTCCTGGCCGAACGGCTCGCCCGGCTCGAAGGTGGCGGCGCTGACTGCCTGCGCTCGCCCGTCCTGGTCCAGGTCGACCAGATCCAGGCTGTTGAGCAGCAGCTTCGCGGTGAAGTCGGTGACGGGGGCGACCCGGCCGGGCAGGACGACGTAGTGCTGGTTCCTGGTGCCGTCGGTGGCCGTGAGGACCATGCCCACCTTGTTCACGTCATCCGGCAGCTTTCCGGGCACGCCTGCGGCCCTGCCCGGGTTGGGGATCTTGGGGAACGAGATCGTGTCGCCCTTGTGAAGGGTGTCCAGCCACGCGCGGGACACGCGCTGGGCCACCTGGCCACGGCCCACGATCTGGCGCAGCAGCAACTCGTCCTTCTCGACGGGATACGCGGTGCCTTCGTCATCGACCACGTAGCGGATCCCCTCCGCCTCCACGTACATCAGCTCACCGCCACGCAGCCGGTTCGCTCCCTCGGTCTTCTTCTCCTCACGCTCGGCGAGGACGAAGGTGGCCTTCTGGATTGCCCTGCCTCCCGCGCCAGGACGTTCGCAGACGGCCCAGCGCTTGGCGACCCCGGCGTCCTTCTCGTCGGGGAGCCGGTCGGGGGCGTAGGGGATGCCGAGGGTGGCACCGTGCGGGATCTTGCCGTTGTCGAGCACCGACTCGTCGACGTTGAGGACCTTGCCCTTGTCGGCGTTGAGGAGCAGTTTCGCCGACGACATGTTGAGCACCGGGTGGAGCTGCGTCTTGTTGCCGGTCTTCAGCACGACATAGCGGGTGGTCGACTTGCTGGCGATGATGACGTTCTCACCGGGCCGGTCCCAGTCCCGTGGTGCCACGGGCTTGAACATGCCCCACGCGCCGAAGACAGCGAGGACCACGACGGCGACGATGGCTCCCGGAACCACCGCGCGAAGCGGCCGGGGTGCCCCCTCTTCCGAGCCGGTTGTGTTCGGCTGCACGAACTGCGCGATCAGTCTCCGCTTCGCGAAGGTGTATGCGTTGAGTTCGTCCCGACGTGATGCCATCTGTCCGCTGCCCTCTCCCCGCTGGGCGGCCGGTTCTCCCTGACCCAGGTCATGGGGCCGACCGCCGTGCCGCCCCCTACTATGCCGGGTGGCGCCTAGTGCTCACTGCTCCGGTAGGGTGATCGACCGGTCAACGCCCGTGGTAATACGGCGCATACGGACACGAGGGGGACAACGCGGCGATGGGTACGGCGACACGCTCGCGCGGAGGGCGGACTTCCGGACGCACTTCCGAAAATTCCCCACGGCAACGCAGCAACGCACGCTCGGGCAGCCAGCCGTCGGGCGGCACACCATCAGGCGGCGCACCGGCGAACGGCCGGTCCCAGGCAACGCCTGCCTCGACCACCCTGCGGCCCCTGTCACGCACCACCCGGGTCGGTCCGTTCACACTCTGGCAGCTGGTGCTCGTCGAACTGGCGCTCGCGCTGGTCGTGGTGGGCGTGGCGCTCGACGGCCTCTGGCTGGTACCCGCCGTGGTCATTGCCGCGCTGCTGGTGCTCCTCGCGGTGCTGCGCCGCCGCGGTCACGCCGTACAGGACTGGCTCACCACGGTGCTGGGCCTGCGTGCACGCCGACGGGCAGCCATGCCTGCGCCAGGCGATCTCGACATCTCACTGGCACCTGTCGCCGAGGCGATCCCCCGCATCAGGCCCTTCACTTATGTGGACCGCGACCGGCGCACCGTCGGGATGCTCGGCGACGGTTCGTTCCTCACGGCGGTCGTACGGGTCGAGGCGAGCGGCTCCGGGCTGCGTCCCGCGCTTGGTGCACGGGCGTTGCCGCTGTCGCTCCTGGGCGGGGCGCTCCAGGTCGACGACATCGCGGTGGAGTCGGTCCAGCTGGTGCAGCAGGTGCGTTCGGCTCCTGCGCACCATCTGCCGCAGCAGGCGGTGGCACGGCTCTCGTACGCGCCGCTCCAGGAGCGCACCGGCGCACCCGCGTTGAGGCTCACCTGGGTGGCGGTGAAACTGGATCCGGAGCTCTGCCGCGAGGCGGTCGAGGCCCGCGGCGGCGGGATGGAGGGCGCTCAGCGCTGTCTCGTCCGCGTCGCGGACCATGTCGCGAGCCGTCTGACCGGGGCCGGCTTCCGGGCCACGGTCCTGGACCAGGAGGAGCTCAACTCCGCGATGGCCACCGCGTCCTGCGCGAGCCCGAGCGCAGCCGCGCTCGCCGGACGGCCCGGGGCGGCGCCCCAGCGGCGCACGGCCGAGACCTCGCGGGTCTGGCGTTGCGACGACCGCTGGCACACGACCTATGCCGTGGACCGCTGGCCCGCGTTGGGGCGCGGGGCGCAGCCCCTGCCCATGCTGGTGTCGACCCTCACCTCGAGCCCGGCGTACGCGACCACCTTCAGCATCACCCTGCGGCGGGGTGCGCAGAAGGGAGCGACGACGGTGGGCGGCCATGTCCGGATCACCGGCGGCTCGGACACCGAACTGGTGGGTGTGCGAAGGGCATTGGAGCAGGCCGCCAGGTCGGCGAAGGTCGGGTTGCGACGGCTGGACCGCGAACAACTGCCCGGTGCGCTGGCGACGATGCCTCTGGGAGGTACCCGCTGATGGGTCTGATGACTGGTTCGCCGCGAGGCCTGCGAGGCCTGTTCGGTCCGCGCCACGCCGGACACACCGTGCCGGCGCACACCCTGGGGACGCTCTCCCTGCCGGTCGGGGACGACGGCGTCGTCATCGGCGACGACGCGGAGGGCCGTCCTCAGATGGTGGGCTTTCACCGCTCGACACCGTACGACGTGCTGCTGATCGGCGGGCTCTGGACCGCACAGGTGCTGGCGCTGCGCGCTGCGGGCACGGGCGCCCGGGTGGCGGTGGAGACCGGACGCGCCCAGGCCTGGACCACGCTGGCGCAAGCGGCGGGGGCGGGTCTGGAGTGCATCACGCTTCACGATGTGGGGCGGGTGCCGCCGATGGGCGCCACAGTCGGCAGCCCGGTGGTCGTGGTCCGGGACTGCGGCATGCGGCCGCCGCGGGGGCGTGTGGTGTCCTCACCCTGGCAGTCGGTGCTGACACTGCTGCCCTATCTGAGTCCGGTCGCGCCGCGGCTGCTGCGCGATGCGACGCTGGTGGGGGTGCAGCGTGTCTCGCCGCAGGAAGCCGAGCAGATCGGCCGGATCCTCGGGTTGTCCCGGCCCGAGAGCGACGCGCTTCCGACGCTTCCCGACGGTGTGACGCTCTGGGTCTCGGGGCGTGAGCGGCACTGGGTGATGACCGGCGCGACGGACGCGGAGACCGGGCTGCTCGGTATGCCTCGCCGGATGGACTGAGGTCCTGCCGGGGCACTGGCACGGGACGGCCGTACGGCCGGACGGAGCAGCGTTCACAGCGCCGTTGCCCGCGTCCCGAAGCGCCGGTGGCCGTCAACGCCGCTGGATACAATGCCCGGTGTGATCCGGGCAACATCCCACTGCGATGTACCCCTCGAGGATGAGTCACAGCCGGCCTGCCCGGGCACGTCCGACTCGGCTTCACCGAAAGGAAGTGCGGCTCATGGGGAGCGCACAAGAGAAGGATGAGCTGTACGCCCTCGACATCTCCGGGGTCGAGTGGCACGGTGCGCCGGGTACCAGCCCGGATGAGGAGCGGGTGGAGATCGCCCATCTTCCTGGCGGTGCTGTGGCGATGCGGTCATCGGTCGACCCTGACACGGTGCTCCGGTACACCGAGGCGGAGTGGCGGGCGTTCGTACTCGGTGCCCGGGACGGGGAGTTCGACCTCCGGTGACGGTCGTACCGGATCGCCGCTGATCGTCGCGGAGGGGCGGGCTCGCAACCGGAGCCTCCCCCTCGATCCGGCTGTCGGCACCGGTGGCTAGGGTGGTGGGAGTGACGCGGTCAGAACCTGCGGACGGTGCGCGGCGTCAGTACGGGGAGAGCGAGCGGCGGAACGAACGACGGTTGCGGCCGCCCCCACCCACCACGGCACAAGGGTGCTCGACCACAGGAGGCAAAGTGAACGGCGATCGGGACGAGATCCACGGGGGCTGGAACACACCCGCCGACGATCAGTCCGACGCGGAGCCCGCAGACGTGACGGGTGAGTTCACCATCGACTACACCCCTCCCGCCTGGTACACGCAGAACGACCCCGCGGCTCCGGGCGCTACGGGCGCAGCCGCCGGTACGGGAGCGGACGGGCAGCAGGTGACGCCGCCGCCGTCCGGAGCACCGGGGGCAGTGCCCGGGCTGCCCCAGGGCAGCGGCTTCGAACCCAGCTGGACGCCCGCGCAGCCCCCGTCCCCCACGCCCGTCCCGCCCCCGGCGGCGGCTCCGGCCGCGCAGCAGTTCGGCGGCGGGGACCTGGAGAGCGGGGCCACGATGCGGTTCTCGCCGGCCGCCCTGAGGCGGGAGATCGCCGAGCGGGACGCCGCGAAGCCGGCCGAATCGGGAGAGCCCGCCCCCGCTCCCGGCGCCGCGGCCGACGCCGAGGTCAGGCAGGCTCCCAGGGAGGCCGGGGACGCCGGGGCCCGGACGCCGGGTGACTCGGGTGATGACGTGGCCGCGGCGGAAGACTCCGTCGGCGCCGCGGCCGGGGGCGTGTCCGTGGACGAGCCTTCCGTCGGGCAGAGCACCGTGCAGCGCGAGGAGGCCGAACCCGCCCCGGCCGACGGGACGCCTGCCACGACGGAGGACGTGAGGGCGGAGCCCGCCTCCGGAGCCGCGCACGCCGACACGGCAGCCGAGCCCGCCGACGACTCCGCGCCCGCGAACGCCCCTTCGGACGCCGTCCCGCAGGACGCGGCTCCACAGGCGCCGGCCCCGCGGGATCCCGCCGCGCAAGGCAGCACCCCACAGGACGCCACGCCTGCCCCGGCAGCGGCCCAGCCCTGGACTCCCCCGCCGGTCCCGCAGACGACCGGGCTGCCGCCCCTGCCGCCCGCGTTCCAGCCCGCCGCCCCTGGGGCCGCGTCGCCGTGGCCCGCCGGGCACACCGGCTCCGCGCCTCAGAGCGCCGACAGTTCCCAGCCGCCCGCGCAGCAGCAGGGTTACGGCTTCCCGCAGCAGGGCCATCCCGCTCCCCCGGCGCACGCCGCCCCGGGCTTCCCCTCGCAGCACGGCGGATACGGCTTCCCCCAGCCCGGCGCTCCCGGACCGGCGGCCGCGCCCGTCGCTCCCGGCGTCCCCCCTCAGCAGAGCGGATACGGCTTTCCGCCGCCCGGCCCGCAGGCGCAGCCGCACGCCGCTCCGGGCCAGCCGGCTCCCTCGGCGGCTCCGCAGCCGCAGGCTCCACCGGCTCAGGCACCCCAGTCGCCTCAGGCGCCGCACGCATCTCAGGCACAGTCGCCGCAGGGCGCACACGTACCCCAGCCGCCTTACACCGCACAGCCGGGCTCTCCAATGCCGTCCGCCGCGCCCGGGACGAATCCGCAGCATCCGTACCCCGGTGTTCCCGCGCAGCAGGGGCCGGGACATCAGCAGCCCGCCGGGCCCGTCGATCCCCGGACGGGCACCGGGTGGCCCACGCCCGTGGCGCACGACCAGCGGGAGCGTTCCGTGCCAGGTGCCCCGCTGGGGTACACCGCGGCCGTGGAGCTTTCGTCCGACCGGCTGCTGCGCAACACCAAGCAGAAGGCCAAGTCGAGCCGGAATCCCGGTGCGGCGTCCCGTTTCAAGCTCGGTGGCAAGCGGGAGGAGGCTGAGCGCCAGCGCAAACTGGAGCTGATCCGCACGCCGGTGCTCTCCTGCTATCGGATCGCGGTGATCAGCCTCAAGGGTGGCGTGGGAAAGACCACGACCACCACCGCGCTCGGCTCCACCCTGGCCTCCGAGCGCCAGGACAAGATCCTGGCGATCGACGCCAACCCGGACGCGGGCACGCTCGGCCGCCGGGTGCGCCGGGAGACCGGCGCGACCATCCGGGACCTGGTCCAGGCGATCCCGTATCTCAACTCCTACATGGACATCCGCCGCTTCACCTCTCAGGCGTCCTCCGGGCTGGAGATCGTCGCCAATGACGTGGACCCGGCCGTCTCGACGGCGTTCAACGACGAGGACTACCGGCGCGCGATCGATGTGCTGGGCAGGCAGTATCCGATCATCCTCACCGACTCGGGCACCGGTCTGCTCTACAGCGCCATGCGCGGGGTACTGGATCTGGCCGACCAGCTGATCATCATCTCCACCCCGTCCGTCGACGGGGCGAGCAGTGCGAGCACCACCCTCGACTGGCTCTCGGCGCACGGCTACGCGGACCTGGTCCAGCGCTCGATCACGGTGATCTCGGGGGTCCGGGAGACCGGAAAGACCATCAAGGTCGAGGACATCGTGCAGCACTTCGAGACGCGCTGCCGCGGTGTTGTGGTCGTTCCGTTCGACGAGCATCTCGCGGCGGGCGCCGAGGTCGATCTGGACATGATGCGTCCGAAGACCCGCGAGGCGTACTTCAACCTGTCGGCGATGGTCGCGGAGGACTTCGTACGGGCACAGCAGGTGCAGGGGCTGTGGACCGCGGACGGCCAGGGCCAGCAGCCGCCGCACATGGCGCCGCCCATGCCGGGTCAGCACATGCCCGGCCAGCCGATGGCCGGTCAGCCCGCGCAGGGCCAGCCGATGCCCGGTCAGCCCTACGCCCCGACCCCGCAGCAGCCTCAGCCGCCCTACGGCGCGCAGCCCCCGTACGGCGTACAGCAGCCGTACGCTCCGCAGCCGGGTGCGCAGCAGCCCTGGCAACAGTCGTCGCCGTCCCCGGCGCAGTCCGTGCCCGGTCCGGCCTGCCCCCCTCCAGGGCAGTCGCAGCAGCCAGGCCAACCGGGGCAGACGGCGTACCCCGGACAGCCGGGATACCCGAATCAGCCGGGCCGGCCGGATCAGTCCGGCCCCCACGGCCCCGTGCCGCCGCCCGGTTACGGCTACCCACAGCAGCACCCGCAGCAGCCTCCGCAGGCGCCGCCACCCTCTCAGCAGTAAGGCGACAGGGGTTCAGACCAATAACGGGCCCGCACCGATCACCCTCGGTGCGGGCCCGTTGGCATTCCCGCAGCCCACAAGGGGTTTGACGCCCCGTCGGGCATCGTTGACACGTCCAGACCGCGCTGATAGATCTCGCTTCACCAGTGGGTGTCCACAAGATCCACGCGCCTTCTCCGAGCGAGCAACGATCGCGAGGTCAACGTCTCATGGTCACCAACGCCCCCGTACCCAGCGCACACCGACAGCCGTTCGTCCGTGTGCTCCTCGCCTCCGCCCTCGTCGCCGCGTCCGCCGCGGTCGCCGCGCCACCACCCGTACAGGCCGCCGACGGCAGCGGGGACGATGGGCGAAACGGCGGAAAGTACGTCCTCACCGTCGCCGTTTCGCAGAGCGTGGACTCGCTCAGCCCGTTCCTGGCTCAGCGGCTCATCTCCACCAGCCTGCACCGGCTGATGTACGAGTATCTGACGAACTACGACGTCAAGGACGCTCGCCCGATCCCCGGATTCGCCACGGAGTGGACGGCATCCCCGGACAAGCTCACGTGGACGTACAAGATCCGCAAGAACTCCGTGTGGTCCGACGGCAGACCCGCCACTGCCATGGACGCCGCGTGGACGTTCAACAGGATGCTGTCGGACGAGAACGCGGCCACCGCGAACGGCAGCTTCACCGCCAACTTCAAGAAGGTCACGGCCCCGGATCCGGAGACGCTGGTCATAGAGCTGAAGAAGCCGCAGGCCACCATGGCGGCGCTCGACGTCCCGATCGTGCCCAAGCACATCTGGGAGAAGGTCGGGGACTTCTCGAAGTTCAACAACGACAAGCAGTTCCCGGTCGTGGGCAACGGCCCGTACATCCTGACCGACTTCAAGGTGGACCAGTACGTCAAGCTGAAGCCCAACCCGGGCTTCTGGCGCGGCGTACCGGTGTTCGACGAGCTGGTGTTCAAGTACTACAAGGACGGGGACGCCGCCGTCGCCGCGCTGCGCAAGGGCGAGGTGTCGTTCGTCTCCGGGCTGACGCCTGCTCAGGCAGCCTCGCTGGGCTCCGCCGGGAACATCAAGGTCAATGACGCTCCCGGCCGGCGCTTCTTCGCCCTGGCGACCAACCCCGGGGCGCGGTCCCAGGACGGCGGCAGATTCGGCAGCGGCCATCCCGCGCTGCTCGATCCGGCCGTGCGCAAGGCCCTCTTCCACGCCGTCGACCGCAAGACCATCGTCGACAAGGTCTTCCAGGGCCATGCGGTGGAGGGTGAGGGCTACATCCCGCCCCGCTTCACCTCGTACTTCTGGAAACCCTCCCCCGGCCGGCGGATCGACTACGACCCCGCCGAGGCGGCACGGCTGCTCGACCGGGCCGGCTACCGCAGGAACAGCAGCGGCAAGCGCGTCGGCGAGGACGGCAGGGCGCTCGACTTCCGGCTCCTGTGCCACGCCACGGACCCGAACGACAAGGCGATCGGCAAATACCTCCAGGAGTGGTGGGGCGAACTCGGCATCACCCTGAAGGTGGACTGCCTCGACAACGTCTCCGACCCCTGGGTCAAAGGTGACTACGATCTGGCGTTCGACGGGTGGTCGGTGAACCCGGACCCGGACTTCGTGCTCTCCATCCACACCTGCTCCGCGCTGCCCGCCACGCCGAAGGACACGGGTGCCACGGACAACTTCATCTGCGACAAGACGTACGACGAGCTCTACGAGCAGCAGGCCGCGGAGTACGACCCCGCCAGGCGCGCCGAGCTGGTCAGGCAAATGCAGGCCCGGCTGTACGACATCGGGTACATGAATGTCATGGCGTATCCGAACGCCGTCGAGGCGTATCGCACCGACCAGATCAAGTCCATCACGACCATGCCGGAGAACGGCGGCAACATCTACGGCCAGGACGGCTACTGGAGCTGGTGGTCCGCCAAGCCGGCCGCGGCCGCGGCACACGGCGGTTCCGGGGCCGCTGCGTCCCGGACGCCGCTCACCATCGGCATCGCCATGGCCGCCGTCGTGGTCATCGCCGTCGCCGTGCTCACCGCCTGGCGGCGGCGAGCCACCGCGGACGACCGTGAATAGCCGATGAGCGGCGTCGCAGGCACCACGGCCACGAGTGCCGCCCCCGCGGCGGGCGCGTCCAAGCCGCCGCGCTCCCGTGCCGTGCGGGTCACAGACGCGGGTTCCTATGTGCGGTACGTGGCGGGCAGGCTGGGCGGTGCGGCGGTGTCGCTGTTCGCCGTGCTTGTCACCGGCTTCTTCCTCTTCCGGATCATCCCCGGCGACCCGGTCAAGGCGATGACCCACGGGATGCCGACGACGGCGGAGCAGCTGGCGACCCTGCGTCGGCAGTTCGGGCTCGACCTTCCCCTGTGGCGGCAGTTCACCGACTACTGCGCTGGGGCGCTGACCGGTGATCTCGGCACGTCGTACCAGTTCCACGCGCCCGTGAGCGAGCTGATCGCGCAGAAGCTCCCGGCGACGCTGCTGCTCACGGGTGTCGCGGTGGTCGTCTACTCGGCACTCGGGCTGTGGCTGGGCACCCGCGCGGCCTGGCGGCACGGCGGGCTCGGGGACCGGGTCCACACGGGGGTGGCACTGGCCCTGTGGTCGGTGCCGTCGTTCTGGCTGGGACTGCTGCTGATCATCGTGTTCGCCGTGGGGGCCGGTCCGGTGCCGGGGCTGTTCCCGACCGGCGGTATGGAGTCCGGCGGCGAGACCGGCCTCGCCCATGCCCTCGACGTGGCCCATCACATGGTGCTGCCGGTGCTGACGCTGGTGGCGGTGGGATACGCGCAGACGCTGCTGGTGATGCGTTCCTCGCTGCTCGACGAGATGGGCGGCGACTATCTGACGACGGCCCGTGCGAAGGGGTTGCGGGACGACGACGTACGGCGCCGGCACGCCGTGCCGAACGCCCTGCTGCCGACCGTGACCATGGTGTTCATCAACCTCGGGCATGTGGCCGCCGGTTCGATCCTGGTGGAGACGGTGTTCTCGTGGCCGGGGCTCGGCGGGCTGTTCTACCAGGCGCTGAGCGTGCCCGACCTACCGCTCGTCCAGGGGCTGTTCATGGTGTTCGCAGGGGCGATGATCCTGATGAATCTGCTCGCCGATCTGGTGTATCCGCTGCTCGATCCGAGGGTGGGCCGATGAGCGGGTCACTCGTATGGACGCGCCGCAGGGAATCGGTGGCCCGCTTCTGGCGTCAGTACCGCGTGCACCGGGCAGGGGTGGCGGGCCTGGCCGGGCTCGCACTCCTCGTCGCGGTCGCGCTGGCCGCGCCGCTGCTCGTCGGCGACGGAGTGCAGAACGTGACGGACGCGCCCGGCAGCGCGCTGGAGTCGCCGAGCGCCGCTTTCCCCCTCGGCACCGACCAGTTCGGACGCTCGCTGCTGGGGCTGCTGGTCTGGGGGGCGCGCATCTCGCTCACGGTCGGGCTGCTGGCCGCCGCGCTGTCGGTGGCCATCGGTACGCTCGTCGGGGTGGTTGCCGGGCACTACGGCGGCTGGCTGTCCACGGTCGTCATGCGGATCACCGACTGGTTCCTGGTGATGCCGACGCTGGTGCTGGCCATCGTGCTCGCGACGGTGCTGTCGCGCAGCGTCTGGACCGTGGTCCTGGCGATCGGCGTCACCTCCTGGCCCACCACGGCGCGGCTGGTGCGGGCGCAGACGATCGCGGTGGAGTCACGCCCGTACATCGAGCGGGCGACCGCGCTCGGCGGCGGCCACGGGCACATCATGGCCCGCCATGTGATTCCGAACGTGATGCCGCTGGTGCTGGCGCAGACGACGCTCGGTATCTCCAGCGCGATCCTGACCGAGGCGACACTCGCCTTCCTGGGGCTGGGCGATCCGGCGGTGGTGTCCTGGGGCGGCATGCTCCAGGACGCGCGGGAAGCGGGCGCGGTGTCGTCCGGGCACTGGTGGTACCTGGCGCCGCCCGGGCTCGCGATCGCCCTGGTCGCGTTGGCGTTCACGCTGTGCGGGCGGGCCGTCGAGTCCGTGCTCAACCCGAAGCTGGGGGTGGCCCGATGACCACACAGCCGATGCCGTCGGCGCTGCCGGAGCAGCCGGAGCAGCCCTCGCGGAGCCTTCTGGAGGTCAGGGGCCTCCATGTGACGTACGGCTCCGGGGCGTCAGCCGTCCCAGCCGTACGGGGTGTGGATCTGGCCGTCCCCGCGGGCGGCAAGCTCGGTGTCGCGGGCGAGTCCGGCTGCGGCAAGTCGACGCTGGCGCTTGCCCTGCTGCGGCTGCTCCCGGCCTCGGCCCGGGTGTCGGGCGAGATCCTGCTGGACGGCGAGGACGTGCTCACGATGCGGTGGGGGCGGCTGCGCGCGGTGCGCTGGGCGGGCGCTTCGATCGTCTTCCAGGGCGCGATGCACTCGCTCAACGCGGTGCACCGGATCGGCGAGCAGATCGCGGAGCCACTGCTGGTGCACGGGAGGTCCACCACGGGTGCGGCGCGGAATCAGGCCGGCGCCCTGCTGGAGCAGGTGGGGCTGCCGGCGTCCCGCGCGCAGGCGTATCCGCACGAGCTCTCGGGCGGCCAGCGGCAGCGGGTGATGATCGCGATGGCGCTCGCCTGCGAGCCTCGGCTGATCGTCGCCGACGAACCGACCACGGCGCTGGACGTCATGATCCAGGCCCAGATCCTGCGTCTGATCGAGGAACTGGTCGCCTCGCAGGACATCGGACTGCTGATGATCAGCCACGACTTGGCGGTGCTGGCGGACACCTGTGACCGGCTCGCGGTGATGTACGCGGGGCGGGTGGTGGAGGAGGGGCCGGCGCGGGATGTGTATGACGCCGCCCATCACCCTTACGGGCGGGCGCTGGCGTCGGCGTTCCCCCGCATCGGTGACGCGGCCTCCCGTCGGGCGCCGAAAGGGCTGCCCGGCGATCCCCCGGATCCGTCGGCGCTACCTGGCGGCTGCGCGTTCCATCCGCGCTGCCCGGTGGCCCTGGAGGTGTGCGCGCACGAGGACATGGTGCTGCGGGACACGGGGTCGGGGCGGCGAGTCGCGTGCGTACGGGCCGGGACGGAGGCGGGCGCATGAACACGAATCCCCTGGTGTCGGCCGCCGGACTGGGGGTGGCGTTCCCGGCACGCCACGGAACAGCCTCCGTACGGGCGGTCGACGGGGTGGACCTGGACATCGGCACCGGGGAGATCGTCGCGCTCGTCGGCGAGTCCGGCTGCGGAAAGACCTCGCTGGCGCGCGCACTGCTGGGCCTCGTCGAGCCGACGGCCGGGCGGGTGATGTTCGAGGGGGCGCCGCTGCATTACGGCGCCCGGTCGCTGAAGGCGTACCGCAAGCGGGTCCAGCTGGTGCTCCAGGACCCGAGCGGCTCCCTGAACCCGCGGCACACCGTGTACGAGGCGGTGGCCGAGGGGCTGAGGATCCATCGCGTTCCGGGCGACGAGCGGGAGGCCGTGGCCGAGGCCCTCGCGCGGGCGGGCCTCAGACCGCCTGAGCGCTTCTTCCTGCGCTACCCGCACGAGCTGTCGGGCGGCCAGCGCCAGCGCGTCGTGATCGCCGGCGCGCTCGTACTGCGTCCGGAGCTGATCGTGGCGGACGAGCCCGTGGCCTCGCTGGACGCCTCCGTGCGCGGAGAGATCCTCGCGCTGCTGCTGCGGCTACGGGACGAGCTGGGCCTTTCGGCACTGGTGGTGACCCACGATCTGGGCCTGGCCTGGAACATCGCCGACCGGGTCGCCGTGATGTACCTGGGCCGGATCGTGGAGGCGGGCCCGGTCGAGGACGTACTGACGGCACCCCGCCATCCGTACACACAGGCTCTGCTCTCGGTCCTCCCCGAGTCCGCGGACCCTCCGGTCGTCCTGACCGGCGAGCCCCCCGACCCGGCCCGCATCCCTCCGGGCTGCCGCTTCCACGCCCGCTGCCCGGTGCTGGCCTCCGGCGAGGCGGAGGCGTCGGGCGTCGCCACCCGCTGCCACACGGAGGACCTGGCGGTGCTACGGGGCGCGGGCGTGGCCTGTCATTTCGCGCACAGCGGCGCGGAGTAGGTTCCGGGCGGGTCCCCCGGCAGCCGGTGCGGTGAGCCGGAGGGTTCGGCCTCACACGCCGGACGGCTCATGCTCCGCGGGCTTGCCCGGCACCGTGAAGTCGCCGTCCGGTCACCGCACTAGGCCGCAGCCGTCAGCTCCCGTGAACGCTTGACGTCCGCCGCGATCGCGTCCAGCAGCGCCTCGATCGACGCGAACCTCTCCTGGCCCCGCACATAGGCGAGGAAGTCCACCGCCACGTGCAGCCCGTACAGATCGAGGCCGACGCGGTCGATCGCGTATGCCTCGACGGTCCGCTCGGTGCCGTCGAACTGGGGGTTCGTGCCGACGGAGATCGCCGCCGGCATGCGCTCGCCGTTCGCGGTGAGCCAGCCCGCGTAGACGCCGTCCGCGGGGATGGCGGTGTGCGGAAGGGTCTCGACGTTCGCCGTCGGGTAGCCGAGTTCCCGGCCGCGCTGGGCGCCGCGGACGACGATTCCCTCGACGCGGTGCGGGCGGCCCAGGATCTCCGCGGCGCCCTGGACGTCGCCTTCGGCGACCAGTCGCCGGGTGAGGGTGGAGGAGAAGGGCTCGCCGCCGCCCGCCGCTCCGCTCACGAACAGGTCGACCACCTCGACCTCGTAGTCGTAGGTGGTCCCCAGCTCGGACAGGAAGGCGACGTTACCGGCCGCCTTGTGGCCGAAGCGGAAGTTGGGGCCCTCGATCACGGCGCGCGCGTGCAGCTTGTCGACGAGGACCTTCACGATGAAGTCGGCGGGCGAGAGCTGGGAGAACTCGGCGGTGAAGGGGAGGATGAGGACCGCGTCGACCCCGAGTTCCGCCATCAGCTCCGCGCGCCGGTGGTGCGGGGCGAGCAGGGGCGGGTGGCTGCCCGGGCGGACGACCTCGCTCGGGTGGGGGTCGAAGGTCACGACGACCGTTCGCACGCCGAGCTCACGGGCACGCTGCACGGCCCGCCCGATGATCAGCTGGTGACCGCGGTGTACCCCGTCGTAGGAGCCGATGGTGACGACGCTGCGTCCCCAGTCCTGGGGGATGTCCTCCAAGCCACGCCAGCGCTGCACTGTGACCGCTCCTCGCCCGAACTTGTGTACGTGTTTGCCGATTGCGCAGCTCTAAGACTGCCATGCCCGCGGTCGCGGGTCGGCATCGGCACCTGGCTGAAGGCCGTCGTGGGGCGGACCTGCCCGCCCCACGGCGCCTCAGCCGAAGACCGCGAGGCTCTTCGCCTTGCCCTGCTGCTGCTCGACCAGGGCGAGGAACCGGTCCTCAGGGCCGAAGACCGCCACCGGACCCGTCGTGTCGTAGTCCGGCATCTCCAGCCGAACGCCGTTGACCAGCAGCCGGGCCCGCTTCTCGTCCACGTCCCAGCGGGGGAACGCCGCCGCCGCTGCCTGGCTGATCGGCATGACCGTCAGTTCCTCCTGGAGCTGGTCCAGGGTCTTCGCCGCGTCCAGCTTGTACGGGCCGACGCGGGTGCGGCGCAGCGCCGTCAGATGGCCGCCCACGCCGAGCCCGGCGCCCAGGTCACGGGCGAGAGCCCGGATGTACGTACCGGAGGAGCAGACGACGGAGACGACCAGGTCGACGACGGGGGTCCCGTCGTCGGCCACGGCCTCGCGGACGTCGTACACCGTGAACTGGGAGACGGTCACCGGACGGGCCGGGATGTCGAACTCCTCGCCGCCGCGTACCCGTGCGTAGGACCGCTTGCCGTCGATCTTGATGGCGCTGACCTTGGACGGGACCTGCATGATGTCGCCGCTCAGTGCGGCGACGCCTGCGTCGATGCCCTCCCGGGTCACCTGGGAGGCGTCCGTGGACGCGGTGATCTCGCCTTCGGCGTCGTCCGTGACGGTGGTCTGGCCCAGCCGGATGGTGCCGAGGTACTCCTTCTCGGTCAGTGCGAGGTGTCCCAGGAGCTTGGTGGCCTTCTCGACACCGAGGACAAGCACCCCGGTGGCCATCGGGTCGAGGGTGCCGGCGTGCCCGACCCGGCGGGTGCGGGCGATGCCGCGCATCTTGGCGACGACGTCGTGCGAAGTGAAGCCCGACGGCTTGTCGACGATGACAAGTCCGTCGGGCGCGGTGCTGTGCCGGCTCATTCGGAGGCTTCGTCCTCGTCCTCCGGCTTGCGGTACGGGTCCGCGTCGCCTGCGTAGTTCTTGCCCGTGGAGGCCTCGCGGACCTCCGCGTCCATGGCGCGCGCCCGGTCGAGCAGATCGTCGATCGTGCGCGCGGTGTCGGGGAGGGCGTCCGGCACGAAGGTCAGGCTCGGCGTGTAGCGGACCCCGGTCTGCTTGCCGACCTCCGAGCGGAGGACGCCCTTGGCGGACTCCAGCGCCGCGGCGGACGCGGCTCGCTCCTCGTCGTCCCCGTAGACCGTGTAGAAGACCGTGGCCTCCCGCAGGTCGCCGGTGACCCGGGCGTCCGTGATCGTGACAAAGCCCAGCCGCGGATCCTTGATTCGCCGGTCCAGGGTCTCCGCGACCACGACCTGGATGCGATCGGCCAGCTTGCGGGCCCGCGCGTTGTCGGCCACCGGTCCTTCTCCTCTTCCTGCTTGCTTTCAATCATCGTCGCCGTGCAGCCGTCGTCGTACCGACAGCAGCTCGACCTCGGGCCGGGCGGCGACCAGTCGCTCGCACCGGTCCAGTACGTCGCTGATGTGCCCCGGGTCGCCCGAGACCACCGCGAGGCCGATCTCGGCCCTGCGATGGAGGTTCTGCCCACCCACCTCAGCCGCACTCACCGCGTATTTGCGCTGGAGTTCGGCCACGATCGGGCGGACGACGGAGCGTTTCTCCTTCAACGAACGAACGTCGCCGAGGAGCAGATCGAAGGACAGCGTCCCCACGTACATGCATGTCCGGATGTCCCGCCGGTACGGGTTCGGAAAGTGCCCTGCCCGCTCTTGGCAGGGACATCAAGAACCGTACACGCAACGGCCGGGGCCGATCGACGGGATTATGTCCCGCCGACCGGCCCCGAACCGGCTGTCCTGCGTCAGCCGCGCTGTCAGCCGCGAGGCTTCTCGCGCATCTCGTACGTCGCGATGACGTCGTCGACCTTGATGTCGTTGAAGTTTCCGAGGTTGATACCACCCTCGTAGCCTTCGCGGATCTCGGTGACGTCGTCCTTGAAGCGACGCAGACCCTCGATGTTGAGGTTCTCCGCGATGACCTTGCCATCGCGGACGAGGCGCGCCTTGGTGTTGCGCTTGACCTCGCCGGAACGGATGAGGACACCCGCGATGTTGCCCAGCTTGGACGAGCGGAAGACCTCGCGGATCTCCGCCGTACCCAGCTCGACCTCTTCGTACTCCGGCTTGAGCATGCCCTTGAGGGCCGCCTCGATCTCCTCGATCGCCTGGTAGATGACCGAGTAGTAGCGGACGTCCACACCCTCGCGCTCGGCCATCTGCGTGGCACGCCCGGCGGCGCGCACGTTGAAGCCGATCACGATGGCGTCGGAGCCGGTCGCCAGGTCGATGTCCGACTCGGTGACCGCACCGACACCGCGGTGCAGCACGCGGATGTCGACCTCTTCGCCGACGTCCAGCTGGAGCAGCGAGGACTCGAGGGCCTCGACCGAACCGGACGCGTCGCCCTTGATGATGAGGTTGAGCTGCTGGACCTCGCCCGCCTTGAGCACCTTGTCGAGGTCCTCGAGGGACACCCGGCGGGTGCGCTTGGCGAACGCGGCGTTGCGCTCACGGGCGGCACGCTTCTCGGCGATCTGGCGGGCCGTACGGTCCTCGTCGACAACCAGGAAGTTGTCGCCGGCGCCCGGGACGTTGGTGAGACCCAGGACCAGGACCGGAGTCGACGGAGTGGCCTCCTCGACGTTGTTGCCCTTGTCGTCGAGCATCGCGCGGACACGACCGTACGCGTCGCCGACGACCATGGTGTCGCCGATGCGCAGGGTGCCTCGCTGGACGAGGACGGTCGAGACGGCACCGCGGCCGCGGTCGAGGTGGGACTCGATCGCGATGCCCTGCGCGTCCTGCTCCGGGTTGGCGCGGAGGTCCAGGGCGGCGTCCGCCGTCAGGACCACGGCCTCCAGCAGGTTCTCGATGTTCAGACCCTGCTTGGCGGAGATGTCGACGAACATGGTGTCGCCGCCGTACTCCTCGGCCACCAGGCCGTACTCGGTCAGCTGACCGCGCACCTTCGTCGGGTCCGCGCCCTCGACGTCGATCTTGTTGACCGCGACGACGATCGGGACATCCGCGGCCTTGGCGTGGTTGAGCGCCTCGACCGTCTGCGGCATGACACCGTCGTTGGCCGCGACCACGAGGATCGCGATGTCGGTGGACTTGGCACCACGGGCACGCATGGCGGTGAACGCCTCGTGACCCGGGGTGTCGATGAAGGTGATGCGACGCTCTTCGTCGTTGACCTCGGTGGAGACCTGGTACGCACCGATGTGCTGGGTGATACCGCCGGCCTCGCCCGCGACGACGTTGGTCTTGCGGATCGCGTCCAGCAGCCTGGTCTTACCGTGGTCGACGTGACCCATGACGGTCACCACCGGCGGACGCGCGACCAGGAACTCCTCGCCGCCCTCGTCCTCGCCGAACTCGATGTCGAAGGACTCGAGAAGCTCGCGGTCCTCCTCCTCCGGGCTGACGATCTGAACCGTGTAGTTCATCTCGCCGGCAAGGAGGTGCAGCGTCTCGTCGGAGACGGACTGCGTCGCCGTGACCATCTCGCCGAGGTTCATCATCACGGCGACGAGCGACGCCGGGTTGGCGTTGATCTTCTCCGCGAAGTCGGTGAGGGAGGCACCGCGCGACAGACGGACAGTCTCGCCGCCGCCACGGGGCAGCATCACGCCGCCGACCGACGGGGCCTGCATGGCCTCGTACTCCTGACGCCTCTGCCGCTTCGACTTACGGCCACGACGTGCCGGACCGCCAGGACGGCCGAAGGCGCCCTGCGTGCCACCACGCCCGCCCGGACCACCCGGACGTCCACCGAAGCCGGGACGGCCACCGCCGCCACCGCCGAAGCCGCCACCGCCGCCACCGCCGGGACGCGGGCCGCCGAAGCCGCCACCGCCGCCGCCACCGGGACGACCGCCGCCACCGGGACCGGCCGGACGGCCGGCGAAACCGCCGCCACCGGGACGACCGGCGCCGCCGGGACGACCACCGCCGCCGCCGGGACCACGACCGCCGCCGCCACCACCGGGACCGGGGCGCGGGCCGGCAGCGGGACGCTGCGGCATCATGCCCGGGTTCGGGCGGTTACCACCGGGGCCACCAGGACCCGCGGGACGCGGCGCCTGGGGACGGGGCATACCGCCCGGAGTGGGTCGGGCGCCGCCGGGACCCGCCTGCGGACGGGGACCGCCCTGGCCGGAAGCCTGCGGACGCGGGCCACCGGGGCCACCCTGAGCACCGGGACGCGGGGCGCCGCCCGGACGGGGCGCCTGCGGGCGCGCCATACCGGTGGAGCCACCAGAGGTGAAGGGGTTGTTACCCGGACGCGGGCCCGCGGGGCGGGCACCGGGACGCGGGGCCTGACGCTCGCCACCGGGGCGCGGAGCACCGGGACGGGCACCGCCCTGGGCACCCTGACCCGGACGGCTGCCCGGACGCGGGCCGGGAGCGGCACCGGGCCGGGGACCGGCAGCCGGAGCGGCCGGAGGCGCGGTGAACTCAGGCGTGGCCGGGGCGGCCGGAGCCGGCTTCGGCGCGGCCGGGGGCTTGGGGCCGGGGGTCGGCCGCGGGCCCGGCGCCGGGGCGGCGGCGGGAACGCTCTTGGAAGCCTCGGCGGCGACCGGCTTGGGGGCCGGGGCGCCGGGCTTGGGGGCAGCGGGACGCGCCGCCTGCGCCGGGGTCGGCGCGGGGGCGCCGCCTGCGCGGCCTTCCGCCTCGGGGGCGGGCTTCGCAGGGGTCGCCTTGCGCGGTGCTGCGGGCTTTCCGGCAGCGCGCTTCGCGGGGGAAGCCCCGGAGCCCTGCTGGAAAGCGTCAGTCAATTTACGTACAACCGGTGCCTCGATCGTCGAGGACGCCGAACGGACGAATTCACCGAGTTCTTGGAGCTTGGCCATGACGACCTTGCTCTCTACGCCGAACTCCTTGGCGAGTTCGTATACCCGGACCTTAGCCACTTCGCTCCTT
Organism: Streptomyces sp. NPDC059828; assembly: GCF_042731955.1. NCBI lineage: Bacteria > Bacillati > Actinomycetota > Actinomycetes > Kitasatosporales > Streptomycetaceae > Streptomyces > Streptomyces sp. NPDC059828. The sequence goes on along the minus strand of NZ_JBHWIW010000007.1, from coordinate 139,075 downwards.
TTAGGTCCGGGTTACCGCCGGACCGTTGCTACTTCATGGGCGTACTCATCGCGTACTCATCGAGTGCTCATCGCAATCTCGACCTACTTCCAACTCGCGAGGTACCTGACCGCATGGGGATCCGTGCGGTACTTCTTCTTACGGTGCTGCCTGTGCCGCTGTCCTCTCGACAGCCTGGCGTACGTCCGAGGTTTCGAGCGGCCCCTGGGCTTTGAGGGCCCTCGGGAACGCCCGGCGGCGGACCGCCAGGTCGAGACAGACCGAGGCGGGGTGCACATACGCACCCCGGCCGGGCAGCGTACCGCGATGATCGGGGACGCAAGCACCCTCGACCGCCACGATGCGCAGCAGATCGCTCTTGGCCGCTCGCTCCCGGCACCCCACACAGGTGCGCTCAGGGCATGCTCGGGCTTGCGTCCGGCCAGACACGTCTAAGTCTACCTCCCCGTACCGACCTCACCCCTTTGAGGTAAGAGTCGAACAGTTGATGGCTCAAAACTCGCTGCGCTTCACCGTGCGTCAACGACTACGCACCGTGAGATATTCCGCTTGGATCAGCTCTGCTCAGGCTCGGGCGACGGCTGCTCCGTATCCGGACGGATGTCGATACGCCAACCGGTGAGACGCGCGGCGAGGCGGGCGTTCTGGCCCTCCTTGCCGATCGCCAGTGACAGCTGGTAATCGGGCACCGTCACCCGTGCGGAGCGGGCGCCGAGGTCCACGATCTCGACCTTGGAGACCCGGGCCGGAGACAGTGCGTTGGCCACCATCTCGCCGGGATCGTCCGACCAGTCAACGATATCGATCTTCTCGCCGTGCAGCTCGGCCATGACGTTGCGCACGCGGCCACCCATCGGACCGATGCAGGCGCCCTTGGCGTTGAGCCCGCTACGGGTGGACCGTACGGCGATCTTGGTGCGGTGCCCCGCCTCGCGGGCGATGGCGGCGATCTCGACCGAACCGTCGGCGATCTCGGGCACCTCCAGGGCGAAGAGCTTCTTCACCAGATTGGGGTGGGTCCTCGAGAGGGTGACGGACGGACCGCGCACGCCCTTGGCCACCCGCACGACGTACGTGCGCAGACGCAGGCCGTGGGTGTACTCCTCGCCCGGGACCTGCTCCTGCACCGGCAGGATGGCCTCCAGCTTGTCGTCCAGCCGGACGAGCACGTTCTTGGGGTCCTTGCCCTGCTGCACCTGGCCGGCGACGACATCGCCCTCACGGCGGGCGTACTCGCCGAAGGTCACGTCGTTCTCCGCGTCCCGCAGCCGCTGCTGGATGACCTGACGGGCCGTCGAGGCGGCGATCCGGCCGAAGTCGTGCGGGGTGTCGTCGAACTCGCGGGGCTCCTGGCCCTCGTCGAGCTCGGACGGGTCCTCCTTCGCCCACACGGTCACATGCCCGTTGTCACGGTTGAGCACGACGCGGGCGTGGCGGCGGCTGTCCGGGGTGCGGTGATAGGCGATGAGGAGGGCGGACTCGATCGCCTCGACCAGCAGGTCGAACGCGATCTCCTTCTCCTGTGCCAAGCCCTTCAGGAGCTTCACGTCGATGTCCACGGCTACGCCTCCTCCTCTTTCTGAATGCCGTTGCTGTCCTTGCGGCTGAATTCGATCTCCACCCGGGCCTTGGCGATCTCGGCGAAGGCGATCCGGCGCGCGGTGGGCTTACGGCCCTTCACACCCGGCACCTCCAGATCGAGGCCCTCGTCGTCCACGTCGAGGATGCGCGCGACCAGTTCACCCGCGGGACTGCCGTCCGGGGCGGTCAGCTGGAACCGGGCAAGCCTGCCCTTGGCGCGCACATAGTGGCGGTGCTCCCTCAGCGGACGCTCGGCACCGGGCGAGGTCACCTCGAGCTGGTACTCGCCGTCACCCATGGCATCGGTCTCGTCGAGCTGCTCGGAGATCACACGACTCAGCTCGGCGCAGGCGTCGAGATCGACGCCGTCCTCGGAATCCACGACGACCCGAAGCACACGGCGGCGGCCGGCCCGGGACACTTCGATCTCTTCCAGATCCAGATCCGCGGCGCTGACGAGCGGTTCGAGCAGTCCGCGCAGCCTCTCGCTCTGGGTGGTGCTCATCCGGGTGACTCCTCGGCCGCGTGTGCTGTTGTGGGTTTCGTCGTGTGTCAGCACAAAGGGTATCCGGTCGCGAGGGGTGTTGCCGTCCACCCGCGACTGACCCGCAGGTACGCTCGCCTGCGGTGATCACATCAAGGGCCCGGCTGGTACGGGCCCGGGCCCCGAGGAGAGACGCGTGGAGCGCACCGGTACGACGCGCAGACAGGCGCTCATGGCCACGGGTGCGGCGACGGCTGCCGCGCTGACGGGCTGCACGTCGGCGGCCGTTGGGGCACGGCCTCGTACCGCACCGGACGGCGTCCCGGCCGAGACCGTCCTGCGGCAGCGCAGCGCGGCACGCAGCGGTGCGCTGCTGGGGCGGTACGACGCGGCGCTGATCGCCCATCCGGAGCTCGCGGCACGGCTCGCACCGCTACGGGCGGCAGTGGCCCTGCATGCGAAAGCGCTGGCACCGGCACCCGACCCAGCGGCGCCTTCGCCCCGTACGACGGGTCGTGGAGGCCCCTCACCGGCACCGTCGCAGGCCGGTTCGGATCCGGACGCCGCGCTGCGGGAGCTGGCCGCCGTCGAACGGAGCACCGCCGACGCGCACACCGCCGCGCTGGCCGGCGCTTCCCCCGAGTACGCACGGCTGCTGGCCTCCGTCGCCGCGGCCGGAGCGGTGCACGCCTATCTGCTGACCAAGGGAGCCCGCTGATGAGCACCCTCGACGCGGTGCAGGCGGCGCTCGCCGCCGAGCACGCCGCCGTGTACGGGTACGGGGTCGTCGGCGGCCGGGTGGGCAAGGACCGGCAGGCCGAAGCGACGGAGGCGTATTCCGCCCACCGGGCCCGGCGCGACGCCATGGAGCGGACCGTACGGGACTTGGGTGCGAAGCCCGTCGTGGCGGACGCCGCCTACGCGCTGCCGTTCCCGGTGCCGGACGCGGCTGCGGCCGTACGTCTCGCCGCGGTGCTGGAGGACCGGATCGCGGGCGTCTACTCGGATCTGGTCAGGGCGGCGGAGGGAGCGCTGCGCCAGGAAGCGGCGGGCGCGCTGCGTGAGGCGGCAGTGCGGGCGGTCCGCTGGCGCGGTACCGGCGTAGCCTTTCCTGGGCTCGCCGAGCGGGCGACGAGGCAGTGAAGGAGAACAACGCACGCATGGGTTTCGAACCGCCCCAGCGTCTGGTGCGGGCGCTCGGCGACAGCGAGTGGCTGCGAGAGCTGCCGAAGCTCCTCGAGGAGGCGGTCTCCCGCCACCGACTGGACATCGAGAGGGTGGCGGTACCCGGCGGGCGGAGCAGCCTGGTGGCCCTCGTGCGGCGCCAGGACGGCTCACCGGCCGCGCTGAAGCTGGTCCCGCCCTCGGCCGGATACGCACACGAGCGCGCGGCCCTGGAGCACTGGAACGGCTTCGGGGCGGTTCGGCTGCTGGAGGCGTCCGAGGGGGCGCTGGTGCTCGAGCGGCTGCACCCGGAGCTTTCGGTGCGCTCGCTCCCCGGGGCCAAGGCCCTGCTGGAAGCGGCGGGTACGGTGCGTCGGCTGTGGACGGCGCCGCCGGAAGGCCATGCCTTCGAGACGGTGACGGAGCGTACGGCCCGGCAGGCGGCGGCGCTGTCGGAACGCGTCGCCACGGCGCCGCCCGCGCTGATGGCCGCGGCGCTGGGTGCCCGGGAGGAACTGGTCGCGAGCGCCTCCCCCGAAGTGCGGCTGCTGCACGGCAACTTCCGGCAGAGCAAGGTGCTCGGCGGTGACCGGTCACCATGGCTTGCGGTCGGCCCCGAGCCGGTCGTCGGCGAACCCGCCTACGACCTGGCACGGCTGGTCCGTGACCGTGTGGAGGACCTCGTAGCCTCCTCCTCGGGCCCCTCCGCGGCCCGTCGCCGCGTCAACCGGCTCGCGGACTCCCTGGACGTGGACCCCGACCGGCTGCGCGGCTGGACGTTGTTCCGCGCGGTGGAGTCGGGGACCCGAGCGCTGGTGGCGGGCCGGGCAGGCGAGGCGGAGGTGTCCCTGGAATTCGCGGGGTGGCTCTAGCAGGCCCTGTCCGGGCGCCTCGCGAGCCTGCCCGCCCTCATGGTGCGGGGCATGCCCAGGGGGCCCGCCCCGCACCGCCCGCGCAGCGCCTAAGGCCGTGTGTGAGAACTCCCGCCTGGCTCGCGACGCCTGGCACGCGCACTCGCTGCGTTGTCGAACCGTCCAAGTACGCGGTACGAGGACGACCTCCCCCTGCCTCCGGCGGGGGAACCCCCACCGCCTTGCGATGGCACGCACCGGACGCCGCGAGCCCCGCCCCTTCGGGCGGGGCTCGCCAGTTCTCCAACACGGCCTAGCCGAGCACGCGCGCGATCGCCTCGTCCACCGGGAGCTCCTCGCGCTCGCCCGTGCGGCGGTCCTTCAGCTCGACGACGCCTTCCGCGGACCTGCGCCCCGCCACCAGGATCGTCGGCACGCCGATCAGCTCCGCGTCGGTGAACTTCACGCCCGGGGACACCCCGGCACGGTCGTCCACGAGGACCCGCGCGCCTGCCGCGCCCAGCTTCTCGGCGATGTCGAGTGCCAGCTCGGTCTGGAGCGCCTTGCCCGCGGCCACGACGTGCACGTCCGCCGGGGCGATCTCGCGCGGCCAGCACAGGCCCTGCTCGTCGGCGTGCTGCTCGGCCAGGGCCGCGACCGCGCGGGACACGCCGATGCCGTACGAGCCCATGGTCACGCGGACCGGCTTGCCGTTCTGGCCCAGCACGTCGAGCTGGAAGGCGTCCGCGTACTTGCGGCCGAGCTGGAAGATGTGGCCGATCTCGATCGCGCGGTCGAGCTTGAGGCCGGTACCGCAGGAGGGGCAGGGGTCGCCGTCCTCGACCACGACGACGTCGAGGTAGTCGTCGACCTCGAAGTCCCGGCCGCAGACGACGTTCCTGGCATGCGTGTCGGGCTTGTTCGCACCGGTGATCCACGCGGTGCCGGAGGCGATGCGCGGGTCGGCGATGTAGCGGACCTTGTCCAGGCCCTGGGGTCCTACATAGCCGCGCACCAGGTCGGGCCGGCCCTCGAAGTCCTCGGCGGTGACCAGCTCGACCTCGGCCGGGGCGAGGTGGTCGCCGAGCTTGCCGAGGTCGACCTCGCGGTCGCCGGGCACGCCGACGGCGACGATCTCGCCGTCCACCTTGACCAGGAGGTTCTTCAGCGTGGCGGAGGCCGGGACGCCGAGGTGCTCGGCGAGGGTCTCGATGGTCGGGGTGTCGGGGGTGTCGAGTTCCTCGACCGGTCCGTGCTCGGCCGCCTCGACGACCGGGGCCTTGAAGGTGACGGCCTCGGTGTTGGCCGCGTAGTCGCAGGAGGGGCAGTACACGAAGGTGTCCTCGCCCGCGGCCGCCGGGGCCAGGAACTCCTCGGACGCCGAGCCGCCCATCGCTCCCGAGACGGCGGAGACGATGCGGTGCTCCAGACCGAGGCGCTGGAAGATCTTGATGTAGGCCTCGCGGTGCAGCCGGTAGGACTCCGCCAGACCCTCGTCGGTGGTGTCGAAGGAGTACGAGTCCTTCATCTGGAACTCACGGCCGCGCAGGATGCCCGAACGCGGACGGGCCTCGTCGCGGTACTTCGTCTGGATCTGGTACAGGATGACCGGAAGGTCCTTGTACGAGGTGCACTGGTCCTTCACCAGCTGAGTGAAGATCTCCTCGTGCGTGGGACCGAGCAGATAGTCCGCGCCCTTGCGGTCCTGGAGGCGGAAGAGCTCGGCGCCGTACTCGTCCCAGCGTCCGGTCGCCTGGTAGGGCTCCTTGGGCAGCAGCGCGGGCAGCAGCACCTCCTGCGCGCCGATCGCGTCCATCTCCTCGCGCACCACGCGGGCGACGTTCTCCAGCACACGCATGCCCAGCGGCAGCCAGCTCCAGATGCCGGCGGCGTTGCGGCGGACGTAGCCCGCGCGGACGAGGAGTTTGTGGCTGAGGGTCTCCGCGTCGGCCGGGTCGTCGCGCAGTGTCTTGACCATCAGACGGGACATGCGCTGGACCTGGGCTGCCATGGGTTTATCTCCTGCGTACAAGAAAGGGTGGTGTGCAGGAGGTTAGCCGGGTGGTCCCGGACGGCGGAAATCAGTTCCCGCCCGGGACGTCACCTTCCGCGCTTGAGCGGCAGCGGAGCCCCCATCACGGCGTACGGCTTGGGCGCGCTGGGGAAGAGCACCTGGCGTGCCAGGTCCTGGTAGCCCAGGGTCCGGTACAGCATGCGCGCCGGGCTCTCGGTGTCGATCGCGGAGAGGATCGAACGGGGCTGTGTGGCGGTGTCCGTGATGGTGGTGATCAGGGTGCGGCCGATACCCCGCCCCTGGTGGGCGGGGTGCACATGGAGTTCGGTGATCACGAACGAGTCGTCGAGCCACTGGTCGTGGCCGCCCCTGCGCAGATACGGCTCGACGACCGTGGACCACCAGTGCGTGCGGTCGTTGGGCATGCCGTAGACGAAGCCGACCAGCCGTCCGTCGGGGGTGGTGGCGCCGAAGGCCCGCGCGCCGGGGTAGAGCAGATGCCGCATCACGATGTGGCGGCGGATGGCGATCTCGTCCTCGCTGAGCCCGAAGGCAAGGGCCTGCACGGCGAGCGCGTCGTCCACTCGGGCAGCGAGATCGAGGGGGCCGACGACGGCATCGTGTTCCATGCCGGGCACCCTACTTGTCCGCGATCTGCCCGGAACAGTTCAGAACAGCACGCTCATGAAGGCGCCCACCTCGCGGAAGCCGACGCGGCGATAGGTCGCCCGGGCGGCGGTGTTGAAGTCGTTGACATACAGGCTGACGACCGGGGCGACGTCCTGGAGGGCGAAGCGCAGAACCGCCGCCATACCGGTCTCGGAGAGCTTGCGGCCGCGGTATTCGGGGGCGACCCAGACGCCCTGGATCTGGCAGGCCTGGGGGGTCGCGGCGCCGATCTCGGCCTTGAAGACGACCTTGCCGGCACTGTCGATCCGGGCGAAGGAACGCCCCGAGCCGACGAGCTCGGCCACCCGTGCCTGGTAGATCAGTCCGCCGTCCCCCGCGAGTGGGGAGACCCCGACCTCCTCGGTGAACATGGCCACGCAGGCCGGCATGATCACCTCCATCTCGTCCTTGCGGATGCGGCGGACGTACGGGTCGGGGGCGATGCCGTCCGGCATGGACTCGGTGATCATCAGCGGCTGGTGGGAGCGGACCTCACGGGCCGGGCCCCAGCTGGGTTCGAGTAGCTGCCAGAGATGGGCGGTGGCCTCGGCGGGGCCGACGATGGAGGAGCAGCGGCGCCCCGCCCTGCGGGCCCGCTCGGCGAAGGCGCGCACGGCTTCCGGGGTGGCGCAGATGGGCACGAGGTTGGCGCCGGAGTAGCAGAGCGAGCGCAGCCGCCCCTCCTCGTACCAGCCCCACATCTCGCCGCCGAGGCGCCAGGGGTCGAGGCCCGCGACCTGGACGCGGGAGGTGACGAAGGCGTTGTGGACGGGCTCGCTCTCCAGTACGGAGAGCGCGGCGCCGAGATCGTCGGGTTCGAGCACCCGGGTGGTGGTCTGCGTCAACACGAGGGCCGCTCCAACACTCCTTCGGGGCAACGTTTCATCCTGCCCGCATCGCCGCGTGCCGGTTCGGGCACAGGTTAACGGCCTGGTCAGCCGGTCTCCGCACTGTACCTGGAGTTGCTGTACGGCACCCCATGGGAGCAGGCCCCACGCAGGTCCGGGACCGTATACGAAAGGACCGGGCCCCTGCTCGGGGCCCGGTCCCACTCAGAGTGCGTCGGTGGGTCAGCTCACCGAGACCTCGGGCTCGCCCGAGAGGACGCCGTCCTTCTCCATCTGCTCGGCGATCTTCAGGGCCTCTTCGATGAGGGTCTCGACGATCTTCGACTCGGGCACGGTCTTGATGACCTCGCCCTTCACGAAGATCTGGCCCTTGCCGTTGCCGGACGCGACGCCGAGGTCGGCCTCGCGGGCCTCGCCGGGGCCGTTGACGACACAGCCCATGACGGCGACGCGAAGCGGCACCTCCATGCCTTCGAGCCCGGCGGACACCTCGTCGGCGAGCTTGTAGACGTCGACCTGGGCGCGGCCGCAGGACGGGCAGGACACGATCTCGAGCCGGCGCTGGCGCAGGTTCAGCGATTCCAGGATCTGGATGCCGACCTTGACCTCCTCGGCCGGAGGGGCCGAGAGCGAGACCCGGATGGTGTCGCCGATGCCCTCGCTGAGCAGGGCGCCGAAGGCGACGGCCGACTTGATGGTGCCCTGGAAGGCGGGACCGGCCTCGGTGACGCCGAGGTGCAGCGGGAAGTCGCACTGGGCGGCCAGCTGCCGGTAGGCGTTGACCATGACGACCGGGTCGTTGTGCTTGACCGAGATCTTGATGTCGTGGAAGTCGTGCTCCTGGAAGAGCGACGCCTCCCACAGCGCCGACTCGACGAGCGCCTCGGGGGTGGCCTTGCCGTACTTCTGGAGCAGCCGGCGGTCCAGGGAGCCCGCGTTCACACCGATACGGATCGGAGTGCCGGCGTCCTTGGCCGCCGTGGCGATCTCCTTGACCTTGTCGTCGAACTGCTTGATGTTGCCCGGGTTGACCCGGACCGCCGCGCAGCCGGCGTCGATGGCCGCGAAGACGTACTTCGGCTGGAAGTGGATGTCGGCGATCACGGGGATCTGCGACTTCTTGGCGATGGTCGCGAGTGCGTCGGCGTCGTCCTGGGTGGGGCAGGCGACTCGCACGATCTGGCACCCGGAGGCGGTGAGCTCGGCGATCTGCTGGAGCGTGGCACCGATGTCGGAGGTCCGCGTGGTCGTCATCGACTGCACGGAGACGGGAGCGTCTCCGCCGACGGCCACTGAGCCGACCTGGATCTTGCGGCTGACCCTCCGGTCGGCGAGCTTGGTCGGAACGGACGGCATTCCGAGAGAAATCGCGGTCATCTGCTGTGCAACCCCAAGGTGTGGATCGAGGTCCCGAGTCGGTGTCAGCGGGCTCCGGCCTTTGAGGTTACGCCACGGCCCTCGGGCCAGGCACATCGCGCCGCGCATGGCTTCCCACGAGTGAGCGGCCGGGCATGCGGTATGCCCGGCCGCTCCCAACGGCCCTGAGCCGCTCCGAACAGGCCCTGAACGGTCGGCTCTGCTAAGAGATCTTCACCGGGTTGACGATGTCGGCGACCAGCACGAGCAAGGTGAAACAGATGAAGATCCCTGCCACCACATAGGCGACCGGCATGAGTTTCGCGACATCGAAGGGACCGGGGTCCGGACGTCGGAAGAGTCGTGCGATCTGCCGTCGTACGGACTCCCACAGGGCGCCCGCGATATGGCCGCCGTCCAGCGGAAGCAGCGGCAGCATGTTGAACAGGAACAGCGACAGGTTGAAGCCCGCGAGCAGCATCAGGAACGTGGCGATGATGTTCGGCGTGGGTGCGTCCAGGTTCAGCACCTCGCCGCTGATGCGGGCCGCGCCGACCACTCCGACCGGCGAGTCGTCCTTGCGCTCGCCGTCACCGAAGGCCGCGTTCCACAGATCCGGGACCTTGGTGGGGAGCGAGAGGATCGACTCGAAGCCGTTCTCCATCATGTCGCCCATCCGGTCCACGGACTGCCCGAAGGTCTGCGGCGTGATCTCGGTCTTCGCGGCGAAGCCCAGATATCCGGCGCGGACGTACTCGTCCGGCACGACCTGGCCCTCGGCGTCCTTCTTCGCCACCAGGTTCTCGCGCAGGGTGGCCTTGAGGACCTTCTCCTGACCGCCGCGGTCCACGGTGATGGTGGCGGGACCGATGGTGTTGCGGATGCGGTTGGACAGGTCGGCCCAGTCCTTCACCGGGGTGCCGTTGAAGGCCGTGATCTGGTCGCCCTTCAGCAGACCGGCCGCGGCACCGGGCGACTGCGGGTCGGTCTTCTTGCAGGCGTCACGGTCCTCGCTCTGCGGGATGACGCACTGCTGGACCCCGGCGACCGTGGTGGTCTGGGTCTGGAAGCCGAACGACATCGAGACACCCAGGAAGATCGCCACGGCGAGCACCAGGTTCATGAACGGGCCCGCGAACATCACGATGACGCGCTTCCACGGCTTGCGGGTGTAGAAGAGCCGGTCCTCGTCGCCTGGCTTCAGCTCCTCGAAGGCGGCGGTGCGGGCGTCCTCGATCATTCCGCGCCAGGGCGAGGTGGAGCGGGCCTCGATACGGCCGTCCGGGCCCGGCGGGAACATACCGATCATGCGGATGTAGCCGCCGGCCGGGATGGCCTTGATGCCGTACTCCGTCTCGCCCTTGTGCCGCGACCAGATCGTGGGGCCGAAGCCGACCATGTACTGGGGCACGCGGATGCCGAACATCTTGGCGGTCGAGAGATGGCCGAGCTCGTGCCAGGCGATGGAGATGAGCAGCCCGACCGCGAACAGCGCTATCCCGAGGACCGTCAACAGAATCGTCATGCGCGAGCCTCCGCTGTCGCCTTCGCTGTCATCGCTGCCTTAGTCGTCTGTCCGGCCTGCGCAGCCAGTTCCCGGGCCCGGGCACGCGCCCAGGTCTCCGCTTCCAGGACGTCCGGCACCGTCAGCGAGGTTCCCCCGGCCGGGGTCCCGTGTTCGCTGACGACTGCCGTGACCGTATCCATGATTCCGTTGAACGGCAGCCGTCCCGCGAGAAACGCGTCCACGCATTCCTCGTTCGCGGCATTGAACACCGCCGGGGCCGTGCCGCCCAGTTCCCCGACATGCCGGGCGAGCCCCACGGAGGGGAAGGCCTCGGTGTCCAGCGGGAAGAACTCCCAGCTGGAGGCCTTGCTCCAGTCGAATGCGGGCGCGGCGTCGGGCACCCGCTCCGGCCAGCCGAGACCGATCGCGATCGGTCCGCGCATATCCGGAGGGGTGGCTTGGGCCAGGGTCGAGCCGTCTGTGAATTCCACCATCGAATGGACATACGACTGCGGGTGCACGACCACCTCAATGCGGTCGAACGGAATGTCGTAGAGCAGGTGTGCCTCGATGACCTCGAGCCCCTTGTTGACGAGGGTCGCGCTGTTGACCGTGATCACCGGGCCCATGGCCCAGGTGGGGTGCGCGAGGGCGTCCTGCGGGGTGACGTCCGCCAGCTCGGCCTTGGTACGGCCGCGGAACGGGCCGCCGGACGCGGTGACGACGAGCTTGCTGACGTCGGCACGGGTGCCGGCGGCCAGCGCCTGGAAGAGCGCGGCGTGCTCGGAGTCCACGGGGATGATCTGACCGGGCTTGGCCAGCGCCCTCACCAGGGGGCCGCCGACGATCAGCGACTCCTTGTTGGCGAGGGCGAGGGTACGGCCCGCTTCCAGGGCGGCAAGGGTGGGTGCGAGGCCGATGGAGCCGGTGATGCCGTTGAGCACGGTGTGGCAGTCGGATGCGGCCAGCTCCGTGGCCGCACCGGGTCCGGCGACGATCTCGGGGAGCGGCGCGCCCGCCCCGTACCGCTCGCGCAGCACCTCCTCGAGGGCCGGGACGGCGTCCTCGCGTGCGACAGCGACCGTACGCACCCGCAGCCGGTGTGCCTGCTCGGCCAGCAGCTCGACCCGGCCGCCGGCTGCCGAGAGGGCCGTGACGCGGAACCGGTCGGGGTTGCGCAGGACCAGGTCGATGGCCTGGGTGCCGATGGAGCCGGTGGAGCCGAGTACGACGATGTCCCGCCGGCCCGCGGCCGGGTCGAAGACGATATGCGGGTCGGCGAGGGGGGATGGGCTGTCGGTCATGCCCCCCATTGTGGCCGCACCGGGCGCGGGCCAGGACAAGGGTGCCCTCCACAAGGGTCCGCGCCCGCCTTCCGCTCTGCGGGAGGCGGGCGCGGGTACCACGCGGAGCGTCCGGTCAGCGGATCGGGCGGTGGACGTTCTCCCGGCGCGCCGGGCCGGGGCTGGCATCGGCGATCCACGGCCCGTCGCCACTCGGGTCGATGACCCCTTCCTCCAGCCAGGTGTAGTTGCCGGCCAGCACTCCGTTGACCATTTTCCGGTCGAGGTCGTCCGTGTTGGTCCACAGCCTGCCGAACAGCTCTTCGACACGGATCCGGGACTGCCGGCAGAACGCGTCGGCCAGCTGGTACGCCTCCCGGCCGTGCGAGCCGGTCAGCCGCAGGTTCTCGGCGCGCACGCAGGCCGCGCTCATGGCGAAGAGCTCGGCTCCGATGTCGACGACCCGCCCGAGGAAGCCCTGCTTGGTCTCCATCCTGCCCTGCCAGCGGGACATCCCGTAGAACGTCGAGCGGGCGAGCTTGCGCGCCGAGCGCTCCACATAGCGCAGATGGGCGGACAGATCTGCGTGACCGGCGCGCTTGAACTCGGCGTAAGAACCCGGGAGTTGCCCCGGGCCGGCGACGAGCTTGGGCAGCCAGCGGGCGTAGAAGGCGGTCGCCTGGGCGCCTGCCTTCGCCTTGTCGCCAAGGGACTTGTCCGGGTCGATGATGTCCCCGGCCACCGAGAGGTGCGCGTCGACCGCCTCGCGGGCGATCAGCAGATGCATGATCTCGGTCGAGCCTTCGAAGATCCGGTTGATCCGCAGGTCGCGCAGCATCTGCTCGGCAGGCACCGCCCTTTCGCCGCGCGCGGCGAGGGACTCCGCCGTCTCGAAGCCGCGTCCGCCGCGGATCTGGATCAGCTCGTCCGCCATCAGCCAGGACATCTCGGAGCCGTACAACTTGGCGAGCGCGGCCTCGATCCGGATGTCGTTGCGGTCCTCGTCGGCCATCTGGGACGACAGGTCCACTATCGCCTCCAGGGCGAACGTGGTGGCCGCGATGAAGGAGATCTTCGAGCCGACGGCCTCGTGCTTGGCGAGTGGCTTGCCCCACTGCTCGCGCACGGAGGACCATTCGCGGGCGATCTTCAGGCACCACTTGCCTGATCCCACGCACATCGCGGGCAGTGAGAGACGCCCGGTGTTGAGCGTGGTCAGCGCGATCTTGAGCCCAGAGCCCTCGGGTCCGATACGGTTCGCGGCCGGCACCCGGACCTGGTGGAAGCGGGTGACGCCGTTCTCGATTCCGCGCAGACCCATGAAGGCGTTGCGGTTCTCGACCGTGATGCCGGGAGAGGTCGCCTCGACGACGAAGGCGGTGATACCGCCCTTGTGGCCTTCGGACTTCGGCACCCGGGCCATCACGACGAGGAGGTCGGCGACCACGCCGTTGGTGGTCCAGAGCTTGACGCCGTCGAGAACGTACTCGTCGCCTTCGGGTACGGCCGTGGTCGCCAGTCGCGCCGGATCGGAGCCCACGTCCGGCTCGGTGAGCAGGAAGGCGCTGATGTCCGTGCGGGCGCAGCGTGGCAGGAAGGCGTCCCTCTGCTCCTGTGTGCCGAAGAGTTTCAACGGCTGCGGTACGCCGATGGACTGGTGCGCGGAGAGCAGCGCACCGACGGCGGGGCTGGCGGAGCCGACCAGGGCGAGGGCTTTGTTGTAGTACACCTGGGTGAGCCCGAGACCGCCGTACTTGGGGTCGATCTTCATGCCGAGTGCGCCGAGTTCCTTGAGCCCGGCGACGACCTCGTCGGGGATCCGCGCCTCACGCTCGATCAGGGCGCTGTCGATCCGCGTCTCGCAGAAGTCGCGCAACTTGGCGAGGAACTGCTCGCCGCGCTGGACATCCTCGGGCGAGGGCATCGGGTGGGGATGGATCAGATCGAGCCGGAAGCGGCCCAGGAAGAGTTCCTTGGCGAAGCTGGGTTTGCGCCAGCCCTGCTCGCGTGCGGCCTCGGCGACTTGCCGGGCTTCGCGTTCGGAGACCTTGGGTGCGGTTTTCGGTGTGGATGGGGCGGACATGAGGGACTCACCTCGCCGCTTCGTCGGGGGCGGCCGTGCGGAGCTACCACACGGTGCTACTCGTCCGTATCTACCCGATCCGGGAGCACCTCACCAGTCCTGCGGGGCACCCGGGTGTATCAGACGCAATCATGACCATCCGGGCGTGAGGCGGGGTACAGGCGGGCGAACGAAGACGGCCGGAGCCCCCGCACATGGGCTCCGGCCGTCCGGTTCAGGCCCGGCCCTGTGGGACCGGGGACGTGTGCCGGTCCTTCAAGGCCTGACCTTAAGGACCGGTCCGCGGTCTACAGGGCCAGTCCGGTGAGGACGAGCACCCGCTCATAGGTGTAGTCGTCCATCGCGTACCTGAGGCCCTCACGGCCCACGCCGGACTGCTTGACGCCGCCGTACGGCATCTGGTCGGCGCGGTAGGACGGGACGTCGCCGACGATCACGCCGCCGACCTCGAGGGCGCGGTGGGCGCGGAAGGCGGTCTGGAGGTCACGCGTGAACACACCGGTCTGAAGACCGAACTTGGAGTTGTTGACCTCGGCGAAGGCCGCTGCCTCGTCATCGACCCGATGCAGGGTGAGGACAGGCCCGAAGACCTCTTCGCACGCCAGGGTCACGTCGGCGGGCAGGTCGGCGAGCACCGTCGGCGCGTAGGCCGCTCCGTCACGCTTGCCGCCGGTGAGCAGCTTGGCGCCGCCGGAGACGGCCTCGTCGACCCACGACTCGACCCGCTTGGCCGCGTCCTCGCTGACGAGCGGGCCCACGTCGGTGGCGTCGTCGGACGGGTCACCGGTGCCCTGCTGCTCCACGGCGGCGATGATCTTCGGTACGAGCCGGTCGTAGACCGAGGCGTCGGCGATCACACGCTGTACGGAGATGCAGGACTGGCCGCCCTGGTAGTTGGCGAAGGTGCCGATACGGGCGGCCGCCCAGTCCAGGTCCTCCTCGGACGACCAGTCGCCGAGCACGACGGCCGCCGCGTTGCCACCGAGCTCCAGAGTGCAGTGCTTGTGGGGCACGGACTGCTGGATGGCATACCCGACCTTGTCCGAGCCGGTGAAGGAGATCACCGGCAGCCGCTCGTCCTGGACCAGCGCGGGCATGGACTCGTTGAGCACCGGCAGGACGGACCAGGAGCCTGCGGGCAGATCGGTCTCGGCCAGCAGCTCACCGATGATCAGACCGGAGAGCGGGGTGGCGGGCGCGGGCTTGAGGATGATCGGGGCGCCGACGGCGATGGCCGGGGCGATCTTGTGGGCGCAGAGGTTCAGCGGGAAGTTGAACGGCGCGATACCGAGGACGGCGCCCTTCGGGAAGCGGCGGGTGAGCGCGAGGCGGCCCTGGCCGCCCGCGTCGGTGTCGAGGCGCTGGGCCTCACCGCCGTTGAAGCGGCGCGCCTCCTCGGCTGCGAAGCGGAAGACGGAGACGGCCCGGCCGACCTCGCCGCGGGCCCACTTGACCGGCTTGCCGTTCTCGGCGGAGATCAGCTGGGCGATCTCCTCGGCGCGCTCGGCGAGCCGCTTGGAGACATGGTCGAGGGCCGCGGCGCGCACATGGGCGGGAGTCGCCGAGAACTCGTCCACGACGGCGTGCGCGGCGGCGACGGCCTCCTCGACCTGGGCCGCGGTCGGCACGGAGACCGTGCCGACGACCCGCCCGTCCCACGGGGACGTGACGTCGAAGGTCGTCTCACCGGTGGCCTGGCGGCCGGCGAGCCAGAAGGCGTGGGTGGAAGTCATGTGTCCCGGCCCTTCGGAAGTAGTGCGGAGTTCTTCACTTCAAACGGTAGGGCGATACGCCGTCGATGGCGTTTGTCCGGGGTGGAGTGGTCGCCGTGGCGCTCCTGCCGCTTTGGCGAGTCAGCCGTGGTGGAACGGGCCTCAGCGGCGGCGTTCCGTACTGACGATGAGGCCGACGCCCGCCACCACGATCGCGCCGCCGACGGCGATCGGCCAGCTCAGCTCCTCGTCCAGGACCAGCACACCGAGGCATACGGCGACGACGGGGTTGACGTAGGCGTAGGTGGCAACCAGCGACAGCGGCGCGGACTGCAGCAGCCAGGCGTACGCCGTGAACGCGATCAGCGAGCCGAAGACCACGAGGTAGGCGAGAGCGGTCCAGGAACGGGCGGACACCTCGGCGAGGACGAACCCATGTTGCTCGCCCCGGCCCAGCCCGACCAGCAGACAGCCGATACCCGCCGCCGTCATCTCGTAGGCGCTCACGGCGAAGGGGTTGGCGGGCATGGGGATGCGGGACGAGGAGAACGAGCCGACCGACCACATCAGGGTCGCCGCGACGACGGTGAGGACGCCCCACAGACGTACATCGCCGCTGAGCCCGGGCAGGGTGAGCACCGCGAGCCCGGCGAGTCCGAGTGCGACACCGCCGTACGCGCCGAGGCCGGGCCGCTCGCCGGAGAGCCTGCGCAGCACCACGACCCACGCGGGGACGACGGCGACGAGGAGGGCGGCGAGCCCGGAGGGCACGGCGGTCTCGGCGAGGACCACGAGGGAGTTTCCGCCGAGAAGGAGCAGCAGACCGACCATCGCGGCGGAGGCGAGCTGGACCGGGGTGGCCTTCAGCGCGGAAGGGCCCTGCCGCCAGGCGATGACCGCGGCGAGCACGAGTCCCGCGGTGAGGAATCGGGCGCCGGTGGACAGGAAGGGCGGCATCGTCTCGACGACGACGCGAATGGCGAGGTACGTCGAACCCCAGACGACATAGACGATGGCGAGCGCGCCCCACACCGCCCCGGATATCCGGCGGCGCACGGGCGTGTCCTCGATGAGTGGGATGGCGGTGGGGGCATCGCCTGCGGGAGCTTCGTTGCCGGGAGCGCGTGGTGTCACGAGGCAGGACTTTAAAGATCAGAGCGCTCGAGTGCCAAGCTTTCTGCCCGACTTCGGGCAGATGAGGGGGAGAACTGTGGGCGGAATGCAGGTCGGACTACTTGGACGCGGGATCGTCATGGAGTCACGCCCGGATCAGGCCCGGTGTGCGGGCGTGGCGCCGACGGTACGCGGCGGGCGATCGGGCGGGCCCGTGCCGTGGCGGCGTCCAGAGCGTCGGCCCCGTTCCCACGAGGGACCGAATTCCACTGGACCGAACCTCTGCGAGGTCACTGGCTTCGGATCCTGACGAGCACGTCGTGGATCGCCGCTGCGGTGGCAGGACGCCGCCGCAGGACGCGCACAGTCGGGGCCGCCCGGCTTTCCGATGTCCGAGGGGACCGCGTGGCCTACGGCGCGGCAGGCGGCGCGGTGTCCCCCGTGGCCTTGAGCGCCAGCCACAGCTCCATGCGGACATCCGGATCGTCCAGCGAGCGGCCGAGGATCTCCTCGACCCGGCGCATGCGGTAGCGCAGGGTGTGCCGGTGCACGCCCAGGTCGGCAGCCGCCGCGTCCCACTGTCCGTGGTGGGAGAGCCAGGCCCGCAGTGAGGCGACCAGGTCGCCGCGGCCCGTCGCGTCGTGCTCGTACAGGGCGCGCAGCATCCCGTCGGCGAAGGCCCTCACGGCGTCGTCGGCGAGGAGCGGGAGTACGGACCCGGCAGCCAGCTCCTCGTGCTCGACCAGGGCGCGGCCACGGCGCCGGGCGACGGAGAGCGCCTGCTCGGCCTGCTTGTACGCCGAGGCTGCGGCGATCGGCCCTGACGGGGCCGACAGACCGACCACGATGCCGGAGTCCTCGGCCTTCCGCTCGGCGTAGGTCTCACAGCCGCTCAGCACCGCTCCCCCGTCGGCGGCGAGCACGACGAGCCGGCCGTCACCCTCGGGGACGGCCAGCACCGCCTCGCCGGACCGCGCCGCGGCGGACTCCAGCGATTCGGCGAGTGCGGGCAGTGCGGGAGCGGCAGCGGGGTCCGGTTCGCCCGCCCGCTCGGCGATCAGCAGCCGGAACGGGGCGTCCAGCAGCCCCCCGTACAGGTCCCCGGCCACCGCGCGTGCGTGGTCGGGCTGCCCGGAGAGCATCAGCCGCAGCACCGCGGCGCCGAGGCGCTGCTCGGCGGCCTGGAGCGAACGGGAGCGCTCGGTGGTGAGGGTGAGGAGGGCGACCGCGGAGTGCACCGCGTACCGCTCAGCGGTACCCAGGGAAGCGCCGGTGCCCACGGCGAGCACGCCCCGCACCCGCCGCCCGGTGCCCAGGGACTGGAGCTCCACCCGGTCCTCCGTACTGCCGACCACCGCGCTTGCGGGCGCGGGCCGCTCACGCAGTCGCCGCACGTCGCCGGTGAGCCGTGCCGCGCGCCGGGCGGCCCATTCGGGTGCGGCGGCCACGACCGAACCCGAAGCGTCGTAGAGCGCGGCCCAGCCGTCGATATGGGCGGCCAGCCGTGCCAGCAGCGCGGCGGGGCCGTCGAAGAGCGCGGCGCGGGTGAGCTCGCGCTGGACCTCGAAGCCCGCCGTGACGGCGCGGTACTGGTCGGCGGCGATGGCTGCGGAGACGGCCTTGCTGATGGCCAGGAACGGTGTGCGGCGGGGCACTTCGAGCAGCGGGAAGTCCGCTTCGCGCGCGGCCCTCAGAAGGGCCTCGGGGATGTCGTCGTAGGTGACGCCGACGGCGAAACCGAGCCCGACGACCCCCGCACCGTCAAGCCGCCGCACATAGCGCCGCATCGCTTCGTCGTCGGCGGCGTCCAGCGTCATCGCGGTGACGAGCAGCAGCTCACCGCCCTCCATGTAGGGCACGGGGTCGGCGAGCTCGCTGACGTGCGCCCAGCGCACGGGTGTTTCGAGACGGTCCTCCCCGGCGCGCACGGTCAGCTTCAGCGCGGAGTGCTGGACGAGCGAGGCAAGGGTGACCGGCATGGGACCGCGGGCTTTCGGCAGAAGAAGTTTTTCGCCGTCCCGTATGAACGGCATAGCTCGATTCTGCCAGGGCGTACGAGTACGTGGGGCACCTGCCTCCCTAACCGGTACCTGGCTCAGGTGCGGTCACCGGCACCCGAGTCAGGTGCGCAGATCGACCAGCACCGGCGGCGAGTGCTCGCCCCGCACCGACGTCAGTGACAGCACCGCGTGCCCGGCGGGCAAGGAGTGCGCGAGCTCGGAGGCCGACCAGCGCTGCCGTTCGACCTCGCGGACCGTGACCGCCTCGGCGGTGGCGTTCTTCCCCGTCACCAGCCGTCGCATGAAGTGCAGCGCCTTGGTGAGCGGCTCGTCCGAGATGATCTGCCGGTTGGTGACGTCCCGGGTCTGCACCCATTCCGTGCCCCAGGCCTCGGCGAAACGCCCTCCGTCCCAGGGCCCGAGCCCGGCGAAGGCCATCCGGCAGCCGACCGCGCCGAGCAGCGATCCGCGCAGCGCCTCGGGCACGTCCTCCAGCGTCCGCATCGCCAGCACCACCCCGGCGTTCGCCGAGCGCAGCCGCTGGATTGCCCTGACCGCGTCGGCTGTGAGGGTGTGGGTGGCGTCGTCGATGACCAGGCAGGCGAAGAGCGAGCGGTCTGCGCGGCCCAGTGCGGCCTCGGTGAACTGGGCGAGTACCAGCCGGGCGATGATCCGGGACGCTTCCGCGTGCCCCCGCTCGGGCAGGTCCACACGGACCCGCAGCGGGTGCTCGATGGCCCGCAGCGAGAACTGCCGGTCCGCCTCACAGGTGCGGAAGAACCGAGCGAAGGCGGGACGGTCGAGGAACGCGATCCGCTCGGCGAGCAGCACGCCGATGTCGTCGGAGCGCTCCGACTGCCGCTCGCGGGCGTCGAGCTCCCGCAGCTGGGATGCCTCCTGGGCCGTTTCGAGAGCGCCCCGCAGGGCGCGGAGGGCCTCGGGCGAGCCGCCGACGAGATCCCGCAGCTCGGGTACGGCGGGGAAATGGCCGTAGGCACTGCGGTACGGGCCGATGAGCTGGGCCAGCGCGGTGGCCGCCCGGCGGCTGTCGACGGTCAGGTCCCCGACCAGCGCCTCGGCGAGGACACGGGCGGCCTCGTCGGGGTCGTCGGCGCCGCCGTAGAGATCGAGGTCGTGGGTGGAGTCGGGCCGCCCGGGGGCGATGACCAGGTCGAAGGCCTCGTCGGGGCCGAGCGCCGCGCCCTGTGCGGCGACGGCCACCACGGCGGCCCGGTTGGTGAGCGCCTGGAGGCACATCGCCTCGACCACTGGGCGGACCAGGCGCACGGTCTTCCCGGACCCGGAGGGGCCCACCGCGAGCAGCGAGGTGCCGAGAACGGCCGGCTCGAGAGCGACGCCGGTGGTGCGGCGGGCGTAGGGGTTGCGGGGGTGGTCGGCGGCGGTGCCGATCCTGACCTGGTGGGCCAGCAGATCATGCCGTGCGGTGCGTACCGGCAGGTCGCGGACCCCCGACGGATGGGTGAACGCGGCAGCACCCCGTCGCAGTGCCGTGTCCGTAAATGCGCCAAGGCGCGACGGGTCGGCCTGCACGGAGTGCCAGGAACGGCGGATGCGGGCGAAGTCGACATCGTTCATCCGGCCAGCCCGGATCTCCTCCGTGAGGCGGTCCGCAATCGCTTGCTGTCCCGCGCCGCGCAGGTCGGCCCATCCGCCGGGACCGTCCTGATTTCCAGCAGTCGCAGGTGCCGGACCGGGCTCGCGAGGCGTACGCAGCGCCCCGAGCACCGGGAGCAGGAAGCGGCGCGCCAGCTCCGGCCAGTGGCCGAGCCGCCCAAAGAAGACGATCATGCCGATGAGCAGCAGGAGATCGATCGCGCCTCCGATCAGGCCCTTGACCACCGCCTCGTCGGACAGCTTGACCAGGGCCCCTGCCCAGTAGTGGGGGTCCAGCCAGTACGGGATGTAGTAGTTGTCGTAGAGCGACCAGAGCAGAAGCGCGGAAAGCAGCGAGATCAGCGCTCCGGTGAGAAGCCGTGCGGTCGGAATCGGCTCCGGCTCCTGCTCCGGCCGCGGCCGGTACCCGAACCGCCACACCCCCGGCCCGGCCTGCGGGCGGGGTGTGCGCAGCCACTCGGCGAGGGAGCCGCCGATGGCCGGGGCGGGGGCGTGTGCCGGGGCAGGGGGCACGGACGGCATCGCCGGCATGGGCGGAGGCCCCGCGGGGCGCGGCACTGAATGTGAGCCGCCCGTACGCGTGCCACGTGCGTCGTAGGTACCGTCGGTGTCCATGAACCCTGCCCCCTGACCAGCCAGGACCTCGTCTGTGCCACCGTCAATCTAGTGGCACGCCGCGGGGAGTTCAGCGATCCGCGCGTACGCGGGTACGCCGCGGGCTGGCCCGGCACGGGTGCCCTCCGCGGAGCAGTCGATGTGCTCTATGTCCGTGACGGACAACGACACGCCTCCACCACTCCCGAACGGAGCATGCCGGACCCCCTGGAGCGGACCTAGCCTGCGAAGAAAGAAGAAGTGCGTCCGAAAGACACCCCAGGAGCCCCCATGACCGACATCCCGCAGGAGCGCCGCGTCGTCACCGCCATTCCCGGCCCGAAGTCGCAGGAGTTGCAGGCCCGTCGTCTCGCCGCGGTCGCGGGCGGCGTGGGCTCCGTGCTGCCGGTGTTCACCAGCCGCGTCGGCGGCGGCATCATCGAGGACGTCGACGGCAACCAGCTGATCGACTTCGGCTCCGGTATCGCGGTGACCTCCGTGGGCGCGTCCGCCGAGGCCGTCGTACGCCGGGCATCGGCCCAGCTCCAGGACTTCACCCACACCTGCTTCATGGTCACCCCCTACGAGGGCTACGTGGAGGTCTGCGAGGCGCTCGCCGAGCTGACCCCGGGCGACCACGCCAAGAAGTCCGCGCTGTTCAACTCGGGCGCCGAGGCCGTCGAGAACGCCGTCAAGATCGCCCGTGCGTACACCAAGCGCCAGGCGGTCGTCGTGTTCGACCACGGCTACCACGGCCGCACCAACCTCACCATGGCGCTGACCGCCAAGAACATGCCGTACAAGCACGGCTTCGGCCCGTTCGCGCCCGAGGTCTACCGCGTCCCGGTCGCCTACGGTTACCGCTGGCCGACCGGTCCGGAGAACTGCGGCCCCGAGGCCGCCGCCCAGGCCATCGACCAGATCAGCAAGCAGATCGGCGCCGAGAACGTCGCCGCGATCATCATCGAGCCGCTCCTTGGCGAGGGTGGCTTCATCGAGCCGGCCAAGGGCTTCCTCCCGGCGCTCGTGAAGTTCGCCAACGACAACGGCATCGTGTTCGTCGCCGACGAGATCCAGTCCGGCTTCTGCCGCACCGGCCAGTGGTTCGCCTGTGAGGACGAGGGTGTCGTCCCCGACCTGATCACCACCGCGAAGGGCATCGCCGGCGGTCTGCCGCTGGCGGCCGTCACCGGCCGTGCCGAGATCATGGATGCCCCTCACGCGGGCGGCCTCGGCGGTACGTACGGCGGAAACCCGGTGGCTTGCGCCGGTGCGCTCGGCGCCATCGAGACCATGCGCGAGCAGGACCTCAACGGCAAGGCCAAGCGCATCGAGGAGGTCATGAAGGGCCGCCTCGCAGCCATGCAGGAGAAGTACGAGATCATCGGCGACATCCGCGGCCGCGGCGCCATGATCGCCATCGAGCTGGTGAAGGACCCGGCCAGCAAGGAGCCGAACCCGGAGGCCGCCGGTGCGCTCGCCAAGGCCTGCCACGCCGAGGGGCTCGTGGTGCTCACCTGCGGCACCTACGGCAATGTGCTCCGTTTCCTGCCGCCGCTGGTGATCGGCGAGGACCTCCTGGGCGAGGGCCTGGACATCATCGAGGCGGCGTTCGCCGGGGTCTGAGACCACCGTTCCGGAGGGTGACTCCGCGTAATCGCGCGCTCTCTGTGAAGAAGGTGTGGGGGGCCGATGGCGGGATGGCGTTACGCCTGTCGGTCCCCCTCCTGCTGCCGTACGGTTTCCGCAGATGAGAGAAACACCCCGCTCGCAGGAGACTGCGGGCGACTTCAGGCCGGAGCCTCCCCAGCCCCGTCCTGGCCGTGCCCTCGCGCACACCACCGGAGTCACTGGCTCCGGAACTCCTCACCGATCGGACGGCCGCCCGCCCCAAACCCCCCGGGGCGCGCGGTGCACCGGTCAGGACGACCGCCTCGGAGCCAACCCCCCTGTTCCGGGGCGGTCGGTTTTTTCCCGGGCAGTCGCCGGAGCCCTCTGCGCCTCGATCGCGCTCTTCGTGCTCCTCACCTGGCAGATCGCCGCACGCGGGCCGCTACGCACCCTGGACGAGCGATTCAGCCGGGCCGTCGTGGGCGCAGGCCCGGTCCAGGTCACCGAGTTCCTCGCCGACCTCGGCAACATGCAGGTCGCGCTGCCGGTGCTGGTCGTTTCCGCCGCTTGGGCCGCGTACCGCCGCCGACGGGCCGAAGCGCTGGCCGCCCTGCTCGCGATGGCCCTCGTGCCGGCCCTGGTCGCCCCCCTCAAGGCACTGATCGGCCGCCAGGGTCCGCTCACCGGCGGCGAGACCGGCTACTACCCGTCGGGCCATGCGGCGACGGCGGTGGTCGCCTACGGTGCGGCGGCCCTGCTGGTGACCGGATGGCTGCGGAGGCGGGCACTGCTCGGGGCTGCGGCCGCGATCCTCGGCACCGGCGCCGGGCTCGTCCTTCGGGGGTACCACTGGCCGCTCGACGTGCTCGGCAGCTGGTGCCTGGGCGCGGTGCTGCTGATCGCCGCAGTGGCTGCGCCACGGGCCCGGGCCGGGGCCGGGACCAGGGCCAGGGGCAGGGGCAACGGAAGTACCTGACGCCCCGGGCCCGTCAGCCCGTGGAACGGCTCTCAGCTGTCGAAGCCGAGCCCCATCCGGTCCATCGCCCGCAGCCACAGATTGCGCTTTCCGCCCCGCTCGTCCGCCCGGGCCAGAGACCACTTGGTGAGACCGATACCGGCCCATGCGACCGGCTCCGGCGGGAACGGCATGGGCTTGCGGCGCACCATCTCCAGCTCGGTGCGCTCGGTGCGCTCACCGGAGAGCAGATCGAGCATCACCTCGGCGCCGAAGCGCGTCGCGCCCACGCCGAGCCCGGTGTAGCCGGTGGCGTACGCGACCTTGCCGCCGTGCGCCGTGCCGAAGAACGCGGAGAAGCGGGAGCAGGTGTCGATCGCGCCTCCCCACGCATGGGTGAAGCGCAGACCCTCCAGCTGCGGGAAGCAGGTGAAGAACTGTCCCGCCAGCTTCAGATAGGTCTCCGGGCGGTGGTCCCGCTCGGCGGTGACACGGCCGCCGAAGGGGTAGATGGCGTCGTAGCCGCCCCACAGGATGCGGTGGTCCGCCGTGATCCGGAAGTAGTGGAACTGGTTGGCGCTGTCGCCGAGTCCCTGGCGCCGCTGCCAGCCGATGGCGTCCAGTTGGGCGCCCGACAGCGGCTCGGTCATCAGCGCGTAGTCGTAGACCGGGACGATGTACGGGCGCAGCCGCTTGACCAGTGACGGGAAGACGTTCGTGCCCAGCGCGACCTGCCGGGCGAAGATCCGGCCGTACGGGGTGCGCACGGCCGCTTCGGCCCCGGACGAGGAGAGCTGGAGGGCGCGGGTGTTCTCGTAGATGCGCACGCCTAGGTTCAGGCAGGCCTGCTTGAGGCCCCAGGCCAGCTTCGCCGGGTGCAGCATGGCGACCCCGGTGCGGTCCCACAGCCCGCCGAGGAAGGTCGGCGAATCGACCTCGGCGCGCATCGCGTCGCGGTCGAGGAGTTCCATACCGCCGGCGAGGCCGCGTCGCTGGGCCTCCTCGTGGAGCTCGTGGAGTTCCTCGAGCTGGTGCGGCTCGGTGGCGACGTCGATCTCGCCGGTGCGTTCGAACTCGCAGTCGATGCCGTGGGTGGCGACCGCCTGCTCGATCGCGTCGAGATTGCGGGCGCCCATGTCCTCGAGCCGCGCCATGTCGTCCGGCCAGCGGGCGAGGCCGTTGCTCAGGCCGTGGGTGAGCGAGGCGGCGCAGAAGCCGCCGTTGCGGCCCGAGGCGGCCCAGCCCACCTCGCGGCCCTCGATCAGGACGACATCCCGACCCGGGTCGCGCTCCTTGGCGATGAGCGCGGTCCACAGTCCGCTGTAGCCGCCCCCGACGACGAGCAGATCGGTCCGCTCGTCGCGGGTGAGTGCGGGCAGGGCGTCGGGCTTGCCGGGGTCTTCCAGCCAGAAGGGGACGGGCTGGGCGTCGGAGAGTGATGAGGCAAAGGTCATGGCTGCTGGGGCCATGGTTTCCACTCCTTCGGAGCTCGCCCCGGGCCGGTCGCGGCCCCGGGCCTTGCATTACCGGGTGTCACTTGGACAGTGCGGACTTCTTCCGCCGGTTGGTGATGACCTGGGCGGTGACCACGACGACCACGGCGATGGCGAACATGGCCGTACCGATGACGTTGATCTGGACGGGTGTACCGCGCTGGGCCGAGCCCCAGACGAACATGGGGAACGTGACGGTGTTGCCCGAGTTGAAGTTGGTGATGATGAAGTCGTCGAACGACAGCGCGAAGGACAGCATCGCGCCGGCGGCGATACCGGGCGCCGCGATCGGCAGGGTGACCCGCAGGAAGGTCTGGACGGGGCCCGCGTAGAGGTCCTTGGAGGCCTCCTCCAGCCTCGGGTCCATCGACAGCACGCGTGCCTTCACCGCCACCACCACGAAGCTGAGGCAGAACATGGTGTGCGCGATGAGGATGGTCATCGGGCCGAGCTCGGCGCCCAGGTTGAGGAAGAGGGTCAGCAGCGACGCGGCCATGACGACCTCGGGCATCGCCATCGGCAGGAAGATCAGTGAGTTGATCGCGCCACGCGCCCGGAAGCGGTAGCGGACCAGCGCGAACGCGATCATCGTGCCGAGGATGGTGGCGCCGATGGTGGCCCAGAGCGCGATCCACAGGGACAGGCTCAGCGAGTCGCACATGTCGGCGACACCGCACGGGTCCTTCCAGGCGTCGAGGGAGAACTGCCGCCAGGAGTAGTTGAACCGCCCGGCGGGTTTGTTGAAGGAGAACACCATCACGATGATGTTCGGCAGGATCAGATAGGCGAGCGTCAGCAAGCCCACGATCACGACGAGATTGCGTCGTATCCAGCGCACCAGACTCATCAGACCAGGTCCTCCGTCCCTGCCCGGCGGATGTAGACGGTCACCATGATCAGCACGACCGCCATGAGGATGAACGACAGCGCTGCCGCGGTCGGATAGTCGAGCACCCTCAGGAACTGCGACTGGATGACATTGCCGATCATCCGGGTGTCGGTGGAGCCGAGCAGTTCGGCGTTGACGTAGTCACCGCTGGCCGGGATGAAGGTCAGCAGGGTTCCGGAGACGACGCCGGGCATCGACAGGGGGAAGGTGACCTTCCTGAAGACCGTCGACGGGTTCGCGTACAGATCTCCCGCCGCCTCGTGGAGCCGGGGGTCGATCCGCTCCAGGGACGTGTACAGCGGAAGGATCATGAACGGCAGGAAGTTGTACGTCAGACCCGTGACGACCGCGAGCGGGGTGGCCAGCACCCGGTTGCCCTCGGTCATCCCCAGCCAGCTGGTGACGTCCAGGAAGCCGATGGTGTTGAGCACGTCCACCACCGGGCCGCCGTCGGCGAGGATCGTCTTCCAGGCGAGCGTGCGGATCAGGAAGCTGGTGAAGAACGGGGCGATGACCAGCACCAGCAGCAGATTGCGCCAGCGGCCGGCCCGGAACGCGATGAGGTAGGCCAGCGGATAGCCGAGCAGCAGACACAGGACCGTGGCCGTGCCCGCGTAGAGCAGGGACTTCAGGAACTGCGGGTAGTACTCGGTCAGCGCGTCCCAGTAGGTCTGGAAGTGCCAGGTGACCTTGAACCCCTGCTCCAGGGAGCCGGTCTGCACCGAGGTCGACGCCTGGTAGACGAGCGGGAGGGCGAAGAAGACGATCAGCCACAGGATGCCCGGCAGCAGCAGCCAGTACGGCACCAGCGACCGGCGCAGCGACGGCTTGCGCTCCACCGGGCCCGGCTCCGGCCCGGGCTCAGGCGGCGCCGCGGTGGCCTGGGAGGCGGTCGTCATGCTGCCTCCTCCACGGTCTCGACACCGGCGTCGATGTCCTGGGCGGCGTCGAGGCCGAAGGTGTGCTCCGGGTTCCAGTGCAGGACGACCTCGGCGCCGGGGATGAAGCGGGCGTCCCGTTCCACGTTCTGCACGTACACCTCCAGCTCCGGGCATACCGGGCTGTCGATGACGAACTGGGTGGAGACTCCGATGAAACTGGAGTCGGCGATCTTTCCGGTGAAGCGGTTGCGGCCCTCGGGGATGCTGCCCGCGTCGTCGGCGTGTGCGAGCGAGATCTTCTCGGGCCGTACGCCGACGAGCAGCTTGCCGCCCGCGCGGGGCTGGGTGGCGGAGCGTCCGGCGGGCAGCCGCAGCTTGGCGTCCGGGGCGCTGACGAGGATGTCGTCGCCGCTGATCTCGACGACCTCGGCCTCGATGAGGTTGGAGGTGCCGAGGAAGTTGGCCACGAAGGTGGTCTGCGGATTCTCGTAGAGCTCGGCGGGGGCACCGAGCTGCTCCACCCGGCCGCCGTTCATCACCGCGACCGTGTCGGCCATGGTCATGGCCTCCTCCTGGTCGTGGGTGACATGGATGAAGGTGATGCCGACCTCGGTCTGGATGCGCTTCAGCTCCAGCTGCATCTGGCGGCGCAGCTTGAGGTCGAGGGCGCCGAGGGGTTCGTCGAGCAGCAGCACCTGCGGGTGGTTGATCAGGGCCCGGGCGACCGCGACACGCTGCTGCTGGCCGCCGGAGAGCTGGTGCGGCTTGTGCTTGGCCTTGTCGCCGAGCTGGACGAGTTCGAGCATGTCGTCGACCTGCTTCTTCACGGACTTGATGCCGCGGCGGCGCAGTCCGAAGGCGACGTTCTCGTAGACGGTCAGATGCGGGAAGAGGGCGTAGCTCTGGAAGACGGTGTTGACCGGGCGCTTGTACGGGGGGAGGTCCGTGACGTCCCGGTCGCCGAGGAAGACGGTGCCCGTGGTGGGGTCCTCGAGTCCGGCGATCATCCGCAGGGTGGTGGTCTTGCCGCAGCCGGAGGCGCCGAGCAGGGCGAAGAAGGAGCCCTGGGGCACGGTCAGGTCGAGCGGGTGCACGGCGGTGAAGGAGCCGTAGGTCTTGCCGATCCCGGAGAGTCGGACGTCGCCGCCCGCGGTCTTGTCTGTCATGGGTCGCGGTCCCGGTGGTCTAGGGCGAGCAGGGAGCAGAGTTGAGCAGGAACGTTTAGGCGCCGATGAGCTTGGTGAACTTCTCCTCGTACGCCGTCTCCTCCTTGCTGCTCAGGGAGCGGAAGGAGTGGGACTTGGCGGCCATGGCCTTGTCCGGGAGGATCAGCGTGTTCTTCGCGAGCTCCGGGTCGATCTTGGCAAGCTCGGGGCCCACGCCCTCGACCGGGCACACATAGTTGATGTAGGCGGCGAGCTGGGCCGCGACCGGGAGCTCGTAGTAGTAGTCGATGAGCTTCTCGGCGTTGGTCTTGTGCCGCGCCTTGGCCGGGACCAGCAGGTTGTCGCTGGAGGTCATGTAGCCGGCGTCAGGGATCACGAACTCGATGTCGGGGTTGTCGGTCCGCAGCTGGACGAGGTCGCCCGCCCAGGCCAGACAGGCGGCGATATCGCCCTTGTCGAGGTCCGACGTGTAGTCGTTGCCCGTGAACCGGCGGATCTGCTTCGTGTCGACGGCCTTCTGGACCCGGGCGATCGCCGCGTTGTAGTCGTCGTCGGTGACCTTGGCGGGGTCCTTGCCCATGTCGAGCAGGGTCATGCCGATGGTGTCGCGCATCTCGGACAGGCACGCGACCTTGCCCCTGAGCGACGGGTCGTCGAACAGCTGCGAGACGCTCTCGATCTTGCGCCCGCCGGTCGCCTTGGTGTTGTAGGCGATGACGGTCGAGATTCCGGTCCAGGGGTACGAGTAGGCCCGCCCCGGGTCCCAGTCGGGGCTGCGGAACTGGGGCGAGAGATGCGCATAGGCGTTCGGCAGGTTGGAGGCGTCGAGCTTCTGCGCCCAGCCGAGCCGGATCATGCGGGCGGCGAGCCAGTCGGTGACACAGATCAGATCGCGCCCGGTGTCCTGCCCCGCGGCCAGCTGAGGCCTGATCTTGCCGAAGAACTCGACGTTGTCGTTGATGTCCTCGGTGTACTTGACCTGGATCCCGGTGCGCTTGGTGAACGCGCCCAGTGTGGGACGGGCCTTCTCGTCGTCGCTGACGTCGATGTACTGCGTCCAGTTGGAGAAGTTGAGCTGCTTCTCCTGCGCCGAGTGGTCGTCGGACGCCGCGGCGGCGTCGCCCTCCCGCTTGGCCGCGGGGATCCCGCAGGCGTTCAGCGCGCCCATGCCGCCGATGGTGAGCGCGCCGACACCGGACGCACGCAGCAGGGACCGGCGGGAGAGAGCGCCCCTGCCGTTGCTCGTACTGCGCCGTATCGCGGCCTGCTGGGCCGCCGAGAGCTGCTCGGGCTGGTACTGCTTCATGCGCTGTGCCCTTTCGGGGGGATCGTGTGCCCTATAGGGGGTTCTTTCGCCGCTGAAGCTGCGGCTGGGCCGCGCGGCATGGGCCGCTCGCCGATTGCCGTAGGCCGGTTACCGGTCTCCGAAGATCGTGCGGTGCCAGTCCTTCCTGACCACCGCGGTGTTGTCGTACATCACGTGCTTGACCTGCGTGTACTCCTCGAAGGAGTAGACCGACATGTCCTTGCCGAAGCCACTGGCCTTGTAGCCGCCGTGTGGCATCTCGCTGATGATCGGAATGTGGTCGTTGACCCAGACACAGCCCGCCTTGATCTCGCGGGTGGCCCGGCCCGTGCGGTACACGTCGCGACTCCAGGCGGAGGCGGCGAGGCCGTACGGGGTGTCGTTGGCGAGCCTGATTCCCTCGTCGTCCGAATCGAACGGGAGGACCACCAGCACGGGGCCGAAGATCTCGGACTGGACGACCTCGCTGTCCTGGGCAGCCCCGGCGATCAGCGTCGGCAGGTAGTACGCGCCCTTCTCCAGGTCACCGCCGGGCGCCTGGCCCCCGGTGACGACGGTGGCGTACGAACGGGCCCGGTCCACGAAGCCGGCGACGCGGTCGCGCTGGACGTGTGAGACCAGCGGACCGAGATCGGTCGCGGGGTCGAGGGGGTCGCCGATCCGAACGGTCGCCATCAGATCGGCGACCCCGGCGACGAAGGCGTCGTAGAGCGGACGCTGCACATAGGCACGGGTGGCCGCGGTGCAGTCCTGGCCGGTGTTGATCAGTGAGCCCGCGACGGCCCCGTGAACGGCGGCCTCCAGGTCGGCGTCGTCGAAGACCACGAAGGGCGCCTTGCCGCCGAGCTCCAGGTGGAGCCGCTTGACGGTGGCCGTGGCGACCTCGGCGACGCGCTTGCCGACGGGTGTCGAGCCGGTGAACGAGGTCATGGCCACGTCCGGGTGCCCGACGAGGTGCTCGCCCGCCTCCCGGCCGGCGCCGTTGACGATGTTGACGACACCGTCCGGGATCCCGGCCTCGGAAGCCGCCTGGGCGAACATCAGGGAGGTCAGCGGGGTGATCTCGGCGGGCTTGAGGACGATGGTGTTGCCTGCGGCGATGGCCGGGAGGACCTTCCAGGCCGCCATCTGGAGCGGGTAGTTCCAGGGCGCGATGGAGCCGACGACACCGATCGGCTCGCGGCGTACGTACGAGGTGTGGTCACCGCTGTACTCACCGGCCGACTGGCCTTGGAGGTGGCGCGCGGCCCCGGCGAAGAAGGCGGCGTTGTCCACCGTGCCCGGCACGTCGAACTCGCGAGTCAGCTTGATCGGCTTTCCACACTGGAGGGACTCGGCCTGGGCGAGGTCCTCCGCCTGCTCGGCCAGCACGGCGGCGAAGCGGTGCAGGGCGTCGGAGCGCTCGCCTGGGGTGGCACCCGCCCAGGCCGGGAACGCCTCACGCGCGGCGGCGACGGCCGCGTCGACGTCCGCCGTGCCGGCCAGCTCGTATGCGAGGACCTGCTCTCCGGTGGCCGGGTCCACGACCGTGTGGTGGCGTCCCGATGCACCCGGCCGCAGTCGGCCGCCGATGTACTGCGCGCCGTCCGCGAAGCGGTCCTGTGCCTGGAAGCGGTTGACCATGACGCTCTCCGTTGTTCCAGCTCGAAGTGAGTGCCGATCCTGGCAGAGGGATGGTTCTCCAACAAGGGATTCCGTAGTTGCCTTTTGGTTACGCGACGGATTCGGTTGACCATGTGTCGCATCGGGGTGCCAATCCCGATACGGAGTGTCAGTGGCGGCTGTCACACTCGCGTGCATGGAAAGCACCTGGAGAACCGCCGAGTCCCTGATCGAGCGGATCAGGGGCGGTGAGCGGTTGAAGTTTCTTTACTTTTGGGGCCACACAGCGCGCCACGACGGCGAGATAGGGCCCGCCTGTCTGAGTCAGTGGTGGCCGTCGCCGTTCACCGCGGATGGAATCGAGTATGCGACCGCCGAGCACTGGATGATGGCCGGAAAGGCACGGCTCTTCGGCGACACGGAGGCGGAGCGGCAGGCGCTGGAGGCGCCGAACCCCGCGCTCGCGAAGAAGGCGGGGCGGCTGGTGCGCGGCTACAGCGAGGAGATATGGGAGCGCGAGCGCTTCGCGATCGTGGTCGCGGGCAGCGTGCACAAGTTCTCGCAGGACCCGCGGCTTCGCTCCTACCTGCTGACCACCGGTGACAGAGTGCTGGTGGAGGCGAGCCCCATGGACCGGATCTGGGGCATCGGGCTGGCTGCGGACGACGAGCGGGTCCGTGACCCGGCGCGCTGGCGGGGGCGGAATCTGCTGGGCTTCGCGCTGATGGAGGCGCGTGAGCGGCTGCGGACGGGGGTGCCCGTGCCTGCCTCCGGCGACGAGGGATAACCAGGCGGGGCAGGGAGACGGGCGCCCGTCTGATCGGACGGGCCGGACGGTGTGAGGGACCGCCCGGCGGCCCGTCCGTCAGCGGGAGGCGTCGGAGACGACCAGGGTGGTCGCCCAGGGGTCCTCGTCGACCTCGCTGTCGTATTTGTTGTCGTCCCAGCGGTCGTGGTTCGCGATCGCCCAGGCGAAGAACGCGAGAATGGCGGCTCCCAGGACGATCCCGACGGAACCGAGGATGATTCCTGCGAGCGCCTGGCCGTTGTTCGTCGCCTCGCCCCGCGCATACCGCTTGCGCCCCAGGATGCCGAAGATCAGCGCCAGCACGCCCAGCACCAGGCTGGGGAGGCCGTAGAAGCAGAAGGTGCACACGGCGAGAATGCCGAGCACCATCGCGGCGGTGCCGAAACCGTTCTGCGACGGTGCGGGCGGCACACCCCAGGAGCCGGTGTACCCCGGGTATCCCGGGTATCCGGACTGCCCGGGAGCTGCCGGGTAGCCGTACCCGGAGGCGACCGGCCCCTGCGCGGCCGGGTAGCCGTACGGACCGGGGGCGCTCTGCCCGGGCCCGCCCGGGGCCGTCGGCGGCGGTGGCACGGCACCGGTTCCCGTGGTGGTGTCCGCGGGTCCGCCCGTACTGCTCGGCGCGCCGGGCACCGAGGTCAGGGTCGGCTGGTCATGCACACCGCGACCGGCCGGCGGCGCGTCCTGGACATCCGCAAGGGTCGGACGCGAGGGGCCCGTGGCCTTGCCGAGGTCGACCCCGCCGGACTGTCCCTGTCCCCCCTGCGGAGCGCTCCGCTCCGGCGGAGCCCATGGGTCCCCCGGCGTATGGCCGCCCGGCAGCTGGTCACTCTGCTCTGACATATGTCGTCCTCCCCCATTGTGAGCTTGTCATGCTACGGGCGCCGCGCAGGGCGGCAGACAGCCCGCCTACGATGATCCCTGACCGGGACAGCCCAGCGCCTACGGAGGACCCGATGACCGATCTGCACCCCTTCATCGCAGGGCTGCCCAAGGCGGAACTGCACGTCCACCACGTGGGATCGGCTTCTCCGCGCATCGTGTCCGAGCTCGCCGCCCGGCACCCGGACTCCAAGGTACCCACCGACCCGGCCGCGCTCGCCGAATACTTCACCTTCACGGACTTCGCGCACTTCATCGAGGTCTACCTGTCCGTCGTGGACCTGGTCCGCACCCCCGAGGACGTCCGGCTGCTGACCTTCGAGGTCGCCCGGGACATGGCCCGGCAGAACATCCGCTACGCGGAGCTGACCATCACGCCCTTCAGCTCGACCCGCCGCGGCATCCCCGAGCAGGGCTTCATGGAGGCCATCGAGGACGCCCGCAAGGCGGCCGAGGCGGAGCTCGGGGTGGTGCTGCGCTGGTGCTTCGACATCCCCGGCGAGGCGGGCCTCGACGCGGCGGAGGAGACCGCCCGGCTCGCGGTCGATCTGCGCCCGGACGGGCTGGTCTCGTTCGGTCTCGGCGGACCCGAGATCGGGGTGCCCCGGCCGCAGTTCAAGCCGTACTTCGACCGGGCCATCGCGGCCGGACTGCACTCCGTACCGCACGCCGGGGAGACGACCGGCCCCGGCACCATCTGGGACGCGCTGCACGATCTGCGCGCCGAGCGCATCGGCCACGGCACCAGCGCCCCGCAGGACCCCGAGCTGCTGGCCCACCTCGCCGAGCAGCGCATCGCGCTGGAGGTCTGCCCCACCTCCAACATCGCCACGCGCGCCGTCGCGACCCTCGATGAGCACCCCATCAAGGAGATGGTCGAGGCCGGTGTGCTGGTGACCATCAACAGCGACGACCCGCCGATGTTCGGCACCGACCTCAACAGCGAGTACGCGGTCGCCGCCCGGCTGCTCGGTCTGGACGAGCGGGGCGTCGCCGCGCTCGCGAAGAACGCCGTCGAGGCGTCCTTCCTCGACCGCGCCGGCAAGTCCCGCATCGCGTCCGAGATCGACGTCTACACCGAGCAGTGGCTGGCGAGGTGAGGCCGGCGCCATGCGCACCGTCACCCTGGTAGGCCACCGCGGGGACCCGTATGTGGCCCGCGAGAACACCCTCCCGTCGCTGCTGGCCGCCGTGGAGCGCGGTGCGGACGCCGTCGAGATCGATGTCCGGCTGACCCGCGACGGGGTGCCCGTGCTGCTGCACGACGACACCCTGAAGCGGCTGTGGGGCCAAGACCGCCCGCTCTCCCTGCTCTCCCACGCCGAGCTGGCCGGACTGACGTCGGGCCGCGTCCCGACACTGCACGAGGCGCTCACCGCGGTGGGGAGCCACCGGTTGATGGTCGACCTGCCCGGTGCCGACGAGTCCGCCGTACGCGCCATCGTCGGCGCGGTCCGCGACGGCGGCGCGGCTGACCGCGTCTACTACTGCGGGGGCCTTGCCGCCATGGTCGCCGTACGCGCCACCGACCCGGCCGCGGAGATCGCCCTGACCTGGACGACGCTGGCCCCGCCGCGTCCTGTGCTGCTGGACGTGGTCCGGCCCCGCTGGCTCAACTACTGCTTCGGGCTGGTGAGCCGGGAGCTCGCGGACCACGTCCACGCTGACGGCTTTCTGCTCTCCGCGTGGACCGCGGACACCCGCCCCACGATGCGCAGGCTGGTGCGCCGAGGGGTCGATTCCATCACCACCAACCGGGTCGCGACCCTGGCAGCGGTGCTCCGCACCGCCCGTGCCAGAAAAGGACTCGAAGGCCTCGAAGGATAGAACGCCCCGGTCGAACACTCGGGGGCCGCGCGAGGGGTGCGCGACCGCTGGGCAGCGAAGGTCCCCCACGGAGGTCCGCCGGGGGCGGCGGTCCGGACGGCAATACGGCGGCTAGACGGCAACCGGTACGCGCACGGGCGCACTCAGCGCCTCCAGCCGCTTGATCATGCGCCGCACCAGCAGCAGCGGGAGCACCCCGAACACTCCGAAGGACATGTCGATGACGGTCCACCAGAAGGGGATCCCCCGGATCGGGCCGCAGATCAGGGCCAGCGGAATGATCCCGGCGCACGCGATCATGCCGAACTCGACGACCCAGATGTTGCGTACCGGGTCGCGGTAGGGGCCGTAGAAGGCGACGGCGATGACGAGATGGGCGAAGGCCAGCCAGTCGGTGCCGTACAGCAGGAAGGGATAGTCCGCGTCGGCGGTGTCCAGTCCGCGCCGGACCCGCGCGATCCATTCCAGCAGCCCGGGGAAGGCATCTGCGGCGGGCGACGCCCAGGAGGTCAACGCGCTGTGGACGAGGTGCAGTTCGGTGACGAGAGGGAAGGCTGTCAGCCCGCTCAGCACCAGGCAGACGATGAAGACGACCAGCCACACGCGTATGCGGCGCAGAAGCGCCCTTCGCTCGCTCATGTCCGCAGCGTACGCCCGCGTTTACCCGCCTTTTACCGGGCCCCGGTGATCTTGTGGGCGACGGGGTGCGAGACCATGGTGACGCCTGCGGCCGGCACCGGTCCGGCACGGGACCGTCCATGAACCCGCCCCGCCCTGCGTCCGCTACAGGCCGACGATCGCGTTCCACCGCTCGGTGAGTTCAGGGCGCTCCTCCGACGTGATGTCACGGGAGATGACGAGCCGCTTGCGCATGTCGTCGTCCGGGAAGATCAGCGGGTCCTCGGCGAGCGCCGCCAGCTCCTCGTCCTTGGAGTCGGCCAGCACATCGCGGGCAGCGGGCACGGGGCACACATAGTTGACCCAGGCGGCGAGTTCGGCCGCGACCTCGGGCTCGTAGTAGTAGTCGACGAGCGCCTCGGCGTTGCGTTTGTGACGGGCGAGATTGGGGATCATCAGCGACTCGGCCCAGAGCTCCGCGCCCTCCTCCGGCACCACGAACTCGATGTCGGGGTTGTCCGCCTGGAGCTGGATGACATCGCCCGAGTAGGCCTGGCAGGCAAGGACGTCCCCGGTGGAGAGGTCCTTGATGTAGTCGTTGCCGGTGAAGCGGCGCAGGTGTTTCTTTCGCACCAGCCGCTCCACGCGGTCGCACAGCCGGTGGAAGTCGTTCGCGGTCCAGCGGGTGATGTCGACTCCGTCCGCCTGCATCAGCAGGGAGAACGACTCGTCGAGCCCGGACAGCAGCGTCACCTTTCCCCGTAGGTCGGCGGCCCACAGATCCTCGGTGTGCCGGATCTCGCGACCCAGCTTGCGGCGGTTGTACGCGATGCCGGTGATCCCGGACTGCCAGGGGACGCTGTGCAGGCGCCCCTTGTCGAACGCGGGTGAGAGCAGCTGCGGATCGAGGTACCTGGCGACATTGGGCTGCCGGTCCCGGTCCATCGCCTGGACCCAGCCGAGTGCCACCAAGCGGGCCGCCATCCAGTCGCTGACCACGATGAGGTCCCGGCCGGTCTCCTGACGGTTCATCAACGCGGGGCTGATCTTCCCGAAGAACTCGTCGTTGTCGTTGATCTCCTCGGTGTAGCGGACGGAGATCCCGGAGTGCTTGGTGAAGGCCTCGAGGGTGGGTCGCTTGGAAGCGTCATCGTCATCTACGTCGATGTAGAGCGGCCAGTTCGCGAAGTCGAGGCTCTTGTCGCGTGCCGACATGTCCCGACCCGCCCGGTCGCCCGGTTGAACGAAAGCCGCGGGCACCCCGCAGCCGGCGAGTGCGAGACCCGCTGCACCGGCCCCAGCGGCCCCGAGGGCGCGCAACAGGCCACGGCGTGACATGAGTGAGCTCTGAGGCGTCGCTGGCACGGATGCAGCATGCCGAACGGTCGGTCCATCGGGCAATCGACGCTGCGTCGAGCGCGAGGCGTCCACCCCGACACCCTGTCGATCAGTAGACATCTGTCTATAATTCCCGGACACCTGTCTAAGAAGGGTCCTGATGACCACCATCGCGTACGTCCTGGCCGGCCTGGTGGCCGCGCTGCACTTCTATTTCCTCGTACTGGAGATGTTCCTTTGGGAGCGGGCGCCAGGGCGTCGCCTTTCCGGCTTCGACGCGCCGACGGCCAAGGCGACGGCACGCCTCGCGGCCAACCAGGGTCTCTACAACGGGTTTCTGGCCGCGGGGCTCGTCTGGGGCCTGATAGCGGACGACCCGACCGGCTTCCAGGTGCGGGTGTTCTTCCTGTGCTGCGTGGTGGTGGCGGGGCTGTACGGCGGCGCCACCGCGAACCGGCGCATCTACGCCGCCCAGGCCCTTCCGGGCGCGCTGGCGCTGGCCGCGGTACTGGCGGCCGGATGAGCGGGGACCCCCGCGCGGAGCGCACCCGCGGGCGGCTGCGCCGTGCGCTGCTGGAAGAGTGCGGCGAACGGCCACTGGCGGAGGTCAGCGTCGCGGCCCTGACCCGACGGGCGGGTGTCGGCCGCGCCACGTTCTACCTCCACTACCCGGACCTGGAAGCCCTCGCGGTGGACGCCTGTGCGGAGATCGTCCGCGAAGCGGTGGACGCCCTGCACGCGTGGCGGGGTGTGCCGGATCCAGCGGCCCCGCCTGCGGCACTGACGGCGTTCTTCACCGGCATCGAGCCGCACGCCGGGCTCTACCGTGCCCTGCTGCGGGAGGGCGGCGCCGGGCCGCTGGGCGAGCTGCTCCACCGCGAACTGCGCGAACGCAGCCGCAGGGAACGCGAGCTCGCGGGGGCCCCGTACGCCGAAGTGATCGCCTCAGCGGTGGCGGCGACCTTCACGGGCCTCCTGGCCGACTGGCTCCACGCCCGGATGGCGGCATCACCGCAGGAGATCTCCTCCCACGCCTGGCGCCTGCTGTTCGCCCTCCACACGACCCGGCTGAGCTGAGGTCTCCGGAATCCCGCCGGACACAAGCAACGGGGGCGGGGCAGGCTCAAGGGCCCGCCCCGCCCCCGCCGGAGGCACTACGCGTCGAGCGAGGTCATCACGTGCTTGATCCGCGTGTAGTCCTCGAACCCGTACGCCGACAGGTCCTTGCCGTACCCCGACTTCTTGAACCCGCCGTGCGGCATCTCCGCCACCAGCGGAATGTGGGTGTTGATCCACACACAGCCGAAGTCCAGCACCTTGGACATCCTCATCGCCCGCGCGTGGTCCTTCGTCCAGACCGACGAAGCCAGCGCGTACTCCACGCCGTTCGCGTACTCGACCGCCTGCTCCTCGTCACGGAACGGCTGGACGGTGATCACCGGCCCGAACACCTCGTTCTGGACGATCTCGTCGTCCTGCTTCAGCCCGGAGACCACGGTCGGCGCGTAGAAGTAGCCCTTGTCGCCCACCCGGTGGCCGCCCGCCTCCACCTTGGCGTGCGCCGGGAGGCGGTCGATGAAGCCGGTGACCTGCTTCAGCTGGTTGGCGTTGTTGAGCGGGCCGTACAGCACGTCCTCGTCGTCCGGCTGGCCCGTCTTCGTGTCCTTCGCCGCCTTCGCGAGCGCCGCCACGAACTCGTCGTGGATCGACTCGTGCACCAGCACGCGCGTCGCCGCCGTGCAGTCCTGGCCGGCGTTGAAGTAACCGGCGACGGAGATGTCCTCGACGGCCTTGGCGATGTCGGTGTCCTCGAACACGACGACCGGGGCCTTGCCACCCAGCTCCAGGTGGACGCGCTTGACGTCCTTGGCCGCCGACTCGGCGACCTGCATGCCGGCCCTCACCGAACCGGTGATGGACGCCATGGCCGGGGTCGGGTGCTCGACCATCATGCGACCGCTGTCGCGGTCGCCGCACAGCACGTTGAAGACGCCCTTGGGCACGACCGAGCCGATGATCTCGGCCATCAGCACGGTGGACGCCGGGGTGGTGTCCGAGGGCTTGAGGACGACCGTGTTGCCCGCGGCCAGCGCCGGGGCGAACTTCCAGACGGCCATCATCATCGGGTAGTTCCACGGCGCGACCTGAGCACACACACCGACCGGCTCGCGGCGGATGATCGAGGTCATCCCCTCCATGTACTCACCGGCCGAGCGGCCCTCGAGCATCCGAGCCGCACCCGCGAAGAAGCGGATCTGGTCGATCATCGGCGGGATCTCTTCGGTGCGGGTGAGCTCCAGCGGCTTGCCGGTGTTCTCCGACTCGGCCGCGATCAGCTCCTCGGCGCGCTCCTCGAAGGCGTCCGCGATCTTCAGCAGGACCTTCTGGCGCTCCGCCGGAGTGGTGTCGCGCCAGGCCGGGAAGGCGGCGGCAGCGGCGGCCATGGCGGCGTCGACGTCCGCCTGCCCGGACAGCGGTGAGGTCGCGTACGCCTCGCCGGTGGCCGGGTTGACCACCTCGATGGTCCGCCCGTCCGCGGCGTCCCGGAACTCTCCGTCGATGTAGTTGCGCAGACGACGCAGTTCGGTGGTCACAGCCACTCCTCCTGTCAGGTGTCCAACGGGTGAGATGTCCAAGGGGTGAGACACCTCAACTCACCCCAACCATACGTCCTTGAGGGTAGTCCGCCAGGCGACGCTTTCGACAGACCAGACGCCCCGTAGCTACGGAATCAGTGAGATTAGGAAGGTCGAACAACGAATTTCATCGCAGATGGGTTGCGGGATAGCCGACTCCAGTGCACAGTGTGCTCGTGGCCAGTCGAAGCGCAGAGTCCAGGACCGGAAACAGTTCGTCGCCGACGATCGACGCCGTCTCCCTGGCGATCATCGAGCAGTTGCAGGAGGACGGGCGCCGTCCGTATGCCGCGATAGGCAAGGCCGTCGGCCTTTCCGAGGCAGCAGTCCGCCAGCGCGTCCAGAAGCTGCTCGATCAGGGCGTGATGCAGATCGTCGCCGTCACGGACCCACTCACCGTGGGTCTGCGCCGGCAGGCGATGGTCGGGATCAACGTCGAGGGCGATCTGGACCCGGTGGCCGACGCGCTGAGCGCCATGTCCGAGGTCGAGTACGTCGTGATGACGGCGGGCTCGTTCGACCTCATCGTGGAGATCGTCTGCGAGGACGACGACCACCTGCTTGAAGTGATCAACCGGCGCATCCGCACCCTGCCCGGTGTGCGCTCCACCCAGAGCTTCGTCTACCTCAAGCTGAAGAAGCAGACCTATATGTGGGGAACCCGATAGCCGTGAGCAAGGACCGCAGCGACCTCTCCCAGTCCGCCTACGACCACCTGTGGATGCACTTCACCCGCATGTCGTCGTACGAGAACGCACCCGTCCCCACCATCGTGCGCGGTGAGGGCACCTACATCTACGACGACAAGGGCAAGCGCTACCTCGACGGCCTCGCGGGCCTGTTCGTGGTACAGGCCGGCCACGGCCGCAGGGAGCTCGCCGAGGCCGCCGCGAAGCAGGCACAGGAGCTGGCCTTCTTCCCGGTGTGGTCGTACGCCCACCCGAAGGCCGTCGAGCTGGCGGAGCGCCTCGCCGCCGAAGCCCCCGGCGATCTGAACAAGGTCTTCTTCACCACCGGCGGCGGCGAGGCGGTGGAGACCGCCTGGAAGCTCGCGAAGCAGTACTTCAAGCTCGTGGGCAAGCCGACCAAGTACAAGGTCATCTCCCGTGCCGTCGCGTACCACGGCACCCCGCAGGGCGCCCTGTCCATCACCGGACTGCCGGGGCTCAAGGCCCCGTTCGAGCCGCTGGTGCCCGGCGCGCACAAGGTGCCCAACACCAACATCTACCGCGCCCCGCTGTTCGGCGACGACCCGGAGGCCTTCGGCCGCTGGGCCGCCGACCAGATCGAGCAGGAGATCCTCTTCGAAGGCCCCGACACCGTCGCGGCGGTCTTCCTGGAGCCTGTGCAGAACGCGGGCGGCTGCTTCCCGCCCCCGCCCGGCTACTTCCAGCGGGTCCGCGAGATCTGCGACCAGTACGACGTGCTGCTGGTTTCGGACGAGGTCATCTGCGCCTTCGGCCGCCTCGGCAAGACCTTCGCCTGTGACAAGTTCGGCTATGTACCGGACATGATCACCTGCGCCAAGGGCATGACATCGGGCTACTCCCCGATCGGCGCCTGCATCGTCTCCGACCGGCTGGCCGAGCCGTTCTACAAGGGCGACAACACCTTCCTGCACGGCTACACCTTCGGTGGCCACCCGGTCTCCGCGGCCGTGGCTCTCGCCAACCTCGATCTGTTCGAGCGCGAGAAGCTGAACCAGCATGTGCTCGACCAGGAGGGCGCCTTCCTGAGCACTCTTCAGAAGCTGCACGACCTGCCGATCGTCGGCGATGTGCGCGGAAACGGCTTCTTCTACGGCATCGAGCTGGTGAAGGACAAGAACACCAAGGAGAGCTTCAACGACGAGGAGACCGAGCGCGTGCTCTACGGCTTCCTCTCCAAGGCGCTGTTCGACGCGGGTCTCTACTGCCGCGCCGACGACCGCGGCGACCCGGTCATCCAGCTCGCGCCGCCGCTGATCTCCGACCAGTCGACCTTCGACGAGATCGAGCAGGTCCTGCGGTCCGTTCTCACGGAGGCCTGGACCAAGCTGTAATCCCCGAAATCCCACTTTTCGCGGCCCGGATGCGCCTGTTCGAGTGAGAACAGGGGCACCCGGGCCGCGTGCCGTCCGCGCACCCGGTTCCGAGTGCCTACGGTGCTGTGACGTATCGGCCTCGCCGTCCTTCCCCCGTACGGGGGAACGGACCAACGGATCTGAACCGAGGTGTACGCCATGGTGGCTCCGCCGGACAACGACGTGCTCTGGGCGCGCTCCCTGCACCACTCCCTCGGCGGCTCGCCCGCCCTGCGCGGGGTCTCGCTCGGGGTGCGCGACTGCGAGATCCTCGCCGTGACCGGCCCGCGCGGCAGCGGCAAGACCACTCTGCTGCGCTGCCTCTCGGGCCAGCTCGTCCCGAAAGAGGGCGAGGTGTGGTTCAACAGCACCCCCGTCCACACCATGAGCGCGCTCGCCCGCGAGCGGCTGCGCCGGGACCGCTTCAGCTGGCTCGGCGCGGAGCCACAGCTGGTCCCCGAGCTGAACGTCTGGGAGAACGCCGCCCTGCCGCTGATGCTGCGCGGCTGTTCCCACCGCAAGGCCAAGAACGCCGCCATGGAGTGGCTGGAGCGGCTCGACCTCGGCGCGCTCGCCCGCAAGCGGCCCCGCGCGCTGCCGCACGCCCAGCGCCAGCGGGTCGCCATGGCCCGCGCCCTCGTCGCCGCCCCCACGGTGCTGTTCGCCGACGAGCCCACGGCCGCCCTGCACCTCACGGACCGGGCCCAGGTGCTGCGTACGCTCACCACAGCCGCACGCTCCCACCGGATCACCCTCGTTCTCGCCACGCACGACGCGGAGGTGGCGACGCTGGCCGACCATATGGTGGCACTGGTCGACGGCCGTCGCGTCGCGCCCGCCGACGGCTCCGGTACGGAAGGCCGGGCGGCGTGCTCTCTCTCCGTCTAGCCGGTGGCGCCCACGCCCTGGTGCAACTGCGGCGGCTACTCGTCGCCGCGGCTTCCGGCGGGGTCGGGTTCCTCTTGCTGTGCACCCTGGCGGACGCGGCGGCCCGGTCGGAGCCGTCCCCGGAACCGGTGGCGCGACTGCTGTGGTGCCTGCTGCCGCTCGCCGCGACCGTGCAGTTCGCTGTGGCGGTGGCCCGTACGGATCCCACCACCCGGCCACGGCCCGGGCTGTCCGCAGTCGGTCTCGGCCCCGCCCGGCTCACCGTGCTGGCCGCGGTGTCGACCGCCGTCTCCTGCACACTCGGCAGCGCGCTGGCCCTCCTGGTATTCCTGCATCTGCGGGGGGATCTGACCGGGCTTCCGTTCGACGGGGCGGCCGGACCCCTGCTCGCGGCCGGCCAGCCACTGCCGCTGGGAGCGGTGCTCACCCTGCTCGCCCTCGTACCCTTCGCGGCCTCGACAGCGGCGGCACTCGCGCTGCGCCCGCGCGGTACGAGGCGGGAGGAGAGCTTCGAGTTCGAGGGCGGCGAGCCCCGTTCGGAGGCCACGCCGGCCGGGCTGCCCTGGGGTGTGGCACTCACCGCAGCGGGACTCGCGCTGCGGTCGTACACGGGCCCCGTCGCGACCGTCGACGTGGGCACTCATGCCCCGGCCGGAGTGATGGCGGGCTGGGCCCTGACCGTACTGGGACTGGCGGTGGCGGGGCCGGGGATCGTCTATGTGTGCGGGATCGCGGTCCAGTCGCTGCGGCCCGGAGCGGTACGGCTGCTCGCCGGGCGGGCCCTGATGGCGGACGCCGTCCGGATCGGGCGGCCCCTCGGGCTGCTCTGCGCGGTGTCCTCCGCCGTCGTCGCCGTGACCGTACTCGCCCAGGACGCGAACTGGCCGCGGCCGTTCGGTGAGCTGACCGGTCTCGGCGCCACGCTCGTGCTGGCCTGCACGGCGGCGACGCTGCTGACCTCGGCCCTTGAGGCCAGGCACGCCCGCGCGATCATCAGGTCCGGGCTGCGGGGCCTCGGCGCCCGGTCCTCGACTCTGCGCGCGTCGGCGGTGCTGCGGACGGTGGTTCTGCTCGCCGTGTTCGCGCCGCTCACCTGGGTGGTGGCGCAGCTCGCGACGATGCCGCTGCGGCCCTGACCCCGGTCGGGGCCGCGTCCGGGCGGAGCCCTATCGTGTGCGGATGGCGCTGGGACAAAGGCACAAGCTGGGGTCGTCCTACGACGACGACCGTGAGATAGAGACCATCGAGGAATTCGACCAGGTGGTCGGGCGCGGCACCCTGGCGGGCCAGCGCGTCCAGTCCGTCGATCTGACGCAGCGCACCTTCGCACTCCTGTCCAGCGACACCACCGGTGCCGTGTTCCTCGGCTGCGCCATGGAACCGGATGCGTGCGCCAAGGTGCGCGGTGACGGCGCGCTGGTCTTCGCGCCGATTCCCGATCTGCCCTTCGACCCGTACCGCGGGCTGCTGTACTCCCCCGACGAGCTCTTCGCCGGGCTCGCCGAGGCCGGTTACGAAGGCACTCCCGACGCCCTCGCGTACGAGTGGTTCCAGCAGACCAAGGACGACCGCGACATCTACGCCTCGATGCTCCGGGCGATCCATGACGACGCCATATCCGACGCCCTCGACGAACTCATCGCCGATGTCCCGGTCGTGGGGGTGATGGGCGGGCACGCGATGCGCCGCGGCACAGACGCGTACGCGGGCGCCGCCCGGCTCGGGCGCGCACTGTCCCGCAGCGGACTGCTGGTCGCCACCGGTGGCGGACCGGGTGCGATGGAGGCGGCGAACCTGGGCGGATACGCGGCCCCGTTCGAGGACGAGATGCTCGACGAGTCCCTGGAACTGCTGGCCAAGGCCCCCTCGTTCGCCCCATCCGTCTCGGACTGGGCGTCGGCGGCCTTCGAGGTCCGCTCGCGCTGGCCGCGGGGCGGCGACTCGATCGGCATCCCCACCTGGTTCTACGGCCATGAGCCGCCGAACCCCTTCGCGGGCCATATCGCCAAGTTCTTCGCCAACGCCACGCGCGAGGACGGGCTGCTCGCCCGCTCCACCGCGGGCGTGGTGTTCCTGCCGGGCGCCGCGGGCACCCTTCAGGAGATCTTCGACAAGGCAACCCCGAACTACTACGAATCCCGCGGGGAGCCCACCCCGATGGTGCTGGTGGACCGCGCCCACTGGACGGAGCGGCTCCCCGCCTGGCCCCTGCTGCGGTCGCTGGCCGCGGGCCGCTCGATGGAGTCCCGCATCGCCCTCGTCGACTCGGTGGACGAGGTACCCGAGGCCTTGGCCGCCATGCGGGCCGGATAACCGGAAGCAACTTCCGGGCCCCGGCTCACGTCTGGCAATCGGAACATACGGGGCCGCACCGCTGCCCCGCCGACCAGCGTGAAAAAAAGGGGGGCCTTCGGTGCTCATAGGACTGCTGACCGCCGTGGCGGCGTCGATCTGCTACGGAACGGGGTCGGTGCTGCAAGCCGTGGGCTCCCGCAAGTCCGCCCGGCGAGAGGCTTCCGGCGGTGTCACCCAGCACGGCGGCCCGAGCCTCTCCTCGACCGCGAAGGCCGCGATGACCTGGGAGTTCATCGTCGGCACGATCCTGGACTTCGTCGGATTCGGGCTGGGGGCGGTGGCGGCCCGGCTGCTGCCGTTGTTCCTGTCGCAGACGATCATCAGCGCGAATCTGGTGATCACCGCGGTGCTGAGCATCCGGCTGCTCGGAATCCGGCTGACACGTGCCGAGTGGACGTCCATCGCCGTGGTCTGCTCCGC
This sequence comes from Streptomyces sp. NPDC059828, assembly GCF_042731955.1. Classification (NCBI taxonomy): domain Bacteria; kingdom Bacillati; phylum Actinomycetota; class Actinomycetes; order Kitasatosporales; family Streptomycetaceae; genus Streptomyces; species Streptomyces sp. NPDC059828. Next base: position 94,444 of record NZ_JBHWIW010000007.1, on the reverse strand, counting down.
CCTCATCCTGCTGGCCACGGCTGCCGGTCCGGAGGGGAGCGGACACACCCCCGTCGCCACCCACTGGTGGCTGCTGGCGATCTCACTGCTGCTGATCGTGGGCGGCACCGTCGTGGTGCGGCTACTCGGCGCCCGGGCCGCGATCCTCGCGGGGCTGCTGTCGGGAATGGGCTTCGGCGCCCTCGGGGTCGGTGTGCGGGTGCTCAACGGTATCGACCCGTTCGACCCGGTCGCTCTCGTCTGCGACCCGGCGTTCTACGCGATCCTGATCGCGGGCACCGGCGGTATGTATCTGCACACGGTGGCGCTCCAGATCGGTTCGGTCAACGGGGCCACGGCAGCCCTGGTGGTGGGCGAGACCGTGCTGCCCGGCGCGGTCGGTGTGCTCTGGCTGAACGACACGTCCCGTGCGGGATACGGCTGGCTGGCGGTCGCCGGCTTCGTGCTGGCCGTGGCGGGGGCGGTGGCGGTGGCCTGGTTCGGACGGCCGGAGACCGAGGACCCCGTTCCCGTATCCCTTCCCGATCGGGAGCCCGCCGGAGTCCGGTGAGACCGTCCGGACCGGCGGGACCGGCTCAGGGAGCGTCCGGGCCACGAGCCGGAAGCAGCACCACGTCGTCCGCGGTGAAGCCGGCGCCGACGCGGGTCCCCGGCTCGGGGGCGTCGGTCAGGCGGCATTCGGCTTCCAGCGCGGGGCCGCTCGCGGGCCGCAGCCGTACGGCGGCATGCGTACCCCGGAAGGTGCGGGAGACCACCTCGCAGTCCAGGCCGTCCCCCGGGCCGCCCAGCCGGACACCGGCGGGGCGGACCAGCAGAGCACACGGTCCCTGGGGAGAGCCGTCCGGTACCGGGATCCTGCCCCAGAGGGTGTCGGCGGCCTGGCCGTTCACCTCTCCGGACACGATGTTGTCGAAGCCGAGGAACCGGGCGACGAACGAGGAGGCAGGGCGCTGCCACACCTCGCGCGGGGTGCCGCTCTGGGCGATGGCCCCGTCCCTCATGATCACGACACGGTCGGCGAGCGCGAACGCCTCGCCCTGGTCGTGCGTCACGGCGAGCACGGTGGTGCCCAGTCGCCCGAAGAGGCCGCGCAGTTCCACGACGAGCCGTTCCCTGAGCGTACGGTCGAGCTGGCCCAGGGGTTCGTCGAGCATCAGCAGTCTCGGGCGCGGGGCGAGCGCCCGGGCGAGGGCGACCCGCTGCTGCTCACCGCCCGACAGGGAGGCGACGGCCCGCTGCCCGGCGCCCGGGAGTCCCACCAGGTCGAGCAGCTCCGCCACCCGGCGCTGCTGCTCCGTGCGGGGCACGCCGTGCATACGCAGGCCGAAGGCGACGTTCCCGGCGACATCGCGCTGCGGGAAGAGCTGATGGTCCTGGAACATCAGCCCGACCCCGCGCCGGTGCACGGGTACGCCCGATTGGTCCGCTCCGCCGAGCAGGACCCGGCCGCCGGACAGCGGCTGGAGTCCGGCGACGGCGCGCAGGAGCGTGGACTTGCCGCAGCCGCTCGGCCCCAGGACACAGACGATCTCCTGGTCGGCGACTTCGAGATCCACCGTGTCGAGAGCCGCCCGCTGCCCGAACCGTACGGTCGCGGCCTCCAGCGTCAGCATCAGAACTCCCCTGCGGAACGGTCGGGCCGGATGTGTTCGAGCAGCAGCAGCGCCGCCGCGCAGACCAGCATGAGAATGGTGGACAGCGCCATCGCCTGCCCGTAGTTGAGCTCGCCCGGGCGGCCGAGCAATCTGGCCACGGCGACCGGCAGGGTGGGGTTGTCCGCGCGTGCGATGAAGACGGTCGCCCCGAACTCACCGAGCGAGACGGCGAAGGCGAAGCCCGCGGCCACCAGCAGCGCCCGGCGCACCAGCGGCAGATCGACCTCGCGCCAGGCCCGCAGGGGCGAGGCGCCGAGAACGGCCGCCGCCTCGCGCAACCGTACGTCCACGGCGCGCAGCACCGGCAGCATCGTCCGCACCACGAAGGGCACCCCGACCAGCGCCTGGGCCAGCGGCACCAGGATCCACGTGGTCCGCAGATCGAACGGCGGCTCGTCGAGGGTGATCAGGAAGCCGAAGCCGACGGTGACGGCGGAAACCCCGAGCGGCAGCATCAGCAGGGCGTCGAAGCCGCGGATCAGCCGCCCGGCCCTGCGGGTCAGGGCTGCTGCCGCCAGCCCGCCGATCAGCAGGGCGATGGCCGTGGCGGCGAGCGCGTACTGCAAGGAGTTCCAGACCGCCTCCAGTGGCGGTACCAGGAAGGTGCCGCCACTGGCCTCTGCCGACCGGAGGGCTTCGTAGAAGGCGAAGCCGTAGCCGCCCGGACCGTCCAGGGACCTTTCGACCAGCACGCCCAGCGGGGCCAGGATCAGCAGGGCGACGGTGGCGAGTACGCCCGCGAGCATCGCCCACTGGCCCACACCGCGCGGCCGGTGCGCGGTCAGCGCGGGGTCGACCAGCTTCAGGGCCGTCTCACGCCGCCGTACGGTCCACGCGTGCACGGCGAGGATGGCGCCGACGGCGGCGAACTGGAGCAGTGTCAGCACCGCGGCCGTCGGCAGGTCGAGCCGGTCGGCGGTCTGCCGGTAGATCTCGACCTCGACCGTCGAGTAGGCGGGTCCGCCCAGGATCTGGACGATGCCGAAGGAGGTGAAGGTGAACAGGAACACCATGAGCGCCGCCGCGGCCACGGCGGGGGTGAGCGCGGGCAGGGTGACCTTCCGCCAGGCGGCGAACCGTCCGGCACCCAGCACCCGCGCGGCCTCTTCCTGGCGCGGGTCGAGCTGCGACCACAGTCCGCCCACGGTCCGTACGACCACGGCGTAGTTGAAGAAGACATGCGCGAGGAGGATCGCCCACACGGTCGTGTCGAGGCGCACGCCCCACAGCTCGTCGAGCAGCCCGCCGCGCCCGAGCAGGGCCAGGAAGGCGGTGCCGACCACCACGGTCGGCAGCACGAACGGCACGGTGACGACCGCGCGCAGCAGGTGTCTGCCCGGGAAGTCGAAGCGGGCGAAGACATAGGCGCCGGGCAGTGCCAGCAGCAGGGTGAGACCGGTGGAGGCCAGCGCCTGCCACAGGGTGAACCAGAGGACGTCCAGGATGTCCGGTCGGCTCAGCACCTCGCCGATGTGGCCGAAACGCCAGACGCCGTCCGGCCGGAGCCCGCGGCCGACGATCCCGGCCACGGGGTACGCGAAGAAGACCGCGAAGAACGCGACGGGCACCGCCATCAGGGCGAGCCGCGCCGCGTTGCCCCCTCGCGTCCCCGGCGACCCGGGCGACTCGGGTGTCCTGGCGAGCTCGTCTACTTCAGGACGAGTGAGGACCACGACTGGATCCACTGGTCGCGGTTGTCGGCGATCTTCTGGGGTGCCATGGTCTCCGGCTTGTCGACCACGGCACCGAACTGTGTGAAGAGCGCGGGCAGCTTGGCGTCGTTCACGACCGGGTTGACGAACATGTTGAGCGGCATGTCCTCCTGGAACTTCTTGCTGATCAGGAAGTCCAGCAGGGCCTTGCCCCCGGCCTCGTTCTTCGCGCCCTTGAGCAGACCCGCGGCCTCGGTCTGGCGGAAGCAGGTGCCGGTGGCGACTCCGGTGGGCGCCTCCTTGGGCTGCGGCTCGGAGTAGAGCACCTCGACCGGCGGGCTGGAGGCGTACGAGACGACGAGCGGCCGGTCGCCCTTGGCCTTCTTGCCGCCCGCTGAACCGGAGAACTCCTGGTTGTAGGCGAGCTCCCAGCTGTCGACGACCTTGACTCCGTTGGCCTTGAGCTTGGCCCAGTAGTCCGGCCAGTTCTTGTCCCCGTACGTGGCGGCGGTGCCGAGCAGGAAGCCGAGGCCCGGCGACGAGCGTTCGGCGTTCTCGACCACGAGGAGGTTCTTGTAGGCGGGCTTGGCCAGATCGTCGAAGGTCTGCGGCGGGGCCAGCTTCTTGTCGGCGAAGTACTTCTTGTCGTAGTTGACGCAGATGTCGCCGGTGTCGACGGGCGTGACCCGGTGCTCGTCCTTGTCGAGCTGCCGGTCCTCGGGGACGCGGTCCAGGCCCTTGGCCTCGTACGGCGTGAAGACGCCGTTGTCGAGGGCCCGCGAGAGAGTGGTGTTGTCGACGCCGAAGAACACGTCGCCCTGCGGGGATCCCTTGGTGAGGATCTCCTTGTTGAGGGCCTCGACGGCATCGCCGCTCTTGAGCACCTTGACCGTGTAACCGGTCTCCCGGGTGAACTCCTTGAGCACCGCCGGGGTGGCGGCGAAGGAGTCATGGCTGACGAGCGTCACGGTCTTGGACGCCCCGGAGCCGCTGTCCTCGGACTCCCCGCCGCAGGCCGTGAGCGTGCCCGCGCCGAGGGCCGCGAACAGGGCCGCGACCGTGATCTTCTTGGTGGTGCTCACTGAGCTTCCTCCTGGGGTGACCAGGAAGAGACGCGGCCCTGCCAGGTCAGCGGATCCCGGGGATCCGGAGCCGGGCAGGGCGCAACAGCTTGAGTCTCGTCCGAACTTCCTACCCGGAATGACCCGGGCGAGGTTCAGAGGGTCTGCGGTCTGACGATCACCGCACTCTCAGCGCTGTGGCGCTCCCCTGTCGGAATATGTGAATGTTCGGGGCCCAGCGTACATGGGCCCCCTGGAGACCCGGCCGAAGGCTCAGCGCTCGGATGCGGCGAGCTGACCGCAGGCCCCGTCGATCTCCTGCCCCCGGGTGTCGCGCACGGTGACCGGCACCCCATGAGCGGCGATCGCCTCGACAAACGCCTTCTCGTCCTCGGGACGGGAGGCCGTCCACTTGGAGCCCGGCGTGGGATTCAGCGGGATCAGGTTGACATGCACCCGCTTGCCCTTGAGCAGCCGTCCCAGGAGGTCTCCGCGCCATGCCTGGTCGTTGATGTCGCGGATGAGGGCGTACTCGATGGAGATGCGGCGGCCCGACTTCTCGGCGTACTCCCAGGCGGCGTCCAGCACCTCCCGCACCTTCCAGCGGGTGTTCACCGGCACGAGGGTGTCGCGCAGCTCGTCGTCGGGAGCGTGCAGGGAGACGGCGAGCCGGCATTTGAAGCCCTCGTCGGCGAACCGCTGCATCGCCGGGACGAGCCCGACGGTGGAGACGGTGATGCCCCGCTGCGAGAGCCCGAGGCCGTCCGGCTCGGGGTCCGTGAGGCGGCGGACGGCTCCCACGACCCGGTTGTAGTTGGCGAGCGGCTCGCCCATGCCCATGAACACGATGTTGCTGAGCCGCGCCGGTCCGCCGGGGACCTCACCATCGCGCAGCGCCCGCATACCGTCGACGATCTGGTGCACGATCTCGGCGGTCGACAGATTGCGGTCGAGCCCCGCCTGGCCGGTCGCACAGAACGGGCAGTTCATACCGCAGCCCGCCTGCGAGGAGATGCACATGGTGACCCGGTCGGGATAGCGCATCAGCACCGACTCGACCAGCGTGCCGTCATGCAGCCGCCACAGCGTCTTGCGGGTGGTGTCGTCGTCGCAGGAGACATGCCGCACGACGGACATCAGCTCCGGCAGCAGCTCCGCCGCGAGCCGCTCCCGGGAAGCGGCGGGGATGTCGGTCCACTGGCCGGGGTCGTGCGCGTACCGCGCGAAGTAGTGCTGCGAGAGCTGCTTGGCGCGGAACGGCTTCTCGCCGATCGCGGCCACCGCTTCCTTGCGCTCGGCGGGCGAGAGGTCGGCGAGGTGCCGCGGGGGCTTCTTGGCTCCGCGGGGCGCGACGAAAGTGAGTTCTCCGGGCTTAGGCATGGCCGTACCAGTGTCGCAGATCGAATCCGCTGCCCTGGGCGCCAACCGGTGAACCTGGTCGTCATTAGTCGTCACTGGTCGTGACTGGCATTCCTTGGACGGCCCACACACGGCCCAGTCCGAGGCGGGGGCCTGGTGCAGGTTCGGGTGACAGGTTCTGTCACGCGGCCTGGAGGGCCGGCGTGGTCATGACGGTCTCGCATTCGACTGATGTCAGCCGGCCGAGTGCGGCTTGCCGGCGGCGCCAGTGGTAGGCCCTCTCGATCCCGGCTGTTTCTGCCGGTGGACGACCACTGAACGCGTCCGTTCTCCACCACGCGCACGTGATCAGGAATCAACGCTTTGACGTGCCAGCGCCAATCACCCATGAGCTTTCTGAGTACAACGTACTCAGGCTACAAGCGATGCATACGTTTACCCTTCCCATTCAAAGGTGGACATCAATAGAGAACGGATTCAAGAAATCAAACAAGAGTGGAGGAAAGATGAGCCCAGCACGACTCAGACGAACTGCGGTCATTAGCTTGCTTGCCCCTTCGGTAATACTTTCCTGTCTAACCCCGACGGCAGCACAGGCGGAGACGCGAACGACCTACAACGGTAGATCGTATAATTACACATGGTACGACTATGCATCTTCGGGGGACTTTGTTCATCATCGCTTCAATACAGCTTCGGACTCCGCGGCCGCTATGGCTGACTACTTGGAATGGTGTGGCAGGCATGCAGGGGCTTGCAAGTGGAATCTAGTTCCCGTGGGAGGGACGTTTAAGGGCACAGACTATCTGGCCGGATCTACAATCAACAAAAATTGCACGGATAACCTGTCAGACAATCAGTACGTCACCAGCAGATCGGTGAAGGACTCGGTAACAAAAAGCATATCTACCAGCGAGTCCACAACGACGGGAATCAGCAACTCTCTTGCGATCGAACTCACAGAGAAGGCGGGGCTCCTGGGATCCGGAATAGAGACCAAGATCTCAAATACGTTCACTTATTCGTTCGAGCAGGCCTTTGAAACGCAATTCGGATACGAGACCTCGGCGGAAACATCGAGCGGCACGGAGTTCAGGCGCTTCTGGAAGGGAGATCCTCTGAGCAAGGCGTCGGCCTACTTCGCACCGATTCTTCAAAAGTATCGCGTCGAATTGACCGGGGCGGATATTCTGGGCCTCCCGGCCGGGTATCCGGTGGAAGCCAACGGAAAGGTGTGGTACCTCGGCGACCAAAGCAGCAGCCCACCTCGTTGGGGATTGGGGGGAATGAATCCACTGACCTTCCAGTACGGAAATAAAGAATCCTACCGCCACTTCACCATAAATCTGCCGGCCAAAGGTTCGCAGTCGGTGATGACAATGAAGTCAATCTTCATGTCAGCCGCTGAAGTGCCCGGCACCGCCGGTTGTAACGTTGCCGAATGGTCTGGGAACGCTGGTCAGAACCCCAAGAATGGCGTAGTAACAATGCGCGCAAATTTGAAGCCATGGAAATACTTCGCGATTTCGTACAACCCGGGAAGCGCCGGGTGTAGCGGATACACCAGAGTATCGGTTCAAGCTGTCGGCAAGTCTCCGATCGTCGCACAGACTTACGTATACCCTATGACTGGATCAAAACTTGGCGTATACCAGTACACCCGAGCGGGAACTGAAAGCACGGCAGCAGGAATCACATCACCTGGCCCTGCTGGGGCATACATTCGCGTAGACTGTAGAGATAGTACGGGCGTGTATCGACCAGCGCAAAATTTCAAGATGAAGGTATGGCCCCAGCCCTGGTTGGACTAGGGATCAATTCTAGAAAATAGAGAGTGCCGTGGAGACTGGCTCGGTCAGGCCGTCTCCACGGCTTCATTTCGCTTCGTTGAGAGCAGCCGTCGCACCCGGGGCATCTTTCTGTTGATGTCTCACCCTGCCCCGCGCTGGACCTGCCGCTTCACCGTAATCGCAATCAGCGCGTTGGGGCCCCTTTCTCCCTGGTGGCCCAACCAGCAACACCTCATGAAATCGGCAGACGAGTACAAGAAATCGGGGCACTGCTTCTGTGCGCTGAGGCCGCAGTATTGCAGCAGAGGTCTGGAACACAAGGGCAGACCGCGCGAAGCAATGGTATCTCCTCACGAACTGACACGGTAGAAAATTTACCGGGTTCGCTCTCCGGAATTCGGGGGGTGACTCACATGCGGGCATACACCACAGTCGGACGGGCAGATATCAAGTAATTATCGATGATATTAAACCTACAACGACCGTACTAGTTCTTTGTAGATTCCTCTCCTCCCGAAACGGGTTCGTGTTTGCACGTATCCCAAAGGGCACGCTTGATATCTCGTCGACTGTCCACTCCCAGTTTACGGAAGACACTGAGGAGGTGGTTGTCCACGGTCCGCTTGGACACAAATAGCTGTTCACCGACCTCGGCATTGGTATGCCCGTCGGCAACGAGCAGTGCAATCTCCAATTCGCGACCAGTGAGAGGCACTTCTGCTGCCGCTGCAGCCATCATCGGGGTCCAGGCACCCTCACACTTCCCTCGCATCCGGTTCATTAGGCGAATGGAGGCCATTGTTCCTCGAGTGTTTCCGTTGCGCTGCAATACGGCTGCTGATTGTGCCGTAGCATCTGCACACAGTAGCAGTGCTCCAGCATCCTTGAATTCGCGAGCGGAACGCATTAGATCGTCCGCATTGCGATGCTGCGTCGCCTTTGCGAATCGAGCACGCATCGCAGTGAAGCCGCCAGACGAAACTTCTGCTAGGGAAGACAGCCTCTCAACTATCCGACTATCCGTGCCGGCAAGTCTGCAGAAGTCCGTGAGCAGTCGCGCTTCACTGGAGTGGTGTCCCATAGAACGCGCGAAAGCGATTCCGTCCACTAGGTAAGCGCGCGCGTTGCTTAGCTGTCCCCTGGTAGCGGCCAGCCAAACCTTACCTAGGCACAACTCCGGTAGAAAGGTGCCCCATGGTGTCATACCTTGCATTTCGTTGACGATTCGTAGGGCAGCTGCCTTATCCTGAATGAGGGCAAAAGATTCCGCAAGAAGCGCTAGCGCTGGATAAAGCGGTCCATCGTATTTCTGTCGACGCGCTAGGGCCGCCGCCTGTGATGCCCAGCGACGGGCAGTCCGCGGGCGCCCGTTAAGCAGGGCTGCGCGAGCCAGCGAGGAAGCCATCAAGGTCATACTTACGGGATCATTGTCAGCGCTTGCGTCATTCCAGCCTTTGAGAATGAGCGTGTAGGCTTCATTTAGTGATCCAGCCTCTTGGAGGGCACATGCTACGGCTCCAATGTTCTCCGAGGGGTGGAGGAGCGCTGGAGGGTCGATCAAGTTTTGACGCTCCTCATAGGCTTCCCGCGCGGTGGCGAGGCCTTCTTCTACCCTCCCTCGCAAGGCGAGGACAGCACCGAGTGCTCCCTGACCGACCGCTCGGATGTGAACGTTAGGGATGTCGGAAACGTTTCTCAAGTGCTCAAAAGCCTCATCCATCTTGCCCATGCACGCCAGCCCCACGCCACGCGCCGTAGTCAGCGTGGCCTTGCCTTCTGGTGTATGTGAGCGTTCTGCAGCTACTGAGTTTAGCCGGAATGCCTCGTCAGGGTCGGCCAACGCCCAGAGCAGCACGCGACAGAGGGCCAAAGTGGCATAGACATACTGGTCTTCACCTCGCGCCCGCGCAGTTGCCGATTTCAGCACCTCAACCGACCTCTGCACTTCCCCCAGCTCGTACAAAGCCTCGCCTAGCAAGAACCGCGGCCAGAATCCGTCGTCCACTCGGCATGTAGCCTCGGCCAGGACCTTCACCTGCTCATAGTCATACGACCGCCTCGCTACTCGTGTCCCCTTAAGTAGGGTGCTGGCATCGACTTCAGCCCGCGCTGAGAGTTCCCACTGAGCGATGAAGCGGAAGTCTTCCTCCCTACGTGCTCCGACCGCACGTACACGCTCAGCTTGCTCCAACAGCAATTCGCTCTTGCGTGTTGGGGTTACTTGCGCGCGAAGAACCTCACCATAGACAGGGTGGGTAAGCTCCAACACTGTCCGGCGCCCGTGGCAAATTACTTTTACAAGGCCTGCTGACTCGAGAGCGGAGACTTCCTTCTGATTGTATACGCCGGAGACTCCACAAAGTGCCAGCGTCTCCAAGAGAGCTCTCCCCTCTGGTTCGACGCTGTCGACTCTTTTCTGGACCAAATCCATGAGGTGAGGAGTTGGTTTCTGCACGCCAGAGATTTCCCACAGATTACCGTCAAAGCGCAGGGTTCCCGCACCAAATGCACCAATCACTAACTCGCGCAGGTAAAGCACATTCCCTTCGCTCACGTGAAAGAGGTAGTCGACGCTACGCGGTTCGATCAGCCCTTGGAGAGTGGCCTCCAGTAGTTCTACAATCGCTTCCCTATCCAGGTAGGACAAATTGCAGCGCGCGGTAGAGTCGCGGTATACAAGTCTGGATACACTTCGCGGTGTTTCCCTGTACTCATCTATCGAGACGATCATAAATGCGATTCCCGAACCGGTTAGCAGTTCCAGCACGGCAGCCGACGCGTCATCCAGTAGATTGGCATCGTCCACAAGAATCGCAATAGGCCTGTCGCCCCCCCTCCGCTTACTCCCACTTCGAAGGTACTCGACGATCTTCCGGAATGACGCCAATGGATTATTTGGATCGAGCCCTTGAGGAACCGCATTAGCCAGTGCGTCGAGAGGGAAGAGTGCCCCAGACAAAGTAATGGTCCGCCACGTTTTGTATCCAGCATCCTCGGCTGCTCTCAAACACTCCTCAGCGAGCCGACTCTTCCCCACTCCCTGCGGCCCAGCGATGAGAAATGCACGGCAGGAGGAATCTGCCAAAGCTTCCCTAAAAATGGCGAGTTCGGAGTCCCGTCCGGTGAACGGCCAAGTCCCAGTTACTCTGACCAACGCACACACCTGCTCTTCGACAAGGTAGATGGATCGGTTCGTGGAGAGAGTTTCCGGGTGCGCGTTGCGCATTCCTCTGGTGCCACACCCGCGCTCATGGCAGTTGCTGTCGAAAACCCCTCGGTGTCCGCATGGTCTTGCCGACAGAGCCTAGGCACGTGACCGCAGTCGCCGTGGCGTGCCTAGGATTCTACGGCGAACATGGTTCCGCGGACCGCATCGCGACTTGACGCCGTGTCGCCGATATCGGATCACGCGACTGCGGCCGGGTCCTATGTCGCTCGTGGGAAGTAAACAGCACGGCTTCTGAGCCACGGCCAGCTCGAGCAGCAGGGCGTCGCCCGGGCGGATGGTGGCCTAGCGGCTCGGCGTGCCGTACCAACCGCTCCTCGTATCTCCTTGAGGGTGACGATGCTCCCCGGTGTGCTCGAACTCCATGGCCTCGACCACGACGAGCGCCTCGATGAGCATGACTTCCTGGCCGCGCCAGAGATCGTCGCTCTCGATGCTCGGGCTGACATCGACTCGGAGCTTGCGGCCCCCGGTGAAGATGTCGGTGGTGTCGTCCTCATTGGCATGGAGGAAGACACCGAAGCCGGCTGGCGGCTGGGCTCAACCGGTCGACCTCCTCTTGGAGGGCCACGCTCTGATCGAGCCTCACGGAGCGTGTTCGCCAGCTGTTCGTTCTGCGCGGAAACACCGGCCAGGTTTGTCTGCAGCTCGACGACCCTCTTCTCGAGAATCCTCGTGCGACCGCGGACCAGTCACCCTGCCTGCGGCACAGAACCGCAACCTCTTCCCGAAGGGAGGCGACCTGGCCGGCAGGATCCGAACCGGTCTGTCTGGGGCTTGCCCCCTGTGGCCTGCTCGTCCTCACCCTGTGTGGACGCCATCGCCCACTCTCCCGCGATTTGAAGAACTCCGAGGGATCAGCTCTACGCTGCGGCGGATACTCCGCCTTCCGCCGCTCCTGCACCGCCGTTCCACCCCACAGCCCCCGCACCCCTCCCGACACCCGAACGCCGCGCACAATGCAACCAGCGGAAACTCCTCCGCAAGATCACTCACATCCAGGCTGCGCAGATTCACGCCATTCACAATCAAGATCCCTTCCAGTGTGCTGCGGTGCTGCTCTCGTCTTCGCACTGCACCGCATCGCTCGCCCCAGGAACATGAGTCACACATGCCCATTCCTTGCCAATCCGGTGGATGGGCATAGACGGGGCAGTCGGGGCAGCGAAGCCAACGAGCAAGGTTCACCGCCTTCCCGCCCAGGCTCGGCCAGGCGCGTAAGCCGCTTCCTGTCCCGCAGGGTGCAAATAGGTATGTACGGCGCATGTGCCGCAGCTCGCTCTTGCTGTTCGCTTGAGACATGAACACGCTGCGAGAGACATCGGGGTTGCCGCCGGTGCAGGCATCGGAGTCGTGCGCAACCGACAGCTACCAGTACCGACTCCCCCACTGCCCCACAGCCGCATCAACCGCGCGCCAAGAGGCCAGGGCCGTATTGGAAGGATGGAATCTGAGTGAGGAAGAGATCTACGACGCGCTTCTTGTCGTCTCAGAACTGGTCACGAACTCAACTGAACATGCCCTCCCCCCTGTGGTATTGGAGCTGCACATACTCCAAGATCAGGGAAAAGCAGCCGTAGGCATCGAAGTCACGGATGGCGGCCCCGCCACACAGGATGGCACGTGGACGAGAAGCTGCGAGCCGGAAGAGCACGGCCGAGGTCACCTCGTAGTCGACACCATTTCCATGGAGCCCGGTAGCGTCTTCACAATCCATAACCACTGGGAGGATTCGTGAGAATGCTTGCCCTGCATGTCGCAGCCAGCGAGATAGCCCAGCAAGCCAGGCTGAACAGCGCACGAAAGCTGCAGGAATGGCGCCTTCCGCAGGACTGCAGGACTGGAACCAGCTGCCACCTTGAGCCTGTCCTACCCGGCGATGTCCTCGTCCTCGCCGCATGCAACGCCGACCCCAACGAGCCTGAGCTCGCATGGCTCTATATCCCCTACGCTCACGTGCGGTTCCTGCGCATCGACCGGGTCGATCTGCCTGAACTTCACCTCACCGAGACACATGCATTCACCTCGATCGCGGGAGTGCGGCTCGGCGGTGAGATCACCGCATCCATTAGAGCTTCAGCAAGGCGAAAAGGCACGCTACAGCGAGCGTTTCCGGGTGTCGATCTTTCCCTGCTGGTCCCGCAGTGGAACGTAAGCGGAAGGCAGTGATCCAAAATGGTCCTGAATATGATCGCAGCCATTCCGATCATTGGTATCGCCATCGCAACCATAGCGTTCTCGCTCTGGTGCGAACAGGGCACCGTGAGCTCACGAGATAGAAATCCTCGCGAGGACAGCGACCCCTGAATGGGAGATCTACTCTGCAGAAATTGCCACGATCTTGGGAGAACTCATGCACTGCCTTTCAACCTGCCCCTGCAAGAACCCCTCCCCAGCGAAGATGAAGTCGCTGTTCCTTGACTTGATCGAAAACACGTACAGCGTGCCGGAAGAGCGCCGACTCAGATCGATGACCGCGCATCCGTCAACGCATCCAAGGGATCCGGGCCGATGAGACCCGACCGCAACCGGGCTCCTTCGACTCTCCAGGCCAGGGTGCGAGCTGCTGCCATACATTCCGGTGAATCGCCCCGGGTTTTATGGAGACATCGTAGACCCGGAAGGATGCCGATCATGGCTGCTCCCCGTAAGGACGCCGACGAACTGCGCGAACGTGCGACGCGGCTGGCGGTCGAGGCGCGCAAGGACCCCACCGGCAGGGCCGGTGCGATCAAGGGGATCGCTGACCAGCTCGACGTGCATCCCTAAGCCCTGCGCGGCTGGGTTAAGCGCACCGAGACCGACGAGGGCAGCGTGCCAGGCACCACCAGCACTGACGCCGCCCGCGGATCAAGCGGGGGTCGACCGCGGCAAGTGGAAGGGCATGAAGGCGAGCTTGATCTCTCGGTGTGGATCTTCGTTCGAGCGGAAGATGAAGTCGTGCCTCTCATCGCTGGCGTAGCGTCCGAGCCGCTTGAAGTTCGGGTGCTCGCCGAACTTGGCTGCGGCTTTGGCGATGACTTCCGTGGGATTCTCCGTACGGATGAAGAGCAGGAGAGCGGCCTTCGTGTCGCGCCAAACCAGGTAGCCCAGCAGCTGGTCCAACGTGTCGGCGTACCAGTGTCGCAGATCGAATCCGCTGCCCTGGCTGCACGTCGTGCACGGCCGTCGAACACCGCTGTCGCGCATTCGTCGCTTCGGGTTCAGGCTGGAATTCCGCACGTCGTAGTCCCGAGGGGTGCGCCCATGAAAGCCGTGGCCGATTCCGCAGTGGGCAAGTGGCTCGCGGGCTTCCTGGAGCAGCCGGTCGTGGGGATGGCTCCGTGGATCGTCTTCGCCGTTCTCTCCGGCCCGGGGCGCTTCGAGGTGGCGGTGCTGATCGCCCTCGGGATCTCGGTCGTCTTCGTCGTCCTCGGAAGGGTCCTGCACCCGGGCACCTCGTTCAAGATCCTCGAAGTGGCCGATGTGGTGTTCTTCGCGATACTGGCGATCATCGGCGCGACCGCCAGTGACGCGACCCACGAGTGGCTGGAGACGTACGCCGACGAGGTGGCCAACGTCGTCCTCGCGCTCATCGCCTTCGGCTCCATGGCGGCCCGGGTGCCCTTCACCGTGCAGTACGCCCGCGAACAGGTGGACCCCCAGTACTGGAAGACCCCCGCCTTCGTGCGGACCAACTACGTGATCACGGCCGTTTGGGGGCTCACGTTCCTGGTTGCGGCCGTCTCGGGCGGCATCGGTGATCTCGTCCTGCGCGAGCCGGACAACATCTGGACCGCGTGGATCTTCCCGGTCCTGGCGATCATCGTCGCGATCCGCTTCACCGAGTGGTACCCGGACTACGTACGGGCAAAGGCACGTGGCAGCGAGCACGTGCCGACGGCGGGCGGTCTGATCTACCCGCTGGTCGGACTGCTGATCCCGCTGGGCGTCGTCGTCCTGATCGCGGAGGACGCGACCTGGCTGGGCATCGCCCTGATCGTCGTCGGCCTGCTGGGGGCCCGGGCGCTGAAGCCCGACTCCGCGGAGGAAGAGGCGAAACGCCCCGTCGAATAGATCCCGGACGCGCCGAGAGGGCTCACCCTGGTCGGCGGGACCGGTGAGCCCCCTCGGTGTGACGACGGCGGATCGTCAGCCGGTGCCCACGAACAGCACGAACAGCAGCCAGGCGACCGGTGCCGTCGGCAGCAGCGAGTCCAGACGGTCCATGATCCCGCCATGGCCGGGCAGCAGTGTGCCCATGTCCTTGATGCCGAGGTCACGCTTGATCATCGACTCGCCCAGGTCGCCCAGGGTGGCGCTGGCGGCGATCGCGAGACCCAGCAGCAGGCCCTGCCACCAGGTGCCGCCGTCGATCAGCAGCGGCATGCAGAGCGCACCGGCCGCCATACCGAAGGCCAGAGCGCCGAACAGACCCTCGCGGGTCTTTCCGGGGCTGATGCGGGGCGCGAGCTTGTGCTTGCCGAATCGCCAGCCGATCGCATAGGCACCGGTGTCACTGACCACGGTCAGCAGCAGAAATGTGAAAACCCGCTGCGGCCCGTCGGTGGCGGTGAGCATCATCGCCACGAACGTGGCGAGGAACGGCACGTAGAAGGTGGCGAAGAGCCCCGCCGTCACGTCCTTGAGGTAGCCCTCGGGGGACTCGGTCATCCGCCAGACGAGCACGGCCAGCGCGGTGAACGCGGTGGCCACCCACGCGCCCTCCGCACCGCGCACATAGCCGGCCACGACCATCCACGCCCCGCCCACCGCGAGCGGCACCAGAGGCGCGTTGATGCCCTTGCGCTCCTTGAGGCGCGAGGTCAGCTCCCACAGGCCGACGACCACGGCAGCCGCGATCACGGCCACGAAGACGGCCTTGACGATGAAGAGGGACGCGATGATCACCGCGCCGAGCCCCACACCGACACCTATCGCCGCCCGCAGATCCCGGCCGGCACGCTTCTTCTGCGGCGGCTGCGAGGGCTGCGGCGGCTCGGAAGCCGCAGACGGCGGGGGGATGGGCATGGGCTCCTGCGGCATCTCTTCGCGGACCGGGGAGCCACTCCATCGAGCAGCCCCCCGGTAGCGGTCGTCGCGGTCTTCTGCGTCTCTACCTGTGTCGGGAACGTCCGGCACGACGGGCATGGGCCGCGTCTGACGGGCGTCATGCACATCGTATGCGGGACCCGCCGAGGCGGCCCGCTGGTCGGGCGGCCCCCAGTGGTCGGGGCTGTAGCCCGCACTCGGCGGGGCTCCCCAGGAAGAGTCGTTCATCAGACCTCGAGCAGCTCGGCTTCCTTGTGCTTGAGCAGCTCGTCCACCTGCGCCACGTACTTCGCGGTGGTGTCGTCGAGCTCCTTCTCCGCCCGGCGGCCCTCGTCCTCGCCGACCTCGCCGTCCTTGATCAGCTTGTCGATGGCCTCCTTGGCCTTGCGGCGCACGGAACGGATCGAGATCCGGGAGTCCTCGGCCTTGCCCTTGGCGACCTTGATGTACTCGCGGCGGCGCTCCTCGGTGAGCTCGGGGAACACCACTCGGATGATGTTGCCGTCGTTGCTGGGGTTGACGCCCAGGTCGGAGTCCCGGATCGCCTGCTCGATGTTGCGCATAGCGCTCTTGTCGAACGGGGTCACCACGGCCATCCGCGGCTCGGGCACCGAGAAGGAGGCCAGCTGGTTGATCGGTGTCAGCGCACCGTAGTAGTCGGCCACGATCTTGTTGAACATCGCCGGGTGCGCACGCCCGGTGCGGATCGCGGCGAAGTCCTCCTTGGCAACCACGACGGCCTTCTCCATCTTCTCCTCGGCCTCGAGGAGGGTCTCTTCGATCACCACTTGCTCCTGCGTGTCTTGAGTGGGCCCGGCGTGTACGTGTGACGGTTCACTCTACGAATCCGCGTGACGACTGCGCTCGCGAGTCCGGTTTCGAGTGCGCGTTACGAGTACGAGGCCGGAGAAACTTGGCGTCGCGTTCCCCTGCACGGTGTCCGACCGGCAGGGCTTTGTCCATCCCGCCCCCCTGGAGAGGAGGGCGGGCCGGGTCAGCCCCGGGTGCCCTGGTCGCTCACCAGCGTGCCGATCTTCTCACCCCGGACGGCCCGCGCGATATTGCCCGCGGCGAGCAGTTCGAAGACGAGGATGGGCAGCGAGTTGTCACGGCAGAGGGTGATGGCGGTGGCGTCGGCGACCTTGAGGTCGCGGGAGATCACCTCGCCGTACTCCAGCGCGTCGAACTTCACCGCGTCCGGGTTGCTCTTGGGGTCGGAGTCATAGACACCGTCGACACCGTTCTTGCCCATGAGGAGCGCCTCGGCGTCGATCTCCAGGGCGCGCTGGGCCGCGGTGGTGTCGGTGGAGAAGTACGGCATGCCCATACCGGCGCCGAAGATCACGACGCGGCCCTTCTCCAGGTGGCGTACGGCCCGCAGGGGGATGTACGGCTCCGCGACCTGGCCCATGGTGATGGCGGTCTGGACACGCGAGTCGATGCCCTCCTTCTCCAGGAAGTCCTGGAGGGCGAGGCAGTTCATGACGGTGCCGAGCATGCCCATGTAGTCGGAGCGGGCCCGGTCCATACCGCGCTGCTGGAGCTCGGCGCCGCGGAAGAAGTTGCCGCCGCCGATGACGACCGCGATCTCTGCCCCGTCACGGACGACCGCGGCGATCTCCCGTGCGATGGCGTGTACGACGTCGGGGTCGACGCCCAGACCGGTTCCGCCCGAGAAGGCTTCACCGGACAGCTTCAGCATGAAGCGGCCGGCTTTCATGCCGGTGTGGTCGCTCTTGTCGTCGGCTGCCTGGTTGGCGTCCGCGCCCTTGTTCATGGAGATCTCCTCGTGCACATACGAAGAAGGCCACTGCCGATGGGTGCTGGTGTCCCTGCGGCAATGGCCTCCTCGTCAGATCTGCGGTCGTCGTCCGGCGTTCACGCGGCCTACGACTGCTGGGAAAACCCTATCGGGCTCCCGTGTAGCTCGCGTACCGGCTCAGATGCCGACCTTGATGCGCGAGAAGCGCTTCAGGGTGACACCAGCGTCGTCCAGGATCTGCTGGACGGACTTCTTGTTGTCGAGCGCGTACGGCTGGCCAAGGAGGGTGGCGTCCTTGAAGAAGCCGTTGATGCGACCCTCGACGATCTTCGGGAGGGCGGCCTCGGGCTTGCCCTCGGCGCGGGTGGTCTCCTCGGCGACACGGCGCTCGGTCTCGACGACCTCGGCCGGGACGTCCTCACGGGAGAGGTACTTCGGCGCGAAGGCGGCGATGTGCTGCGCGACGCCCTTGGCGACCTCGGCGTTCGGCTTGTCGAGCTCGACCAGCACACCGATCTGCGGGGGCAGGTCGGGCATGGTGCGGTGCATGTACGCGGTCACGTAGGCACCGGAGTACTGGGCGAAGCGGTCCAGGACGATCTTCTCGCCGAGGTTGGCGTTGGCCTCGTCCACGTACGCCTGGACGGTCTTGCCGGACTCGATCTCGGAGGCGAGCAGCGCCTCGAGGTCGGCCGGGCCGGTGGCGGCGACATGGGCGGCCAGGGTGTTCGCCACGGCCAGGAACTTCTCACCCTTGGCGACGAAGTCCGTCTCGCACTTCAGCTCGAGGATGACGCCGGAGGTGTTGTCGTCAGCGATCAGGGAGACCACGGCGCCGTTCTCGGCGGAGCGGCCCTCACGCTTGGCGACACCCTTCTGGCCCTTGATGCGCAGCGCCTCGACGGCCTTGTCGACGTTGCCCTCGGCCTCGTCCAGCGCCTTCTTGCAGTCCATCATGCCCGCGCCGGTGAGCTCGCGGAGCTTCTTTACGTCAGCGGCGGTGTAGTTCGCCATGTCTGTGAATCTCTCTGGAGTCGAAGAGTCGAACGATCTACGGGTGAACGGCGGGGGCTTCTTGGGCCCCCGCCGTCAGCTTCCGGACCTGAGGTGTCAGGCCTGCTCAGCGTCCGCGGCCGGGGCCTGCTCGGCGTCCGCGGCCGGGGCCTGCTCGGCGTCCGCGGCCGGGGCCTCGGCAGCGGCCTCGGCCGGCTTCTCGGCCTCAGCAGCCGGAGACTCGTCGGCCTTCTTCTCGGCCTCGGCGGCGGGGGCCTCGTCGGCCTTCTTCTCGCCCTCGAGCAGGTCGCGCTCCCACTCGGCCAGCGGCTCGCCCGCGGCCTTGTCGCCCGGCTTCGAGTCACCGGTGGCCACGCCGGAGCGGGCGATGAGGCCCTCGGCGACGGCGTCGGCGATCACACGGGTGAGCAGGGTGACGGAGCGGATCGCGTCGTCGTTGCCCGGGATCTTGTAGTCGACCTCGTCGGGGTCGCAGTTGGTGTCGAGGATCGCGACGACCGGGATGTTGAGCTTGCGCGCCTCACCGACGGCAATGTGCTCCTTCTTGGTGTCGACGATCCAGACGGCGCTCGGCACCTTCTGCATCTCGCGGATACCACCAAGGGTCTTCTCCAGCTTGGCCTTCTCACGGGAGAGGACCAGGAGCTCCTTCTTGGTGAGGCCGGAGGCGGCCACATCCTCGAAGTCGATCGCCTCAAGCTCCTTCAGACGCTGAAGGCGCTTGTAGACGGTGGAGAAGTTGGTGAGCATGCCGCCCAGCCAACGCTGGTTGACGTACGGCATCCCGACGCGCGTCGCCTGCTCGGCGATGGCCTCCTGGGCCTGCTTCTTGGTGCCGACGAACATGATGGAACCGCCGTGGGCAACGGTCTCCTTGACGAACTCGTAGGCGCGGTCGATGTACGACAGCGACTGGAGCAGGTCGATGATGTAGATGCCGTTGCGCTCGGTGAAGATGAAGCGCTTCATCTTCGGGTTCCAGCGACGGGTCTGGTGACCGAAGTGGACGCCGCTTTCCAGCAGCTCCCGCATCGTGACGACGGCCATGGCCGTATCTCCTTGATTCTCGGTTATGTCCTGACGCCCCGGCGCGCCGTGCCGCGAGGACCGAGGGGCGCGACCACCGACCGCTGAAAGGGGTGGTGGCGGGGCGTGCGAAGTCGACCCGGTGGCCCGGATCGCCAGAAGAAGTGTACGGGACCCGCGCAGTGCCGGGTGACGGCACTGTCCACAAGCGGTCGGTTGTCCACAGATCCCGGCCATGATCAGCGAGGTTGACGCGAATCCGGCACGGTCGGGGCATGAGACGCGTAGCGAAGTCCGTGAGGGGCGCGCTGCTCGCCCGGGCGCTCGCCGTGGTGGTGTTCGCGTGGGTGAGCCTGGTGAGCGCGGGCGCCGAGGCCCGGGGCGGGGCGCCGAAGCAGGAGCCGGAGCCGGCCGGGACCTGGCCGGTGAGGCCGTTGGGACAGCCGCGGCCGGTGGTGGTCCGGGGCTTCGAGCCCCCGGCCGGGCCCTATGGACCTGGGCATCGCGGGGTCGATCTGGCCGCGCCACCCGGCGCGGAGGTGCGGGCTGCGATGGCGGGGCGGGTGTCCTTCGCGGGACCGGTGGCGGGGCGCGGGGTGCTGTCGATCGTTCTGGCGGGCACCGGGGAGCCTCCCCTGCGCATCACCTATGAGCCGGTGCGCCCGCTGGTCCGGCCGGGCACCGAGGTCATCAGGGGGGAGGTGGTGGCCGTCCGCGCCGAGGCGCCTTCGCACTGTGCCCAGGGGTGTCTGCACTGGGGTCTGCGGCGTGGGGACGCCTATCTCGATCCGCTGTCGCTGCTGCCCGCGTCCGCGCTGCGACGTGGTCCTTCCCGGCTGCTGCCGGTCTTCGGAGTGCCACTGCCCGCGTCGGGGTCCGGGCGTCTGATGGCTGCCGCGGCACGGCCGGCGCGGGCCGGAGCCGACGTCTTCCAGGGGGTGGCCCTGGCCGCGGTGGCGGTCTGGTCGCACCGCGCGCTACGCGGCCCGCCGCCGCTCGGACGGGTCAGTCGCCCCGGACGCCCCGCAGGGCCATGGACACCGCGGCTTCGGCGATCTCGGTGGGATCCTCGGCGGCGCCGAGCTCGATACGGCGGACCGCGGCGTCCACGACGCCCTGGAGCAGCATGGCGGCGAGACGGGGCTGCTGGTGGCCGAGCTCCTCGAGGGCCTTGACGATCATCGCGACGAGGCCGCCGTGCGCGGCGCGGATCTTCTCGCGTGCGCCGTCGTCCAGTTCGCTCGCGGAGATCGCGACAACGGCCCGGTGGCGCCGGTCCCCGACCAGATCGAGCTGGCGGCGGACATAGGCCTCGACCTTGCCACCGGGCGTCGCGGCCCGCTCCATGGCGGTTTCCACCTCGGCGGCCCAGACCGGGAAGTCGACGGCGCACAGCTCCTCGACGACTGCGGCCCGTGAGCGGAAGTACTCATAGACCGAGGACCTGGCGAGCCCGGTGCGCTCGGCGAGGGCGGGGAAGGTCAGTGCATCCGTACCGCCTTCGGACAGCAGGGAGCGCGCGGCATCAAGGAGGGCGCCGCGCTGCATGGTCCGGTGCTCGGCCACAGAGGCCGCTCGAATCCTTGGCACGGAACCACTGTACGGGCGGCGTGGTCCCGGCGGACATGGACGAACAGGATTGAGGGCTGGCCACGGCGACTACGCGCGGGGCACGTGTCAGCGGCCGACGTCCGCGAGCTTGGCCCGGAGCTGGAGGACCGACTTGGTGTGGATCTGGCTGACCCGGCTCTCGGTGACGCCGAGGACGTTGCCGATCTCAGCGAGGGTGAGGCCCTCGTAGTAGTACAGCGTGACAACGGTCTTCTCGCGGTCGGGCAGCGTGTTGATCGCGCGGGCGAGGAGCCGTCTCAGCTCCCGGCCCTCCGCGACCTCGACCGGGTTGTCGGCGGCGGTGTCCTCCAGGGTGTCCATGAGACTGAGCCGCTCGCCGCCCTCACCTCCGACGTGCAGCAGCTCCTCCAGGGCCACCACATTGGCGAGGGACAACCGGCTGAACACCGCGTGCAGTTCTTCGAGCCCGATGCCCATCTCCTCGGCGACCTCGCTCTCGGACGGTGTGCGTCTCAGCTGCGCCTCCAGCGTGGCGTAGGCACGCTCCACGGCCCGGGCCTTCTGCCGGACCGAGCGGGGGATCCAGTCCAGCGCCCGGAGTTCGTCGATCATCGCGCCCCTGATGCGGGTGATCGCATATGTCTCGAACTTGATCGACCGCTCGATGTCGAACTTCTCGATGGCGTCGATGAGTCCGAAGACCCCGGAGGAGACGAAGTCGGCCTGCTCCACGTTGGACGGCAGTCCGACGCTCACCCGTCCAGCGACGTACTTCACCAGCGGCGAGTAGTGCAGGATCAGCTGCTCCCGCAGCCGTCCGTCACCGGTGGCCTTGTACGACCGCCACAACTCGTCGAGCGACGAGGGCGCCGGCGGGCGCACAGGGCCACGGGCGGCGGGGGGCACCGCCGCGCGGTCAGACCCGGAGGTGTGCTGGGGCATGCGTTGCCTTGAGCCGTTCTGCTGTGGGGTGTGAGGGGCTGTCGGTGGGGTTGGCCGGTGAGGGAATCTGGAGCGTAGCGTGACTGAACGGTTGCGGTGCGCGAACAGCGGTGGATCGCGCCTGTGAGGGTAGGGGGCATCGGGCAGACCTTCGATTAGCGCGCCCACCGTCGTCCGCGCCGGTGTCCGGGGGACCTCGGGGGCACGGCGAAGGTCGTCGGGATCACCCTTTCACCCGAATGCTCCAGGTCAAGCACCGCCTCGCCGGGAGTTCGCCGCCTGGAGCGCGCCCCACGCCAACTGCCAGCCTGAGCCCAGCCGTTCGACGAAGCCGAGCGACTGGAGTTCGTACAGCCTGCCGAGCGCCTCATCCGGGGTGGTCCCCGCCCTGAGGGCGATATCCCGCCCCTTCAGCACGCCTTGCGCCGGAAGCGCCTCCAGGATCCTGGTCTCCTCGAGGCCCAGGAGATCCCGTGGGAGCACCGGGCCGCGCCGGACGGGTGCGAGCTCACCGATGTCCCCGACCACCTCGACCACTTCGTCGGTGTCGGTCACCAGCACCGCCCCCGCGCGCAGCAGCTCATGCACTCCCGCGGAGAGTCCGCTGGTCACCGGGCCGGGCACCCCCATGGTGCAGCGTCCGAGCCGTTGGGCGGCGCGGGCAGTGACCAGCGAGCCGCTGCGCAGCTCGGCCTCCACGACGACCGTGCCCCGGGTGAGGGCGGCGATCACCCGGTTACGCAGCACGAACCGGCTGCGTGTCGGGTGGGCGCCCGGCGGCAACTCGGCGACCACCAGGCCCTGTTCGGCGATGCGGCCGATCAGCCCGGCGTGGGAGCGTGGATAGGCGACATCGACCCCGCAGGCGAGCACGGCGACGGTCGCCCCCTCGGAAGCCAGAACACCGCGGTGAGCGGCTCCGTCGACCCCGTGGGCCGCTCCGGAGACCATGACCCAGCCGCGCTCGGCGAGACCTGAACCGAGACGTGCCGCCATGTGCGCCCCGTAGGCGGTGCATGCCCGGGCTCCCACCACCGCCACCGACCGCAGCGCCCATTTCCGCAGGTCGGCGCCTCCCCGCAGCCACAGGCCGACCGGTCTGGTGTCGCCGAGGTCATCGAGCTGGGTGGGCCACTCCAGGTCGCCAGGGCAGAGGAAACGGCCGCCGAGCGCCGTCACCGCCTCAAGGTCCTGCTCGGGGCGTGCCGCCTGGGCCCGTACCCGGTATCCCTCGATCCGCTGATCTCCGGCTCCGGAGTGCGCGAGGTCAGGGCGGCCGCGGGAGCACAGTCGCTCCATGAGCCCCACCGGACCGTGGTCGCGCAGCCACCGCCCGCCGTGTTCATCACCCGGTTCGACGACCCTGGTCAACGCGACCCGCGCCAGCCGCTCCTCCTCGCTCACCCCGGCGGCTGTCCGGGCGCTCATGGCCAGCCTCCGACAGCGGCCGGAACACCCCGGGAGATGCCCGTGCGCAGTTGCAGGGCCAGATCGACGTCCTCGGCAGCGGGGCGGTCGCGGCCGCGGAGGTCGGCGACGGTCCAGGCGACCCGCAGGACCCGGTCCAGTCCCCGGGCGGTGAGCAGCCCCCGCTCCATGTCCCGCTCGGCCGCGGCGAGCGCGCCGGACGCCACCCGCCAGCGGACGCGCAGCTCATGTCCCGGCACCTCGCTGTTCACGCTCCACGGTGTGCCGTCCAGCCGGGCGGCCGCCCTGGACCTGGCTTCCTGGACACGGGTGGCGACCACGGCGCTGGACTCTCCCCGTCCCTCCTGGCCCTCGCGTCCCAGCAGATCGAGGCGGTTGACCGGCTCCACCCCCACCCGCAGGTCGACCCGGTCGAGCAGCGGCCCGGACAGCCTCGCCTGATAGCGGCGGATCACCGCGGCGGGGCATTCACAGCCGGTACCCAGCAGGGTGTGCTGTCCGCACGGACATGGGTTGGCGGCCAGCACCATCAGAAAGCGGGAGGGAAGCCGCACCACACCGGCGCTGCGTGCCACGACCACATGCCCGGACTCCAGCGGCTGGCGGAGCGCGTCGAGGACCTTGGCCGAGAATTCGGGAGCCTCGTCCAGAAAGAGCACCCCACGATGAGCCAGCGAAACGGCCCCGGGTCTCGGCAGGCCCTGCCCGCCTCCCACGAGGGACTGCATCGTCGCGGAGTGGTGGGGCGCGCAGTACGGGGCCGTGCGCACCAGAGGCTCACCCGGTGGGAGGATGCCCGCCACCGAGTGGACGGCCGTGACCTCGAGGGATTCCCGCCTGGTCAGCGGCGGGAGCAGCCCGGGGAGCCGCTCCGCCAGCATGGTCTTGCCCGCTCCTGGCGGGCCCTGGAGCAGCAGGTGGTGCGCTCCCGCGGCAGCGACCTCCAGCGCTGTGCGGGCGGTGTGCTGCCCGACCACCTCCGCCAGGTCGGGGGTGTGCCCCGCACCGGCTCTCCTGTCGCCCGCCAGCCCCGTGCCGACGCCGGCTCCGGGCACCAGCAGCCCGGCGAGCATCGCATCGGGCCGTCCCTCGTCCTCCGGCTCCTCCTGGGGCACCGGTTCCTCGCAGAGCACGGCGATCAGCTGGCGCAGGCTGCGCACACCCAGCACGGACACCCCTGGCACCAGCGAGGCCTCGCCCGCCGTCTGCTCGGGGACGACCACATGCCGGTATCCGGCTTCGGCCGCCGCGAGAACCGAGGGCAGCACTCCGCGCACCGGCCGGGCCCTCCCGTCGAGGCCCAACTCGCCGATGAGCACCAGATCGGCGATCGCCGCGGGGTCGATACGCTCCGCCGCGCCGAGCACGGCGCAGGCGACCGCCAAATCGAAACCGCTACCGCTCTTGGGCACGGAAGCGGGGCTGAGGCCTACGGTGAGCTTCTTCTGCGGCCACTCGGCCCCGGAGTTGACGACGGCCGCCCTGACCCGGTCCCGGCTCTCCACAAGGCTCTTGTCCGGCAGGCCGACCAGGGTGAAGGCCGCGACACCCGGTTCCAGATCGGCCTGGACCTCGACGACCACGCCCTCCACTCCGACCAGTGCCACGGAGCATGTGCGCGCGAATCCCATCAGGCCACTCCCCGCACGTGCTCGACGAGCGGCGCACCCCGTCGGGGCACCAGCACACCGACGAGATCGATCCGTACCCCGCCCTGCGGTGGTGGCGCACCGCATCGGTGCAGCCAGCATGCGGCCAGCCGTCTGAGCCGGTCCGCCTTGGCCGGAGTGACCGCGGCCATCGGATGCTGGAAGGGTCCCCCGCCAGAACGGCCCGATGGGCCAGGACCACCCGGGGGCGCCCCCCTGCGGGTCTTCACCTCGCAGATGACGGTCGCATCGCCGTCGCGGGCGACGATATCGATCTCACCGGCCCGCCCGCACCGCCAGTTCCTCGCCAGCACGACCATGCCGGCCTCGACCAGCCGACGTGCGGCGAGCTCTTCGCCGTAGCGTCCCAGTGCCCGTGTCGCGTTCATCTCGGCACCACCTCCGGCACCGACTCTGACGCGTCACTCCCCCGCTGGTGGATCTTGGTGGTTCTCGGTGGACAACCGGTTCGCTGTGGATATCCCCGTCACCCGGAAGGGTGGCACTCAGCCGCTCGGAAGCTCGAGGTCGGTCTTGTTCAGCTCCTCGATGTTCACGTCCTTGAAGGTGAGCACCCGGACCTGCTTCACGAACCTCGCGGGCCGGTACATGTCCCAGACCCAGGCGTCCGCCATCGAGACCTCGAAGAACACCTCTCCCTGTACCGAGTGCACCTGCATCTCGTAGTCGTTGGTGAGGTAGAAGCGTCGTTCCGTCTCGATCACGTATTTGAACAGCCCGACGACGTCGCGGTACTCCCGGTAGAGCTTCAGCTCCATCTCGGTCTCGTACTTCTCGAGGTCCTCGGCGCTCATGGCATGTTCCCCTTCAGCCGTGCGTCCCCCTATTGTGCGCCAGGCTCACGCGCCCCCAGGCAATTTCCGGACCTCAGGCGTGCGTCGTCACCCGGTCACGCGCCTCGGATGCCTTCCGCTGCCCGAAAAGCCGGGCGAGGGGCCCGTAGGCCGCGCCGCCCAGGATCAGCACCGCCCCGGCCACCACGGCCGCGAGGATCAGCTTCACCGGACCCGGCTGGGACACTCCGCCCGGCAGTGTCGCGAAGCCCTGCGGACGCGCCACGAGTCCGCCGGTCAGTGGCCAGGCCACCGCGTCCACGCGCGCGCTGACGTCGCTGCGCGACACCGCACCGCGCCCTGCGTCCTGGAGGTGCTCCCGGGAGTCCAGGGACCCCATGCGCTCGTCACCGAGCAGGAAGAGCTTCCCTTCCGGCACCTCGACGCTGAACTCCGTGGGCGAGGCCTGGCCCTTGGTGAGCAGGTAAGGCTCATCGACCGCCTTGCCGTTGACGGTGAGCCGGCCCTGCGCGTCACAGCAGGCGACGGTGTCGCCGCCGACCGCGACGGCCCGCTTGACCATGGGCGTATCGCCCCACAGCTTGTCGGTGAAGACCACGACATCGCCGCGCCGCACCTCGGAGCCGTCGATCCGCTCCGCCAGTACCCGGTCGCCGGGGTGGACTGTCGGCGACATGGAGTCCGTCGGCACCGTGTAGGGCTGGTAGGCGATGGCTCCCCACGCGAACCCTCCGAGGAAGAACACACAACCGACGGCCACGGCCATCCCCGACAGCACCCTGCCGACACGGCCGTGACCGCCCGCTATCGATCCTGTTCCGCTCATACCAGCGCCTCCCTCCGGAGTCGACGATCGCTGATCTGAGTCGGCACCTTACCCGGCGGTACGGCGATCAGTCAGCCTCCGCCTGCGGCGGATCACCAGCGGAAGTGCGCCCGCGACAGCGATGGCACCGGGTGCCACGGTCGCCGCCGCTGCGGCGAGGCCCGGCTGGTCGAAGGTGTCCGGCACCGGCAGTGTCGACCAGCGGTCGATCGGCCAGGCCACCACCACGGCCCGCCCCACGACCTTGTCGACCGGCACGAACCCCTTGTTGGCGTCCTCCATGTGGTAGCGGGAGTCCCGGGAGTTCTGCCGGTGGTCGCCCATCACCCAGATCTTGCCCTCGGGCACCTTCAACGGCCCGAACGGCGCGTCGTCGCACGGCGTGTTCCCCGGGTAGATGTACGGCTCGTCCAGCGCCTTCCCGTTCACCTTCACCGGACCACCCGCCTTGCACTCCACGGTGTCACCACCCACCGCGATCGTCCGCTTGATCAGATCCTTCTCCTCGGACGACGGCATCAGACCGATGAAACTCAGAAACTGCTGCACCGCATTCGGCTCAGGAGTCGGCTCCCCGTCCAGCCACCCACCCGGATCATGGAACACCACCACCTCACCCCGCTCCGGCTCCCCGCCGAACCACGGAGTCAGCTTGTCCACCAACACCCGATCACCACGCTGAAGCGTGTCCTGCATCGAATCGGACGGAATCGAGAACGCCTGCACCAGAAACGTCTTGATCAACAACGCCAGCACCAACGCGATACCGACCAGCAGCGGCAGCTCCTTCCAGAACGAACGCTGCTTCCTGACCCGAGGGCCATCCCCATCGTGGTGATCTTCAGAACCTGCGGATCCTGCGGAATCGGAGGCAGACTCGGCGGGCTGCTCGGGCCTCTGCTCGGGGTCTCCATGTCCAGACTGTGCACCGACGGCCACGTCGCTCACATCCACTCCTCTATCTGCTGCGCCAACGCCTGCCCCTGGGCACTGCCGATCACAGGCCCATTACTCCGAACAACGAGCGGGAGTTCCGCACGGCTACTGCCATTCTCCGATCGCCTGCCGACCGGCGGCTCACGGTGGGGGCAGCCCCACCCGTCTTGCGCCCCCGTCGGCAAAGCGCCCCCCGGTCGCTCAGCGTGCTCGCCGGGCGGCCGGGGGGCGCTTCGTCAGCTTCGTCATCCGTCAGCTTTGTCGAGCGGGTCCTTCTGACACCCGCGAGCGGGACCGGCCTCCATCATCGCGCAACGGAACGTCCGGGGCCGCCCGGCGCGGCAGTGTGTCAGCGGCCGGAAGCGGTGTCCGGCGCCGGCAGTGTCGACCAACGGCCGATCGGCCAGGCCACCACCACGGCCCGCCCCACGACCTTGTCCACCGGCACGAAACCGGCGTACGGCCCGCTCTGGTTGTAGCGGGAATCAAGGGAGCTCTGCCGGTGGTCGCCCATCACCCAGATCCTGCCCTCGGGCACCTTCAACGGCCCGAACGGCATGTCGTCGCACGGCGTGTTCCCCGGGTAGATGTACGGCTCCTCCAGCGCCTTCCCGTTCACCTTCACCGGACCACCCGCCTTGCACTCCACGGTGTCACCACCCACCGCGATCGTCCGCTTGATCAGATCCTTCTCCTCGGACGACGGCATCAGACCGATGAAACTCAGAAACTGCTGCACCGCATTCGGCTCAGGAGTCGGCTCCCCGTCCAGCCACCCACCCGGATCATGGAACACCACCACCTCACCCCGCTCCGGCTCCCCGCCGAACCACGGAGTCAGCTTGTCCACCAACACCCGATCACCACGCTGAAGCGTGTCCTGCATCGATTCCGACGGAATCGAGAACGCCTGCACCAGAAACGTCTTGATCAACAACGCCAGCACCAACGCGATACCGACCAGCAGCGGCAGCTCCTTCCAGAACGAACGCTGCTTCCTGACCTGGACGACCTGGCTGTCATCCTCAGCGGGGCGTTCCTCGGGTCCTGCGGATGCTGCGGGCTCTGCCGGTCCCTCGGACTGCTCGTCCCGCTCGGGTCCAGATCGTGCGTCGACCGCCACGTCCCCCACATCCACTCCTCGCTCCGCGCCACGCCCCGTGCCGGAGACGGTGCAGCCCCACCACCCCCATCGCCAGCGGAAGTTCCGTGGCGTCCGGGATGCCGAGCATTGCGTTCAGATTCTGAGTGGACACACTATGCGACGGGCTTGTGGCGGTGGTCGCGGCACCCCGCGCGTCGGGAACCGATGCGTACGTCCCGCGTTGTTCGAGGCCCTTCCAGTGGTCGAAGGGCCAGGCGATCACGACGGCCCGTCCGATGACCCCGTCCAGGGACACCGTGCCGTCATAGGCCTCGTTCAGGTGAGCCCGCGAGTCGGCCGAGTTGGACCGGTGGTCGCCCATCACGAAGAGCCGTCCGTCGGGGACCCGCACCTCGAAGCGCAGTGTCGACGGCCCGCTGTCGGGGTGGAGATAGGGCTCGTTCAACGGGACGCCGTTGACCGTGACCCGGCCGTTCGTGTCGCAGCACTTGACGGTGTCACCGCCGACACCGACGACCCGCTTGATCAGGTCCTGCTCGTCCTCCGAGGGGAGCAGTCCGATGAAGGTCAGCACCTGCTTGACCTGCTTGAGCACCACCGGATCGTCCTTGACGGGTGTCTGCTCCTGCTGGAGCCAGCCCCCCGGGTCCCTGAACACCACGACATCGCCGCGCTCCGGCTTCTTGCCGAACCACGGGGTCAGCTTGTCCACCAGCACCCGGTCGTCGATCTGGATCGTTTGCTCCATCGAGCCCGACGGGATCACGAACGCCTGCACGAGAAAGGTCTTCAGCCCGAGCGCGATCATCAACGCGACCACGATCAGGATCGGTATCTCCTTGACGGCCGAGCGCCGGCGCCGCCGCTTCACCTTGCGGGCAAGCCTGCGCCGCTCCGCACGCCCCGGCAGGGTCCGGGTCCCGTTGGTGGGGCGGGAACCGGTCGGCAACCGGGTGTCGGCCCGGTGGCTCGCGCGCCGTCCGCGGTTACCCATGGGCACCGCCGGGTGGCACGGAGTCGAAGGTCATGGTCGGCTCCAGCGATGACCAGCGTCCGGCCGGCCAGCCGATCCAGTCCACCCGGCCGATCACCTTGTCCAGCGGCACCATGCCACCGCCGGGATCTCCCAGGTGATCCCGGGAATCACGGGACTTGCCGCGGTGGTCCCCCAGCACGAAGAGCGTGCCCTCGGGTACGACGATGTCGAACGGCACGCGGGAGGGGGCGTCGTCGGGATGGACGTAGTACTCGTCGATCGCCATGCCGTTCACCTCGAGCCTCCCCCCTTTACCGCAGCACTTGACGCGGTCGCCGCCCACGCCGACCACGCGCTTCACGAAATCGGTCTCGGCCGGTTCGGCGAGCCCCAGTGCCGCCGCGGTGCCCTGCACCAGCCCGGCAAGCGCGTTGCGGTCCCCCGCCTCCTGGACGAACGACCCGGTGCCGTCGAAGACGACGACATCCCCGCGCCGGGGCTCGGAACCGAAACGGTACGCCAGCTTGTTCACCACCACCCGGTCGCCGACCTGGAGTCCGGGTTCCATGGAGGTACTGGGAATCAGGAAGGGCTGGACCACGAAGTGGCTCAGCAGCAGCAGGAGGACACCGGCGACGACTCCGAGACCGGCCGCACGGCGCAGGGTGAGCCGGCGCAGAAATCCGGAGGCTCGCGCGGGTACACGCGCGGAGCGCGACCGCTGCTCCGGCAGAGACTCGTCGGTCCCCTGGGCGGATGAGCGGTCGCGCTCCGTGTGCTGTACGTCGGTGTCCATCGGTGCCAGATGTTATCCGGCCGCGATAAAGACCGTATGAGGCCTCAGCTTGGCGCGGTGTGAGCCTGAGCTCACCTGTCGCGCTTCTCCTTGATCTTCGCGGCCTTGCCGCGCAGCTCACGCAGGTAGTAGAGCTTGGCGCGACGGACGTCACCACGGGTGACGAGCTCGATCTTCTCGAAGATCGGGCTGTGCACCGGGAAGGTGCGCTCGACACCGACGGAGAACGAGACCTTGCGGACCGTGAAGGTCTCGCTGACGCCGGAGCCCTGGCGGCGGATGACGACACCCTTGAACTGCTGGATACGGGAGCGGTTGCCCTCGATGACGCGAACGTGGACGTTCACGGTGTCACCGGGACGGAATGCCGGGACGTCGGTCCGCAGCGAGGCGGAGTTGACGGCGTCGAGCACGTGCGACATGTTCGTCTGCTTTCTTCGCCAATGCCACAGGTCATCAGCGGTATGAAGAAGATGGGATGGAGGCCGTCACGTCGGAGCGGGCGCCGTGTCCCCCTGTGGCAGGGGACGCACGTCGGACGTACGGCAGCGGCCTATTCTTCCATGGCCGGTGGCCTGCGCCAAAATCCGCCGTCGGACGAGGGTGCCCAGCCCAGGATGGAGAGCATCTCCCGGTCCTTCTTGTCGAACAGCGACGGCTCGCAGCGCTCGATCAGATCCGGACGGTTCACAGCCGTCCTGCGGAACGCCTCGTCACGGCGCCAGCGCGCGATCTTCCCGTGGTGTCCGCTGAGCAGCACCTCCGGAATGCCACGACCGCGCCACTCGGGTGGCTTGGTGTAGACGGGACCTTCCAGCAGATTGGCCATGGCACCGGGCGCGAAGGAGTCGTCCCGGTGGGACTCGGCATTGCCGAGCACTCCCGGCAGCAGCCGGGCCACCGCCTCGGTGATGACCAGGACGGCCGCCTCGCCACCGGCGAGGACGTAGTCGCCGATCGAGACCTCGAGGACCGGTATGCGAGTGGCGTACTCGTCCATGACCCGGCGGTCGATGCCCTCGTACCGGGCCGGGGTGAAGATCAGCCAGGGCCGCTGGGAGAGCTCGACGGCGAGTTCCTGGGTGAAGGGCCGCCCGCTGGGGGTGGGAACGACGATGACCGGGCCATGTGCCCCGGCCTCGTAGCCGTCGGCGAGGGCCTGGTCGAGGGCGTCCCCCCAGGGCTCGGCCTTCATGACCATGCCGGGACCGCCGCCGTACGGGGTGTCGTCGACGGTGTTGTGCCGGTCGTAGGTCCACTTGCGAAGATCGTGTACGTGGACGTCGAGCCGTCCCCGGGCCCGGGCCTTGCCGACCAGCGAGACGTTCAGCGGCTCCAGGTACTCGGGGAAGATCGTGACGACGTCGAGTCGCATCAGGCCCCGTCCTCGTCTTTGCCGTCCGGGGCCCCGCCCTCGTCGCGGCTCGAAGCGATCTCGGCACGGTCGTCGATCAGCCCCGGGGGCGGGGTGATGACGGCCTTCTGTTCCTCGAGATCGATCTCGGCGACGATCTCCTCCACGAAGGGGATCATCACCTCGGTGCCGTCGGGCCTTTCCACGATGAAGAGGTCCTGCGAGGGCAGGTGTGAGATCTCGGTGATCCGGCCCACCTCGGTGCCGTCGGCGAGCACCACATCGAGGTCCATCAGCTGGTGGTCATAGAACTCATCGGGCTCGTCAGGGCGTTCGTCCGGGTCGACCTCGGCGATGAGCAGGGTGTTGCGCAGGGCCTCGGCGCCGTTGCGGTCCCGTACGCCCTCGAAGCGCAGCAGCAGCCGGCCGCTGTGCACCCGTCCCGTCTCGATCGTCAGCGGTCCCGCCGACACCGGGTCCGTGTGAAGTACGGCTCCGGGCCCGAGCCTCAGTTCCGGCTCGTCGGTGCGGACTTCGACGGTGACCTCGCCCTTGACGCCATGGGCACGGCCGATCCGTGCGACTACCAACTGCACGCTCAATGCTCCTGTCATACGACGACGGGCCGGGGAGGACAGTAAGCCCTCCCCGGCCCGTGCCGGTGATCAACTGATCAGCGGACCTGGTCCACGTCAACGAGGTCGACACGGACACCCCGGCCACCGATGGCACCCACGACGGTGCGCAGGGCACGAGCGGTGCGGCCGTTGCGGCCGATCACCTTGCCGAGGTCATCGGGGTGCACCCGGACCTCCAGCACGCGCCCGCGACGCAGGTTGCGCGAGGCGACCTGCACATCGTCGGGGTTGTCGACGATGCCCTTCACGAGGTGCTCGAGAGCCTCCTCGAGCATGCTCAGGCCTCGGTCGACTCGGCGGGGGCCTCAGCCTCGTCCGCCTTCTTCTCGGACTTCTTGGCCTTCTGCGTGATGGCCTCGCCCTTGTTCTCGTCACCCTCGAGGGCCTTGGCGAAGTCGTCGAAGGAACGACGCTTGTCTTCCTTCGTCGCCGGGACGAGCAGCGGCTTCGGGGCGGGGAGCCCCTTGTGCTTCTGCCAGTCGCCGGTGAGCTTCAGGATCGCGAGGACCGGCTCGGTCGGCTGGGCGCCGACGGACAGCCAGTACTGGGCACGCTCCGAGTCGACCTCGATACGCGACGGGTTGTACGTCGGGTGGTACAGACCGATCTCCTCGATGGCCCGGCCGTCACGGCGGGTACGGGAGTCGGCGACGACGATGCGGTAGTGAGGCGAACGGATCTTGCCCAGACGCTTCAGCTTGATCTTGACTGCCACGGGAGTGGGTTCTCCTGATTTTGACGTGGTTGGGCACAGCGAGTTGCCGCGTGGGGTTGCGGTACCCGATGGCCCGACGGACGCGTCAGCCGGAGGAGAGAGGGGTCCTATGCGACTGTCGAGTACAGCTGGCCATTCTGCCACACCCACGACACGGGGGCGGACCACGGTCCGGTCCGCCCGCGCGAAGCACTCGCGCCGCTTGATGCTCGGGCGCTGGGGAGCCCGCGTGCCGAGGTGCTCGGGTGACCGAGCGGTTCAGCTCGCCGCAGCCACCGCTTCGGGGATGCGGAAGGGCTTGCCGCAGCCTCCGCACACGATGGGGGCCTGGGCGAGGACCGATGGCACCACCCTCACATTGCGCCCGCAGTCGCATACGGCCTTGACCCGTACACCCCCACCCGACGAGCCGTGCCGGGCGGCCGGACCGCGGAAGGAGCGCTTGGTGTCGGAAGCCGTCGCAACCGTGTGCGCAGCGAGGGCACGCTGGAGCCGCTCGATGGTCGGCCGGTACCGCCGCTTCGCCTCCACATTGAGCGTGACCAGCGAGAAACCGCTGCTCGGATGTGGCTCCTCCGGGTGGTCCAGGCCCATCTCCTCGGCGATCGCCAGGAACCGGCGGTTGTGATAGCGACCGGCGCGGGAGGTGTCGCGGACACCTCGGGCGGCGGCGATGCCGTGGACTGCCTCATGGAGCAGTCGCTCGAAGGAGAGCTCGTGGCCGCACGCCGACGAGGACTCTCCGATCAGGGACTCGGGCGCGGCGAGATCCGGCAGCTCGGCGTGGTACCGCTGAATGTCGGCCCACGCCTGCGCCAGCTCTGCGGCGAGAACAGGTGGTGTCGTGCTCACGTCGTGACAACGAGCCGGAGGCCCCTCGGGTTCCATTCCGGGCCATCCCAAATAATTTGCACTTACCCGTCAGTTGGCATTGATGCGTCCTGACGAGGGCGGGTGCGCTGAACTGCGGAGAAGTCACGCAGCTCACAACAAGCCGGTACGTAGTGGAGCGTCGGCGAAATACACGCCGAAGACACGCGTCACGGCACGTAGCCACGGCGGCGCCCCGGGAGCCCGAGGCGCGGACGCGGTGGCAGGGCTCCGGGCCCGGCCCGCTCGACCGGACACACCCTCTCCACCGGCCCACCCGTTCGGCGGCCGCGCCGTTCAGTAGGCACGCGCGACGATCGCGAGCGTACCCGGGGCGTCGTCGGCCTCCGGCACCGACCCGTCATCGCCGACCAGACACCGCACGGACACGGCCTGCTCGGCGAGCAGCGCCTCGCCGCCCGTACCCAGGACGGCCCAGGGGACACGCGCCCAGCCGCCCGCGAGCACCGCCTCAGCCGCCTCCTCGATCGTCGCCACGTCCGTGGTCCGGGCCTCGCGACGCTCCCGCGACTGGCGCAGCAGCAGCGCCTGGTCCTCTTCGAGCACGGTGGGCAGCAGTCCCGCGAGCGCGTCGATGGCCACGGGCTCCTTGCCTCCGGGAATGCGCCGGGCGAGCATCGCCGTGCCGTTCTCCAGATCGCGCGGCCCGATCTCGATGCGCACCGGCACGCCCTTGAGCTCCCAGTCCACGGCCCGCCGCCCGAAAGGGGTGTCGGTGCGGTCGTCGACCTGGACCCGGATCCCGGCGGCCGCCAGCCGGTCGCCGAGCTCCCGCACCTTGGCGAGCACCGCCTCGTCGTCCTTGATAGCGAGCACGACGGCCTGCACCGGCGCCAGCCGGGGCGGCACGCGCAGCCCGTTGTCATCGCCGTGCGACATGATCAGCCCGCCGACCATCCGGGTGGAGCAGCCCCAGGAGGTCTGCCAGGCCAGTTCCTGCTTGCCGTCCTTCGACAGATAGGTCGTGTGGAAGGCCTTGGAGAAGTTGGTGCCGAGCTCGTGGCTCGTGCCCATCTGCAAGGCCTTGCCGTCGCCCATCATGCCTTCGAGCGTCAGGGTGTTGATGGCTCCTGCGAAGCGTTCACGGGGCGTCTTGCGCCCGAGCACCACGTCGATGCCGAGGACGTTCACCATGAAGTCGGCGTAGACCTCGCGGTGGATACGGGCGGCGTAGTCGCGCGCCTCCTCGTAGGTGGCGTGGGCGGTGTGGCCCTCCTGCCAGAGGAACTCGGTGGTGCGCAGGAAGACCCTCGGGCGCATCTCCCAGCGCACCACGTTCGCCCACTGGTTGATGAGCAGCGGCAGATCGCGGTAGCTCTGCACCCACTTGGAGAAGTAGTCATTGATGATCGTCTCCGAGGTGGGGCGGACGACGACCGGCTCCTCCAGTTCCTTGCCCCCGCCGTGGGTGACGACCGCGAGCTCGGGGGCGAAGCCCTCGACGTGCTCGGCTTCCCTGGTCAGATACGACTGCGGGATGAAGAGCGGGAAGTACGCGTTGGACGCCCCGGCCTCCTTGATGCGGTCGTCCATCTCCTGCTGCATCCGCTCCCAGAGCCCGTAGCCGTAGGGGCGGATCACCATCGTGCCCCGCACCGGGCCGTTGTCGGCGAGCTCGGCCTTGTTGATCAGGTCCTGGTACCAGCGGGGGAAGTCCTCGGCCTGCGGCGTGAGGACGGGTGCCTTTGCCATGGCGGGAATCGTACGGCGGCCCCACTCTGGTTGGGGAATCGCTGCGAGCCTTGGGGGGCGTACGACCGGAGCGCGCCGAGGCTTTGCGGCGCGACCTCTGGACGTACGGACGGATGCGGAGTTCCCTGGCATACGGGGGCGCAGGAGCGCACGCACACGGGGGGCTGTCAATCAGGGCACGGCTGACCTCTCGGTGGATTGGGGCGCTTTTCGATGGGACACACGCTCGTCCGGCACCACCCCGTTACAGCCTTCGCACGCCCGGCCGGTGACCCAGCGCGGGCCCGCGACTGGGCCGAGATCCAGGAACGGATGCTGGTGCCCCTCTACGAGGCGGTGTACGAGCATCTGGAGGTCGGCGGGCGTTCCCGGGTACTGGGGCTCGGCTGCGGCTCGGGGCTGGCTCTGCTGATGGCGGCGAGGCGTGGGGCGCAGGTCACCGGGGTCGACACGGACGGGGCACGCCTGGCACTGGCCCGCACGCGCCTCGGTCCGGACCCGGACGGCGGCAGGCACACGTCCCTCGGGGACGGGGTACCCGGCGCGGACATACGGCTGGTGGAGGGCGGCGCCGATGATGCCGCGGACCCCACCCGGCCCCGCTTCGACGTGATCACCGCATTTCAGCCGATCGGGTGTACGGCAGGCGACTCGGAAGGGCTCGTCCCCGCGCTGGAAGCGGCCGTTCCGCTCGCCACGCGTGGCAGTGCGGTCGTGCTGGCGGGCTGGGGACCGCCCGAGCGGTGTGCGACCGCGGCAGTGCTGCGGGTCGCGAGCCGGCTGACCGAACGGCTGCGGACGGCCGGTGGCTGGCGGCCGCCCCGGCGGGACGACCTGGAGGATGTGGCGACCAGGGCCGGTCTCAACCCTGACGGCTCGGGACGGGTCGCCTGCCCGTTCGGCTACGCGGACCCGGACAGCGCCGTGCGGGGGCTGCTGTCGACCGGACTGTTCGACGCGGCCATACGGGCGACGGACCATAAGCAGGTCGAGAAGGAGATCGCGGAGGCGTTGCACCCGTATGTGCGGTCCGACGGTACGGTCTGGATGCCCAATGTGTTCCGGTATCTGATCGCCCGGACACCGTGAGGGGTACGCCCGCCCCCGGAGAGCCGCTCACCGTGGAAGGGTGCGGTCCACCCGGACGGCCTACTGTGCCCCGTTGCTCTTGGTGAGCCGCGTGATGCCCGCCGCCCGGTACGCGTCGTCCTCCTCGAGGGTCTCGTTGGCCAGCAGGGCCTCGGCGAGGGCGTCGAGCCGGGCGCGGTTGTCCCGCAGCTGCCGGCAGGCGCTCTCGTAACACTCGTCGGCGATCCGGCGCATCTCGTGGTCCACCGCGTCCAGCGTCGCCGGGGCGGCCGCGAGCCCGTACGCCTCCTGAGCGTGGCCCGGGATCGCGGTGAAGCGGCCCACGCGTTCGCTCATGCCCCAGCGGCCGACCATGCCCCGCACCAGCTGGGTGACCTGGTCCAGATCGCTCTCGGAGCCAGTGGTGACCACCCCGTAGACCACGTGCTCGGCCGCCATTCCGCCCAGTGCTCCGACGATGCGCCCACGCAGGTACTCCTCCGTGAAGGCATAGCGATCGGCATCGGGCGTGGACAGGGTGACGCCCAGCGCACGGCCGCGCGGCACGATCGTGATCTTGCGGACCGGGTCGGCGCCGGGCTGGAGCATGCCGAGCAGCGCGTGGCCGCTCTCGTGGTACGCGGTTCTGCGGCGCTCGTCCTCGGGCATCACCAGCGGCCGTTCCGCGCCGAGCTGCACCTTCTCCAGGGCCGCGGAAAGATCCCCCTGGGTGACCTCCTGCTGCCTGCGCTTGACCGCGAGCAGCGCGGCCTCGTTGGCGAGGTTGGCCAGTTCGGCACCCGTCATTCCCGGGGTCGTACGGGCCACTTGAGCGAGGTCGACCCCCTCGGCCAGCGGGATCTCCCTGGTGTGGATCCGCAGGATCGCCTCACGGCCACGCCGGTCGGGCGGGCTGACCTGAACGATCCGGTCGAAACGACCGGGGCGGGTGAGG
Organism: Streptomyces sp. NPDC059828; assembly: GCF_042731955.1. NCBI lineage: Bacteria > Bacillati > Actinomycetota > Actinomycetes > Kitasatosporales > Streptomycetaceae > Streptomyces > Streptomyces sp. NPDC059828. Next base: position 56,510 of record NZ_JBHWIW010000007.1, on the reverse strand, counting down.
GCCGGGTCGAGCACGTCGGCACGGTTGGTGGCGGCCAGCACGACCACACCCTCCGAGCCGGTGAAGCCGTCCATCTCGGTCAGGATCTGGTTGAGGGTCTGCTCCCGCTCGTCATGGCCGCCGATGCCCGCGCCCCCGGAGCGCACCCGGCCGATGGTGTCGATCTCGTCGATGAACACGATGGCCGGGGCGACCTTGCGGGCCTCGGCGAAGAGCTCCCGTACCCGGGACGCCCCCACACCCACGATCATCTCGATGAACTCGGACGCGGAAGCGGAGAAGAACGGCACCCCCGCCTCACCCGCCACGGCCCGCGCGAGCAGGGTCTTCCCGGTGCCCGGCGGTCCGGCGAGCAGCACACCGCCGGGCATGCGGGCGCCCATGTCCCGGTACGCCTGAGGGTTCTTGAGGAAGTCAACGACATCGTTGAGCTCCCCCGCGACCTCGTCGATCCCGGCCACGTCGTCGAAGGTGGTGCGCCTGCCGACGGTCAGCTCGACGGGCCGGGGCGGCGTCTTGCGGCCGAGGGGCCCGGCGATACCGGTGCCCATCCGCCGTGCGGCGAGTACCCAGATGAGGACCAGCACGAGGATCGGGGCGAGTGAGATCAGCAGGTTGACGAGGAATCCGCGCTGGGCGACGACGGGTTCCGCCGTGACGACCACACCCTTCCGGGTGAGTTCCTGCCAGAGGTCGTCATCAGTGAACGAGGGCCTCTGGGTGCTGAACTTGGTGTAGTCGCCGTCTCCGTCCGGCAGCGGCCGGGGCTTCTTCAGCTCGCCCTGGATGGCGTCGCCCTTGGCGTAGATCCTGGCGACGTTGCCCGCCGTGACCTGCTTGCTGAATTCGGTGTACGAGAGGGTGGGCTGCTCTTCCTCGCCGATGAACGTCAGTGCCAGGAACGCGGCGGCGAACACCACGAGCGCGGCCACCGCCAGGCCGATCCAGCCCCCGGGCGGCCGGCGCTTCGGCGGCGGAGCGCCCTCGGACCGCCAGGGCTGGTCGGTGCGGTCGCGCGGCGGTACGGAATTGGCCACGTGCCCATGACCGCACAGCTCACCGGGGGGTGCCACCGGGGACGCGCACATGGCCGAGGGCCCCGCGGTCGGACGACCGCGGGGCCCTCTGGCACCGCTCATCAGGGGCGGCCTGTCAGCCCATGAACTTCTTGAACTCGTCCGGGAGCTCGAAGTCCTTGCCCGCACCGCCCGGCGGAAGGCCGAACGCACCGCCCTCAGCGGCCTGCTCGCGACGGGCCGCGGCGGCCTGCTCCTCGGCCTTGCGCTTCATCGGGTTGCCGCTCTTGCGCTTGCCCTTGGCCTGCTTCTGCTGCTTCTTCTGGCGGCCGGGGCCGCCACCCATGCCGGGGATCCCCGGCATGCCGGGCATACCGCCGCCCTGCGCCATCCTGGACATCATCTTGCGGGCCTCGAAGAACCGCTCGACCAGGCCCTTGACCGCGCTGACGTCGACACCGGAACCCTTGGCGATACGGGCGCGGCGCGAGCCGTTGATGATCGTCGGTTCCTGGCGCTCGGCCGGCGTCATCGACTTGATGATCGCCGCCGTGCGGTCCACGTCGCGTTCGTCGATGTTGTTGATCTGGTCCTTGATCTGACCCATGCCGGGCAGCATGCCGAGCAGCTTGGAGATGGAGCCCATCTTCCTGACCTGCTCCATCTGGGCCAGGAAGTCGTCGAGCGTGAAGTCCTTGCCCTTGCTGCTCGCCAGCTTGGAGGCCATCTTGGCGGCCTCTTCCTGGCTGAAGGTCTGCTCGGCCTTCTCGATGAGCGAGAGCACATCGCCCATGCCGAGGATGCGGGACGCCATGCGGTCCGGGTGGAACGCGTCGAACTCGTCCAGCTTCTCGCCGTTGGAGGCGAACATGATCTGCTTGCCGGTGACATGCGCGATGGAGAGCGCGGCGCCACCGCGCGCGTCGCCGTCCAGCTTGGAGAGCACCACGCCGTCGAAGCCGACGCCGTCGCGGAAGGCCTCCGCAGTGTTGACCGCGTCCTGACCGATCATCGAGTCGACGACGAACAGGACCTCGTCGGGGCTGACCGCGTCCCGGATGTCCGCGGCCTGCTGCATCATCTCCTGGTCGATACCGAGGCGGCCGGCGGTGTCGACGACGACGATGTCGTGGACCTTCGACTTCGCGTACTCGATCGACTCCTTGGCGACCTGGACCGGGTCGCCGACGCCGTTGCCCGGCTGCGGTGCGAACACGGCGACGCCGGCCCGCTCGGCGACCACGGCGAGCTGGTTGACGGCGTTGGGGCGCTGGAGGTCACAGGCGACGAGCAGCGGGGAGTGACCCTGGCTCTTGAGCCAGAGGCCGAGCTTTCCGGCGAGGGTGGTCTTACCGGCACCCTGGAGACCCGCGAGCATGATCACGGTGGGCGGCTGCTTGGCGAACCGCAGGCGCCGGGTCTCACCGCCGAGGATCCCGATGAGCTCCTCGTTGACGATCTTGATGACCTGCTGGGCCGGGTTCAGCGCCTGGGACACCTCGGAGCCCATAGCGCGCTCCTTGACGTCCTTGATGAAGGAGCGGACGACGGGCAGCGCGACGTCGGCCTCGAGCAGCGCGATACGGATCTCGCGTGCTGTGGCGTCGATGTCCGCCTCGGACAACCTGCCCTTGCCCCGGAGGTTCTTGAATGTCGCGGCAAGGCGGTCGGAAAGGGTATCGAACACGGCGGTCGCGGATCCTCGGGTCTCGGGGGCAGGTGGGCAGATGTCCCCCAAGGGTATCCGTACGTGCGAGTGGGGTCTGCCCCCTGCCCCGGGACCGTACGCACGCCCCCGAGGGACGGGCGGTCAGGCGCGCAGGGCGGCCTCCAGCGTCCTGGCGACCTCCGCGGCCTCCAGCGCGGGCAGCGGGGCGCCTTCGGGACCCGTGACATAGAAGGCGTCCACCGCGTTCGCGCCCAGCGTGGACACATGCGCACTGCGCACCCGCACCGCCGCCGACTCCAGTGCGTGACCGATGCGGTGCAGCAGCCCGGGCACGTCCTGGGCCCGCACCTCGATCACGGTGGCGAACCGGGAGGCCGCCGAGGCCACGGTCACCCGCGCCGGAGGGGCGGTGGCACCGCGCCGGCGCGGGTACGCCGCCTCGCGCTCGGCCAGCCTGGACCGGATGTCCAGCGAGCCGTCGAGGGCACGTACGAGATCGGCGCGCAGCCGTGCGGCCTGCGGCAGGGAGCCGTAGGCCGCCGCGACCCGCCAGTCGAGTACGAGGACCGAGCCGGAACCGACCTCGTTCGGCAGCTCGATGGCCCTGAGGTCGGCGGCACGCACGGTGAGCCGGTGCAGGGCGAGGACTCCCGCGACTGCGGGCAGCACCCCCGGCTGGTCGGGTACGGCGATCAGGAGTTCAACGCCGACCGGCTCGGGCTCGCCGTCGTGCTGGGGGGCCTCGGCCTGGGCGTGCAGGGCGAGCACGGGACCGCCCGTGCGCAGTGCCTCCACGGCGAGCCTCTCCTGCTCGGCGGTGGGCGCGGCGGGCTCCGGCTCCTCGGGGGCCTGGCCGGCGAGCACCCCTGCGACCCGTTTCACCAGGTCGGCGACGAGCGAGCCGCGCCAGGCGGACCAAGCGGCGGGTCCGGTGGCGAGTGCGTCTGCCTCGGTGAGCGCGTGCAGCAGTTCCAGCGTGCCCGATGAGCCGACCGCGTCGGCGACCGCCCGCAGGGTCGCGGGGTCGTCCAGGTCGCGCCGTGTGGCGGTCTCGATGAGCAGCAGATGGTGGCGGACGAGCGCGGCGATGACGGCCACGTCGTGCTTGTCGAAACCGATCCGCCCGGCCATGTCGCGGGCGATGGTCTCCCCGGCGACCGAGTGGTCGCCCGGCCAGCCCTTGCCGATGTCGTGCAGCAGCGCGGCGACGAGGAGCAGGTCGGGGCGGCTGACGCGGCGGGTGAGGGCCGCGGCGCGTACGGCGGTCTCGACCAGGTGGCGGTCGACGGTCCAGGTGTGCACGGCATTGCGCTGGGGGCGGCAGCGGACCCGCTCCCAGTCCGGGAGCAGCCGGGTGATCAGCCCTTCGGCCTCCAGGGCCTCCCATACGGCGACGGTGGACTCGCCGGCGCCGAGCAGCGTGACGAGTTCCTCGCGTGCGTCGGCGGGCCAGGGCACCGGTAGCGGTGCGGCGGCCGTGGCCAGGTGGCGCACGGCGTGCCGGGAGAGCGGCAGCCCGGACTGCGCGGCGGTGGCCGCGGCCCGCAGCGGCAGCACCGGGTCGCGCTCGGGCTTGGCGGTGCGGGCGAGGACGGCTTCGCCGTCCATCTCGACCACGCCTTCGGCCAGCGGGGTGCGCTCGGGCTCGGGGCGCCGTCCGCCGAATACGGCGCGCAGCCGGGGGCGTGCGGACCGGGCCTTGAGCACGCGGTTCACCTCGCGCCAGGTGACATCCGAGGCGTACGAGACGGTCCGCGCGGCCTCGTAGACCTGCCGCAGCAGGGTGTCGGCGTCGAGCAGGCCGAGCTCCTGAGCCACCTGGTCCTGTTCCTGGAGGGCGAGCCGGTCGGTGGCGCGCCCGGTGGTGAGGTGGAGCGCGTCCCGGGTGTCGAGGAGGGCCCGTCCCGCGTCGGCGAGTCCTTCACGGGGCGCGTCGGCGAGCCAGGACGCGGCGACGGCCCGCAGTGCGGTGGCGTCCCGCAGTCCCCCGCGGGCCTCCTTGAGGTCGGGTTCCAGCAGGTACTGGAGCTCGCCCTGGCGTGCTGCCCGCTCGCGGCAGAGCTCGTCGAGCTCGGGCAGCCGCTTCACGGCCTGATTGCGCCAGTCGGCGAGTACGGCGGTGCGCAGGGCGGCCACCAGGCCCAGGTCCCCGGCCACGCCGCGGGCGTCGAGCAGTCCGAGCTGCACCTTGAGGTCCTCGCCGGCGGTCTTGCGGGCCTCGCCCGCGGTGCGCACGGAGTGGTCGAGGGCGAGCCCGAGGTCCCAGACCGGGTACCAGATCCGGTCGGCGAGGGAGGCGATCGCCCCGGCGTCGGCGCTGCCGTCGTGCAGGAGCAGCAGGTCGAGGTCACTGCGCGGGGACAGCTCGCCGCGTCCGTAGCCGCCGACGGCGACGAGGGCGGCGCCTCGCACCCCGATGCTCCGCACCGCGGAGGTGAAGAGCGCGGCGAGCCAGTCGTCGGTCAGCCGGGCCAGGGCCGCACGGCGCGGCGGCCCGGACCGCGCCTTCTCCTGGAGAAGGCGCAGCCGGGCCGCCGCATAGCCGCTGGGTCCCGAGTCTTCCGTTTCCGTGGTCACATCGAGGCTCGTCACCCGGTAGCTCCCGTCTACAGCTCTCGGTTCTGCGGCACTTGGTGCATTGCCCTATACGAGCATGACGCGCTCTGCGGCAGCCGCTACAGCGCGTCCGGGCCGCGTTCACCGGTCCGCACCCGGACCGCCGTCTCGACCGGGACGCTCCAGACCTTGCCGTCCCCGATCTTGCCGGTCCTGGCCGCCTTCACCACCACGTCGATCAGCTCTTCGGCGTCGTCGTCCTCGGCCAGCACCTCGATGCGGATCTTGGGGACGAGGTCGACGGTGTACTCGGCACCACGGTAGACCTCGGTGTGGCCGCGCTGCCGCCCGTAGCCGCTGGCCTCGGTGACGGTGAGCCCCTGGACTCCGAAGGCCTGGAGGGCCTCCTTGATCTCGTCCAGCCGGTGGGGCTTCACGACTGCGGTGATGAGCTTCATGCGTCCACCTTCTTGGTCTTCTTCGTCTGCGGTGCGGCTGCCACGGTGTCGGCGGGTGCGGGGGCGACGCTCCTGCGCGCGGTGGCCCCACCGCCGGCTCCGCTGAAGTCGTACGCGGTCTCGGCGTGCTCGACCTGGTCGATGCCGGAGACCTCGTCGTCCTCGGTGACCCGCATGCCGATCGTCTTGTCGAGGGCGAAGGCGAGGATCGCGGAGACGATCAGAGAGTAGGCGAGGACCGCGAAGACGCCGATCGCCTGCTTGCCGAGCTGCTCGAAGCCGCCGCCGTAGAAGAGGCCCTTGGCGTCGGACTGGACACCGCCGGTGGCGAAGAAGCCCACCAGGAGGGAGCCGATGACGCCGCCGACGAGGTGCACGCCGACCACGTCGAGCGAGTCGTCGTAGCCGAGCTTGTACTTGAGGCCGACGGCCATGGCGCACACCAGACCGGCGATGGCGCCGATGCCGATCGCGCCGAGCGGGGAGCAGGAGCCGCCGGACGGGGTGATGGCGACGAGTCCCGCGACCGCGCCGGAGGCGGCGCCGAGGGTGGTGAAGGAACCGTGGCGGATCTTCTCGTAGCCGAGCCAGGCGAGCATCGCGGCGGCGGTGGCTACCTGGGTGTTGACGAACATCACGGCGCCGACGCCGTCGTCGTTGCCGAGCCAGGAGCCCGCGTTGAAGCCGAACCAGCCGAACCACAGGAGCCCTGCGCCGAGCATCACCAGCGGGAGGCTGTGCGGGCGCATCGGGTCCTTCTTGAAACCGACCCGCTTGCCGATCACCAGGATCACACCGAGCGCGGCTGCGCCCGCGTTGATGTGGACGGCGGTGCCGCCGGCGAAGTCGATCACGCCCAGCTCGAACAGCCAGCCGCCCGCGCCCCAGACCCAGTGGGCGACCGGGAAGTAGACGACGGTGACCCACAGCACGATGAACAGGGCCCAGGCGCTGAACTTCACCCGGTCCGCGAGCGCACCGCTGATCAGGGCGGGTGTGATGATCGCGAACATCAGCTGGAACACGGCGAAGACATACACCGGGATGGTGTAGCCGTCCCACAGCTCGTTCAGGCCGATGCCGCTCAGTCCGACGTAGTCGGACGACCAGCCGATCAGGGAGCCCGAGTCGGTGCCGAAGGCCAGGCTGAAGCCGTACAGCACCCACAGGATCGTGACGATCCCGAGGCTGATGAAGCTCATCATCAGCATGTTGAGGGTGCTCTTGACCCGGACCATGCCTCCGTAGAAGAAGGCCAGGCCCGGCGTCATGAGCATCACCAGTGCGGAGCAGATGAGCATGAACCCGGTGTTGGCGGCAGACAGCTGGGGGGCGTCTGCGGCAAGCGTGATGCCTGGGGGCATCGGCGTCTCCTCGTCGTCGTACGGCCTGTGCGGGCGGAGCCTGGGCTGGCTGGACAACCGGTGGGCGAGTGTCCGGTGCGGCTGCCTGGGAGTCGGCCGGTTATGCGCCATGAGGTTGGCGCGCCGCGGTTTCCGCCGATGCCGCCCGATGTTTCACCGCAGTGACGAAGCGATCGGACGTGTTACACGCCGATGAACTGAAGGGTCACGGAAACGTCACGCGAGTACCCTCCACGGCGGAGGAGAAGGGGCCCAGGAGCTTGGGGAGGCTTCTGGGATGCGCCCGGGCGCATGCCGACCGGCCGCGACGCACCCGATTGACCTGGCGTGGGGGGCCGAGTCGGGCTGTTATGGGTGGCGTCGCGGCCGGGGTTCTGGGGGTCGTGCCAGGTCAGACCGCCTCGGCGGTCTCGGGCAGCTGGGCTGTGAGCACCTCGGTGAGGTGGGCGACCTCGGGGACATCACCGAAGTCCCTGGCCGCCGTGTCGACGGTCTTGCGCAGCCGGGTGTTGACCCGCTCCGAACGGATCCGCTTGGCCACTCTCAGTGCCTGCCCGGCGAGCTGCGTGGACTGCTCGGGCTCCCGCTTCAGCAGATGCACCGTGGCCATGCCGATGAGGTTCAGTGCATACGAGCGCTTGTGCTCGTGGTCCTCGGCGAAGAGCTCGACCGCACGCCGCATGACGGGCTCGGCGAGTGAGGCGTAGCTGGGGCTGCGACCCGCCACATAGGCCAGGTCGCGGTACGAGTGGGCGTTCTCGCCGCTGAGCTCGGCCTCGGAGAAGAAGCGGATCCAGTCGGGCTCGGGCTCATCGGCCTCGAGGGCGTCGGCGAAGGTGTCCTCTGCCATGCGGACGGCCCGCTTGGTCTTGCTGGGCTGGCCCATGTTGGCGTAGGCACGGGCCTCCATCGCATACAGCATGGCCTGGGTGCGCTGGGTGGCGCAGTCACGGCTGCCGTACTGAGCGAGATGGATCAGCTCAAGGGCGTCGTCCGGCCTGCCGAGGTGGATCATCTGACGGCTCATGGAGGAGAGGATGAAGGAGCCGAGCGGCTTGTCCCCGGCCTCCTTGGCGGCGTGCAGGGCCAGTACGAAGTACTTCTGGGCGGTGGGCTGGAGACCGATGTCGTAGCTCATCCAGCCGGCGAGCTCAGCCAGTTCGGCGGCGCAGCGGAACAGACGCTTCGCGGTCGGCTCGGGATGAGACTCCTGGAGCAGGTCGGTCACCTCATGAAGCTGGCCGACAACGGCCTTGCGGCGCAGTCCGCCGCCGCACTGGGCGTCCCACTGGCGGAACATCGCGGTGGTGGACTCCAGCAGTTCGAGCTCAGGGCCGGAGAGCGGAGAGAGGCGCTGGGAGCCCGCCGCTGACGGCTGCGGCACGGCATCGGTGGGCGGGCCGGGCACCAGCCAGCGCTGCATGGGCTCGATGAGGGCGGGGCCGGCCGAGAGTGCGAGCGAGGTGCCGAGGAAGCCTCGGCGGGCCAGCATCAGGTCGCTGCGCGAGAACTCGTTGAGCAGGGAGACGGTCTGGTGGCCGGTCCAGGGCAGGTCCACACCGGACACGGACGGCGACTGATGGGCCGTGCGCAGGCCCAGGTCCTCGACGGCGATGACGCTGCCGAAGCGCTCGGAGAAGAGCTCGGACAGGATGCGCGGAATCGGCTCACGCGGCTGCTCACCGTCCAGCCAGCGGCGTACCCGGGAGGTGTCCGTGCTGATGTGGGGGGCGCCCATCTGGCGCGCCCTGCGGTTCACCTGCCGCGCCAGCTCGCCCTTGGACCAGCCACTGCGCACGAACCACGAGCTCAGTTGCTCGTTCGGGCGCTTACCGGTGGACGTACCGTCTGCGTCGCTGCCGCCGCTCACTGAAACGCCGCCCCCTATCTGTTGCCGTCTGTTGCCCTGTTGCCGTTGTCACGCGAACCCGTATCAGAGCGCTGTGGGTTACTGCCCCGCCTTCCGGTGGTTGCACCTCTTCGAACGCGAATCCGGGACGAAAAACCGACCTGCCTCCGGCATACCCGCATGGAAGGCGACCGCCCCGGGTTCATGCACTGAAAGTAATCCTACGATCACTGGCTCGGCCATGGCGTTCTCAGAAACGCCACCATTCGCCACCCCTGCGAATGAACCCGCCTGCGGCCAGGCGCGATTCACTTGACATGCGACAACATGCGACAACGGAGCAGTGGGCGGAGCGTTGCGCGCCAGGGCGCACGGAGCGGTACGCACCACCCCCAGTGCCACGAGACGCCTTTGAATCCGGCCGGGAGGGCCCGACCTGCGACTCTGCGTCACCAGAGCGCTCCACGTCGTAACCACCGACGCGTTCGACCCGTTGGAGGGGGCATGGGCTTCACGATCGGCGGCAGCCGGGTGGTCAGGGAGATCCGGCCTGGGGGTCCCCCCGGCCGAAAGCCGGGCGGCGCACGGCGCCGTGGGCGGACGACCGAGTGCACGGCGGTGGCCGAGTACACCGGGCTGTGGGGCTGGGACGTGGTCCCGGGCGCGCGGGCATCGGCGGGGCGCTGCTCCTGCGGCGAGGCCTCGTGCGCGGCTCCCGGGGCACATCCCCTGGGGTTCGCTCCGGAGGTTCGGGCGGGAGCGACGCTCGACGATGTCACCAGGGCATGGGCCGAGGTGCCCGGAGCGTCGGTGCTGCTGCCGGTGGGGCGGGCCTTCGACGTGCTGGATGTCGCGCTCACCGCGGGCCGGCACGCGCTGGTGCGCCTTGAGCGGATGGGCCTCCCCCTCGGGCCGGTGTGCGCAACCCCGACCGGTCGCGCCCAGTTCTTCGTGGCCCCGGGTGCGGCGTCCGGACTTCCCGGCCTGCTCTACCGCATGGGCTGGGACGACGCGGACCTCGATCTGCACTGCCTGAGCACCGGCAGCTTCATCACCGCCCCGCCCTCGGACCACGGAGGCCTCGGACCGGTGCACTGGCTCCGACCGCCGTCCCTGAACATCACCGCCACCATGACCACCCCGCCCGAGGCCCGGCTCCTGCTGGGCACCCTGGCGTACGTCTGCCACCGCTCAGCGGTCGTGTAGCCCCGACGACCTGCCGGAACAGAACGACGGCCCCGCGCCCCCAGAGGGGGACGGGGCCGTGACGATTCGACCAGCTCGGGCCCGGCAGCGCCCCAAGAGGTGGCGGGGAACGGCGCGAGCAGCCGCGACGACGCCGTGTGATCGGCCGACGGCGTCATCGCGGTACCGGCAACCGAACCTAGTCGCCGATCAGCGCGTCGACGAACGCCTCCGGCTCGAACGGAGCCAGGTCGTCAGGGCCTTCGCCCAGTCCGATGAGCTTGACCGGTACGCCGAGGTCACGCTGCACCGCGACGACGATGCCGCCCTTGGCTGTGCCGTCCAGCTTGGTGAGCACGATGCCGGTGATGTCGACCACCTCGGCGAAGACCCGGGCCTGCACCAGTCCGTTCTGCCCGGTGGTCGCGTCCAGCACGAGCAGCACCTCGTCGAGCGGGGCGTGCTTCTCCACGACACGCTTGACCTTGCCGAGCTCGTCCATGAGCCCGGTCTTGGTGTGGAGGCGGCCGGCCGTGTCGATCAGCACGACGTCCGCGCCCTCGGCGATGCCCTCCTTGACGGCGTCGTAGGCGATCGACGCCGGGTCACCGCCCTCCGGCCCGCGCACGGTACGGGCGCCGACCCGCTCGCCCCAGGTCTGAAGCTGGTCGGCAGCGGCGGCACGGAAGGTGTCGGCAGCGCCGAGCACGACGGACCGGCCGTCGGCCACCAGGACACGCGCCAGCTTGCCCGTGGTGGTGGTCTTGCCGGTGCCGTTGACACCGACGACCATCACGATTCCGGGGGTCTCCAGGCCGCTCTCGGTCCTCACCGAGCGTTCGGCGTCCGTGCCCACCAGGCGCAGCAGCTCCTCTCGGAGCAGTGTGCGCAGTTCGTCGGGGGTGCGCGTGCCCAGGACCTTCACCCGCTCACGCAGGTGCTCGACCAGCTCCTGTGTCGGCGCGACACCGACGTCGGCCCGCAGGAGGGTGTCCTCGATCTCCTCCCACGTCTCCTCGTCGAGGTGCTCGCGCGACAGCAGGGTCAGCAGCCCCTTGCCGAGCGCGTTCTGCGAGCGGGCCAGCCGGGCCCTCAGACGTACGAGCCGGCCGGCCGTCGGCTCGGGGACCTCGACCTCCAGGACGGCCGGTGCTTCCGGCTCCGCCTCTTCGACCGGGGCCTCGGCGGCGGGAGCCTGGGTATCGGGGAGTACGACCTCCTCGACGGTGCGGCGGGGTTCCTCCCGTGGTGTCTCCGCCTCCTCGCCGACATGCGGCTCGGCTGGCGGAGCGGTGATGGTCGGCGTGTCCGACGGCGCCGATGGCGGCAGCTGCTTCTTCCTGCGGCTGCTGACCACGAGCCCGCTGATCAGGCCGACTGCGACCAGAGCGATGACTACAGCAAGGATGACGATTTCCATAACCCGTCCAGTATCGGCCACGGTCCGCATGATCAGCGCTCTCGGAGGATCGCACGAGCCTCGCGTCGTAGCGGAAGGCTACGTGCGCGGGCCGCCGTCCACGGGTGTTCTCATCTGACTGGGCGTCAGCTAGCGTCTCGGCATGGCCTTCACCGTCATACGGTTCAACCTCGTCGACCCAGCGGCGACTCCCGAGCCCCTCGCCGCCCGCTACCGCGCGGCGCTGGAGATGGCCGCGTACGCCGATGACCGGGGCGTTGACACCATCCAGACCGAGGAGCACCACGGGGTGGCCGACAACTGGCTGCCGTCCCCCTTCACCTTCGCGGGGGCGGTGTTCGGCGCCACGCGGCGGATCGCGGTCACCGTGTCCGCGGTCATCGGGCCGCTGCACGACCCACTGCGGCTGGCCGAGGACATCGCCGTACTGGACCTGGTCAGCCGGGGGCGGCTGGTCACGGTCGCCGGAATCGGCTACCGGCCCGAGGAGTACGCGGCCCATGGCGTCGACTGGGAGCGCCGGGGCGCCCTCCAGGACGAGCTCCTGGACACCCTGCTCGCGGCGTGGACCGGGGAGGAGTTCGGCTATCGGGGCCGTACCGTGCGGGTCACTCCGCGGCCGTACACCCAGCCGCACCCGATGCTGCTGGTGGGCGGCTCGTCCAGACCGGCGGCCCGGCGCGCCGCGCGGCTCGGGCTGCCGTTCTTCCCGAGCGCGCATCTGCCCGACCTCGAGGCGTACTACCACCGGCTGCGCGAGGAGTACGGCACGGACGGCTTCTGCATGATGCCTGCGGCGCGGACCGAGCTGCTGCATCTGTCCGAGGACCCGGACGAGACATGGGCACGCCACGGAGAGCACTTCCTGCACGAGGCACGGACCTACGCGTCCTGGCAGTCCCGGGACATCCGCTCCGCGGTGCGCTCGGCGGCGACGACGGTGGACGGGCTGCGGGGGGAGGGGGTGTACAGGGTGGTGACGCCCGAGGAGTGCCTGGCGATGGGCGGCGACAGCCTGGTGCTGCATCCGCTGTGTGGAGGGATGCCGGTGGACGAGGGCTGGCGCAGTGTGCAGTTGTTCTGCGAACAGGTACTGCCCCGGCTCAAGGGCTGAGCCGGGGCAGTACCGCGGTCCGAGGAGAGGGGCAGCGGGGATTAGCCCATCTCCTCCAACGCCTTGCCCTTCGTCTCCGGCACCCACTTCAGGATGAACGGGATCGAGAGCAGAGCGAAGAATGTGTAGATCATGTAGGCGCCCGAGAGGTTCCAGTCCGAGAGGGTCGGGAAGGTCACGGTGATCAGCCAGTTGGCGATCCACTGGGCCGATGCGGCGACACCCAGCGCCGCGGCGCGGATCCGGCCCGGGAACATCTCACCCAGCAGCACCCACACCACCACGCCCCAGGAGAGGGCGAAGAACAGGACGAAGAAGTTGGCGGCGATCAGGGCGACCGTGCCCTGGAGGCTCGGCAGCGAGACGGCGTCGCCGACCCCGGACTTGTACGAGAACGCCCAGGCGGCGCACCCGAGCGAGGCCGCCATACCGACGGAGCCGATGAGCGCGAGCGGCTTGCGGCCGATCCGGTCGACGAAGATCATCGCGATCACGGTGCCGATGATGTTCACGATGGACGTCTCGAACGAGTAGAGGAACGAGCTCTCCGGGTTGATACCGACGGACTGCCACAGCGAGGAGCTGTAGTAGAAGATCACGTTGATGCCGACGAGCTGCTGGAAGACGGACAGACCGATACCGATCCAGACGATCGGCAGGAAGCCGAAGCGTCCGCCGAGCAGGTCCTTGAACGTCGGCTTGTGCTCGTGCCGCATGTTCTGCTCGATCTCGGCGACCCGTAGGTCGAGATCCACGTCCTTGCCCTCGACATCGAGGAGGACCTTGCGGGCCTTCTCCTCGCGGCCGACCGAGATCAGGAAGCGCGGCGACTCGGGGATGATGAACGACAGCAGGCCGTAGAGCACCGACGGGACCACCATCACGCCGAGCATCCACTGCCAGGCTTCGAGTCCGGCGATCTCGCCGCGCTGCTTGCCGTCGGCGAAGCTCAGGATGGCCCAGTTGACGAGCTGTGAGATGGCGATGCCGATGACGATCGCCGCCTGCTGGAACGAGGCGAGCCGGCCACGGTAGGCGGGCGGGGAGACCTCGGCGATATAGGCGGGGCCGATGACCGACGCCATGCCGATGGCGACACCGCCGAGCACACGCCACATGGCAAGGTCCCAGAGGGCGAACGGCAGGGCCGAACCGACCGCGCTGATGGTGAACAGGGTCGCGGCGATCTGCATGACTCGGATACGGCCGATGCGGTCGGCGATACGGCCGGCGGTCGCGGCGCCGATGGCACAACCGATCAGCGCGGCGGCGATGACCTGGGCGAGCACCTCGGGGCCGACATCGAAGCGGTCCCGGATGGCGACGACGGCGCCGTTGATCACCGAGCTGTCGTAGCCGAAGAGGAAGCCCCCCATGGCGGCTGCGGCCGCGATGAAGATGACATGGCCGAGATGCTCCGGCCGGGCCTTACGGCCTTCGGGTGGCTGCGCCTGCGATGTGCTGGTCACATGAACTCCTGGGGCCGCCCAGCGGCGTCGCCGGGCGTGGGGGGACGAGCACTTCAAGTGGCGCACAAGTTCACATCGCCCACCACTTGAAGGTAAAAGCAACGTTGCAGAGACTATGCGTTCAAGTTTCGAAGTCAAGAGCGCGAACTGAATCCACTGAATCGTCAGCTCGGGCGCCATGGGTTCAAGTTTTGAAGGTTGTGTGAAGCGCAGGTGACCGTGAACGAGCAAGCAGGGCCCTGGGCCGGACAGCGGCTTAGCGCAGGCGCTGGCTGATGACCTTGGAGACGCCGTCGCCCTGCATGGACACGCCGTACAGTGCGTCCGCGACCTCCATCGTGCGCTTCTGGTGGGTGATCACGATCAGCTGGGAACTCTCCTGGAGCTCCTGCATGATGCGGATGAGCCGCTGGAGATTGGTGTCGTCCAGGGCCGCCTCGACCTCGTCCATCACATAGAACGGGCTCGGCCTGGCCTTGAAGATGGACACCAGCATCGCCACCGCCGTCAGGGAACGCTCGCCGCCCGAGAGCAGCGACAGCCGCTTGACCTTCTTACCCGGCGGACGGGCCTCCACATCGACGCCGGTGGTCAGCATGTTCTCCGGGTTGGTCAGGACGAGCCGCCCCTCACCGCCCGGAAAGAGCCGCGAGAAGACGCCTTCGAACTCACGCGCGGTATCCCGGTACGCCTCTGTGAACACCTGCTCGACTCGCTCGTCGACCTCCTTCACGAGCTGAAGGAGCTCGGCACGGGTCTTCTTCAGGTCTTCGAGCTGCTCGGACAGGAACTTGTGGCGTTCCTCCAGGGCCGCGAACTCCTCAAGGGCGAGCGGGTTCACCTTTCCGAGCTGCTGGTACGCCCGTTCGGCTGACTTGAGCCGCTTCTCCTGCTCCGCGCGGGCGAACGGCCTCGGCTGGTTGCGCGGATGCTCCGGGTCGTCCGGGAGCTCCTCGCCTTCCGCGGGCGGGGACGGAGGCACGAGCTGATCGGGCCCGTACTCCGCGACCAGGCCGGCGGGCTCGACACCGAGCTCGTCCAGGGCCTTGACCTCGAGCTGCTCGATGCGCAGCCGCTTCTCGGCTCCGAGCACCTCTCCCCGGTGCACGGAGTCGGTGAGCTTGTCGAGCTCGCCCTTGAGCTCCCGGCCCTCGCCGCGGGCGGTCGTCAGCTCCTGCTCGCGGGCGGACTTGGCGGCTTCGGCGGCCGCACGCTCCTGCTCGGCGCGTACGACGGACACCTCGACGTGGGCGAGCAGCTGCCGGGCACCACGGGAGACGGCCTCGGCGACGGCCGCCTCGTGACGCAGCCTCGCCCGGCGCTGGTCGGCGCGTGCCCGCGCCTCACGTTCGGCACGGGCCGCGCGGTCGAGCGAATCGGCGCGGCCCGCGAGGCCTTTCACCCGCTCCTCGTGGGTACGGGCCTGGAGCCGGGCCTCCATCTCGGTCTGGCGGGCGTTCGCGCCGTCGGCCGCCAGCCGGTCCCGTACCGAGGTGTCGGGCTCCTCGTCCGCTCCCTCCCCGAAGGGGGCGCTCTCCTCGGCCACCGCCAGCCGCTCGGCCAGCTCCTCCGCCTCGTACAGCGCCTTCTCCAGCGCCTCTTCGGCGCGGGCCGCCGCTGCGGCCGTGCGCTCGGCCTCGCCCGCAGCGCCCCGGGCCTGACCAGCGAGCCGCCCCAGCTGCTGGGCGACGCCCGACTTCTCCTTCTCGGCCGCGCGCCGCCGCTCCCCCAGTTCCTCAACCCTCTGGGTGCACTCCTTGCGCCGCTCCGCCGCCTCCTGCTGCTGCCCGGCGAGCCCGTCGCACCTTACGGCGAGTTCCTCCAGCCCGGCCGCGGCCTCGTCCACGGCCGCCTGGACCTCCAGCAGGCTCGGGGCCCCCGCTGAGCCCCCGTGCGCGAAGTGCACCCCGAGCACATCGCCCTCGGCGGTCACGGCGATCAGCCCGGGTCGGTTCCCGACCAGGTCCTCCGCCTCGTCCAGCGTGCCGACGACCACCATGTCCCGTACGAGCCGCTGGACGGCGGGCATCAGCGCCTGGGGCCCGCGCAGCAGGTCGGCGATCCGCGGCGGGACTGGGCGCGCCTGGGCCGGAACCAGCCCTTCCGCGTGCGGTACACCGCTCTCCGGGGTGCGGGGCGCCACCAGTCCCTCCACGGCTGTGTGCGGTCCGGTGTCCGCTACTCCGTCCGGCTGGCCGCCCACCTCCGCCTGGCCGCCCGACGTACCGTGCACCGCGACGGCCTCCACGGCGGCCGGCCCCTGTGCCGGGTCCGACAGCAGCAGGGCCGCCCGTCCCGCGTCCTGTTTGCGCAGCAGGCGAAACGCTTCCGCGGCGGTCGCGGGATCCCGCACCGCGATGGCGTCGGCAGCCGCCCCGAGCGCCGCCGCGACCGGGACCTCGTACCCCGGAGTGACCGTGAGGAGCTCCGCGGCGGGTCCGAGCAGCCCGGTGAGACTGTCCCTGGCCGAAAGCAGTGCGCCCGTGCCGTCCTTGCGGCGCAGGCCCTGGGCCAGCGCCTCGTGGCGGGCCGCCAGGGCCGCGCGTCTGCGCTCGGCCGTCGTGGCGGCTTCGCGGGCCGCCGACAACGCCGTCTCGGCCTCCGCCAGTTCCCGTTTGGCGGCTTCGTGGGCATCGGCCAGGGCCGAGTCGTCCGCGTCCCCGTCCACCTCGGCCTTGAGCTGCTCGTACTCCTCCTGAGCCGCGGTCGCCCGCTCCCGCGCCTCGTCCCGGGCCACCGCCAGCCGGTCGATCTCCGCCTGTGCTGACGCCGCGCGCGAACGGGCCGCGTTGACCTGGCCGTTCAACCGTGCCAGACCCTCGCGCCGGTCGGCGATCGCCCGCGCGACGTCCTTCAGTCTGCGTTCCTCGACGGCGAGTTCGCGCTCCAGTTCGGCACGGTGCGCGACGGTGTCGTCAAGCGCGCGTTCGGCCGACTCCAACGCGGCCTCCAGCTCCGCCTCCTGCTCGCGGATCCGGGCAGCCTCGCGCTCCATGTCCTCGGGGTCCCGCCCGCGGCGCTCCTCCGCGGGTGCCGAGGTGGCGCTCTTCACCCGGGCGTCCGCCAGCGACACGGTGCCCCGCACCCGCTCCGCGAGCTGCGAGAGCTCGTACCAGGTCTGCTGGGCACGCTGGAGGCGCGGTGTCAGGCGCCGCACCTCGTCCTCAAGCTCCGACTCGCGGGTCTGCGCGGCCTTCAGCTCCCGCTCCGCGGACTCCTTGCGCTGTTTGAGCGCGGCCTCGTCGGCCACCTCGGACTTCAGCGCCTCGCGCATTCGTACGAGGTCGTCGGCGAGCAGCCGCAGCCGGGCATCACGCAGATCGGCCTGGATGACGGCGGCCCGCCGTGCCACCGCCGCCTGCCGTCCGAGTGGCTTGAGCTGGCGCCGCAGCTCATCGGTCAGATCCTGTACGCGCGCGAGGTTGGCCTGCATCGCGTCCAGCTTCCGCAGCGCTTTCTCCTTGCGCTTGCGGTGCTTGAGGACACCCGCGGCCTCTTCGATGAACGCACGCCGCCCCATCGGATCGGCGTGCAGTACGGAATCGAGCTGGCCCTGCCCGACGATGACATGCATCTCGCGTCCGATACCGGAGTCCGAGAGCAGTTCCTGGATGTCGAGCAGTCGGCAGGTATCCCCGTTGATCTGGTATTCGCTGCCCCCATTGCGGAACATGATCCGCGTAATGGTGACCTCGGCGTATTCGATCGGCAGCGCCCCGTCGGAGTTGTCGATCGTCAGCGAGACCTCGGCCCGGCCGAGGGGCGGGCGCCCGGTGGTCCCGGCGAAGATGACGTCCTCCATCTTGCCGCCACGCAGCGATTTCGCACCCTGTTCGCCCATGACCCAGGACAGCGCGTCCACCACATTCGACTTGCCTGAGCCGTTCGGCCCCACGACACACGTGATGCCCGGCTCGAAACGCAGCGTCGTGGCGGACGCGAAGGATTTGAACCCGCGGAGGGTCAGGGCCTTGAGGTGCACGCCCGCGGACTCTACCTCTCGGTCGCGGTTTCACCTATGAAGGGGCAGGGCAGATCAGACGGTAAAGCACGGTGAAACGCGTACCAACAGCCGTTCGACAGACGGCCGAAGGGGGCCCGGGAAGAGGGACCGGCGAGGCAAAAAAGAAGGGACGCCGAAGCGTCCCTTGCATACCTACCAGCGAGAGTTTCTCACCTGATCTCGACGGGGGGTTGACATCAGGTGAGCGCCGGCTCGCCCTTGGGTACGTCGATGTCGATGCCTTCTAGCAGCGACTCGCCATGGTGCTGTGCGGCGGCACTCAGCGCGTCATTCTCGGTCTGGATCCGTACGAGCTCGGATTCCAGATCCTGGACGCGCTGCTGAAGCCGTCGCATCTCGGCGAGAAGTCGCGGGTCGGAACCGCCGACGTAACCGAGAAGCGCCTTTGCCATGATGGATGGTCCTCCACACTGAGTGACCGACCGATGCGGTGTGGGTCGTGAGGGATTTTCGCACCCGCGGTGCTTGGCAGCGCTTGTCATGACTGCGGTTCGTACTGCCAAACAGCTAAGGTGCGCGGGGCTTCCAGCGTCTCACCAAAAAGTTTGACGGTCAACACGATCACGCCCCGTATCGGCGGACACCCCGGGGGCAGGCGGGCGCCGACATCGCGACCGCGGCTCTCCAGCGGGGCCCAGGGGGCGAGGAGATCATCCTTACTGCGGAAGACTGGCACGCAGAGGCCGTTCTTGGCAACCACCAGGCCGTTTCCATCGAACGCATGTGCCGTCGGCATCGCTATGAACACACCGCGTGGCCTAGCGCCCGCCCCTTTTCACCCCTTTGTCAGCGGATCGCGAATCCCTCGTAGCCACCGCGCGGAAGACCCCAGATCTCGGTCACGCCATCCACTTTCCCGGGCGTGTCGGACGAGCGGAGCCAGTCCAGGAGGCGGTGGCAATTCTCACGTGGTCCCTCTGCCACCACCTGCACCCGGCCGTCGTCGAGATTGAGCGCGAAACCCTCAAGAGCACCGATCTCCATGGCGTTTTCCCTGGTGAACCAACGAAAGCCCACCCGCTGCACCCGGCCGCGCACCCAGACGGTGAGGCGTGCGTGTTCGTTCATGCCCCGCAAGCTAGCCGGTCAATGGCTTGTGCATCACATCGCTCCCGTCCGTATTGCCGTACATTGCCACGCATTGACCTCACTCGTACGGGTGAAGTCACACTCGAGTCAGAAAGGGCGACCGGATGGGACGCCACCGCCGGAAGAACCGGGCTGCCGTGCCCGTGCGCACCGGGCTGCTCGCAGCCGTCGCTGCCGTGGCGGTGGCCACCGTGGCCGCGGCCACCGGTGTAGTGCCGGGCGGCAAGGAGTTCCTGCTGGGCGAGAACAGCTCCAGCAGTAAGCAGCTCCAGCTCCGGGAATCCGAGACGGGTCTGTCGGCGACCTACTCCAAGGCGTCTCCGGGGCCCGCAAGGCCGCAGCCGAAGGCCCCGGAGGCGGGGAAGCCCGCCGCACCCCAGAAGAGCGCCGCACCGAAGGCGACTCCCCGGCCGACCGCACCGGCGAAGCCGGATGCGACAGCGAAGCCGGATGCGGCAGCCAAGCCGGAGCAGCCTCACAAGGCGGTCCCGCAGCAGAGGGCGCCCCGGACAGCCGCCCCGCAGGAGTCCACCGCGCGGAAGGCCGCGCCGCAGCAGCACCCGAAGAACGTGACCAGCGCCCCGGCACGCGCCCTCGTCCCCGAACCGGCGACGTCACCCGAGTCCCCCGCACCGGGGGTCTCGGCAGAGACGTCCGCGGCGGTCACGGGCGAAGCGGCGGCCGAGGCCGAGGTCCTCACGCTCGTCAACGAGGAGCGCGCCAAGGTGGGATGCAGCCCGCTGCGCGTGGACGGGTCGCTCGGTGCCCTGGCCGGCCGGTTCAGCGAGGACATGGCGGCACGCGGCTTCTTCGGCCATGTCGACCCCGAGGGCAACGACCCCTGGAAGCGCGCCGCCCGGCTGGGCGTCGGCAACCTCGGTGCGGAGAACATCGCCCGCGGACCGGGCGACGCCGAGACGGTGGTGCGCCACTGGATGAGCGACGACGCCCAGCGCGCGCAGCTCCTGAACTGCGACTACCGGACGATGGGTGTCGGGGTGTCGTTCGCGGACGGCGGCCCCTGGTGGGCGCAGGACCTCGGCTTCTGACGCTTCCTCCCGCTTGCCGCTGTGCTCATCGCGGGCGCTGTCCCGCGGTGAGCACCTGCCTTTCGGGAAGCGCAGGCGTAGGGTGAGTGATGTGGCTGACGACCTTGCTGAGAATCTCGCTTTCGACGTGTTCAGTCGGCAGTGCCCGTCACGCGGTGCGCTGGAGCACGTGACCGGGCGGTGGGGCGGTCTGGCCCTGGGCGCCCTCTACGAGTCGGGCTGCCGGTTCAACGAACTGCGCCGCCGCGTCGACGGCGTCAGCGAGAAGATGCTCGCCCAGACCCTTCAGGCTCTGGAGCGTGACGGCCTGGTGCACCGGGAGGCGCAGCCGACCAATCCGCCGCGGGTCGACTACGCACTGACCCCACTCGGCCGGCAGGTGGCCGAGCGTCTGGTCGGTCTGATGGAGTTCCTGGAAAGCCGGATGCCCGAGGTGCTCACGGCGCGCGAGTCCTACGACGAGACGCGCGGCGGGCGCTGACAGCGCGGGCAGAAGTAGCTGGAGCGGTTCATCCAGGGGCGTCGGCGCATGGGGGTTCCGCAGCGGCGGCACGGCTCGCCCGCGCGGCCATAGGCGTCCAGGGAGCGGTCGAAGTACCCCGACTCACCGTTCACATTGACGTAGAGGCTGTCGAAACTGGTGCCGCCGACGGCGAGCGCCGCGTTCATGACGTCCCGCACATGCCCGAGGAGCTCCAGGGCGCGGGGCCGGGTCAGGCTCATCGTCGGCCGGTCGTAGTGCAGCTTGGCGCGCCAGAGGGCCTCGTCGGCATAGATGTTGCCGACCCCGCTGATCAGTGACTGGTCGAGCAGGGCGCGCTTGACGGTGGTACGCCTGCGCCGCAGGGCGGTGACGAACACGGAGTCGTCGAACTCGCGGTCGAGCGGATCCCTGGCGATATGGGCGATGACATCCGGTAGCCCCTCGGGGCTGGTGTCGTGCAGCGAGAGACCGCCGAAGGTGCGCTGGTCGACGAAGCGGAGCTCGGTCCCGAGAGTGTCGTCGAAGCGGATGCGGATCCGCAGGTGCTTCTCCTCGGCCGCCGCCTCGGGCTGCACCAGCAGCTGCCCGCTCATCCCCAGATGTCCGAGCACTGCGGCGCCGCTGTCCTCCAGCGGGAGCCACAGGTACTTGCCACGCCGCCGGGCGGTACCGATCCGCTGCCCCTTGAGGCGGGCCGCGAAGTCCTCGGCTCCGCCGAAGTGGCGCCTGACGGCCCGTGGGTGGCGCACCTCGACCTCGGCCACGACCCGCCCGGAGACCCAGGTCTCCAGCCCACGCCGGACCACTTCGACCTCGGGCAGCTCGGGCACGGGCGCTCCTCCACAGAGGTCTACGGGTCTATGGGACGACGCCCGCAGCGTACCTCCGGCGCGTACGGCGGGTTTCCCGGTCCGGCGACGGATCCCGGGGTGAAAAACCGAAAGCCTCCGCCGCACCGGGGCGCGGCGGAGGCCGGAAACGGAATCAGGCCGTGGCCTGCTCCGAAGGGGCGCCGACCCCTTCGGAGACGGATTCATCGGAGGCGGGCTGCTCGGCAGCCGCTTTCTCCGCGGCGACGCGCTCGTCCGCGGCAGCGCGGATCGCGCGCCACGCGGACTCGGCAGCCTGCTGTTCCGCTTCCTTCTTGCTGCGGCCGGTGCCGGTGCCGTACGAGACACCACCGACGCGGGCGGCAGCCGTGAAGGTCTTCTCGTGGTCCGGACCGGTCTCGGTGACCAGGTACTCGGGCACGCCAAGGCCCTCAGCGGCCGTCAGCTCCTGAAGGCTGGTCTTCCAGTCCAGTCCGGCACCGAGGCTGGAGGACTTCTCGATCAGCGGGTCGAAGAGCCGGTGAACCAGCTCGGAGGCCGCGTCGAGGCCTTGGTCGAGATAGACCGCGCCGATCACGGCTTCAAGGGTGTCGGCGAGGATGGACGCCTTGTTCCGGCCGCCCGTGCCCTCTTCGCCCCGGCCGAGTCGGATGAAGGAGCCAAGGTCGAGGCCACGCCCGACCTCCGCCAACGCGCGCGAGTTGACCACCGCGGCCCGCAGCTTGGCCAGCTGGCCTTCGGGCAGATCCGGGTGGGTGCGGTAAAGCGTGTCCGTGACCACCAGTCCGAGCACCGAGTCCCCGAGGAACTCAAGCCGCTCGTTGGTGGGCAGACCGCCGTTCTCGTACGCGTATGAGCGGTGGGTCAGTGCACGCACCAGAAGGGCGGACTCGAGTGGATACCCGAGCCGCCCTTCCAGAAGCGTGTGGGGCGAGGCTGCGCTTGCGTTGTCTGCCTGCTTACTGGCGTCAGACATAGAGCCTCTCACCAGCCGCTCAGACCTCGAGGACCTGGCGCTTGTTGTAGGTGCCGCAGCTCGGGCACGCAATGTGCTGCAGCTTCGGCTCCTGGCAACGCTCGCACGAAACCAGGGTGGGGACCGCAGCCTTCCACTGCGACCGGCGGTGGCGCGTGTTGCTGCGCGACATCTTCCGCTTCGGAACAGCCACGGCTACTTCTCCTGCTTCTCGGCGGCGCGAGGTGATCGAGGCGCGTCGCCGCTCATCTTGTCCTTCTCGCCGGTTCCCAGTGAATCGGCGAGTCCCTGCAATGCCGCCCAACGGATGTCGACGGCGTCGTGGTGGTGGTCCGGTTCGTCGTTCAGGCCGACCCCGCACTCGGGGCACAGTCCGGCACAGTCCTCCCGGCACACCGGCTGCATCGGCAGTGCGAGCACCACCGCGTCACGCAGCACGGGCTCGAGGTCGAACAGGCCGTCCTCGAGGAAGATCATGCCCTCGTCCTCGGCGTCGTCGCCCGGCTCCGCAGCGCGGCTGCGGCCCCGGTCGTCGGCGTCAGGGTACGAGAACATCTCCTGGAAATCCGCCGCAACCTGCTGGCGCAGCGGCTCCAGACACCTTACGCACTCCCCCTCGGCCCGGGCACGGGCGGTGCCCGTGACGAGCACCCCTTCCATGACGGACTCAAGGCGGAGCTCAAGCTCCACCGGAGCGCCCGCGGGCACCCCGATCACCTCTTCGATGCCGAACACCGGCGCGCCGGGCGCCTCGACCGTGCGGGTCAGCCGCTGGAGCGCACCAGGACGCCGGCCCAGCTCATGTGTGTCGAACACGAGTGGGTTGCGATGGTCAAGGCGGGCGTTCAGGGCTCTTCCTGCTTTCGGGTCGTGCGTCTGGATCAAGAGGGGGCCGCGGTTTCCGCGCAGCACCGAGCTGCACGCACACGCGACCGAAGAGCCAGGATACTGGACCGTTCGCTGTTGGCCCAATCCGGTCCGTGCCGGATCAGCGGCCCTGCTCGTAACGGCGCAGCTGTTCCAAGTCGATCATGCTCGTGTCGAAGAAGCTCGTCTCGTCGAGCTGCGGCTGCTGGGCCTGGTGACCCTGCTGCTGGTGGCCCTGCTGCTGGTACTCCTGCGGGTGGTCCTGCTGCTGGTACTGCTGCGGGTGGTCCTGCTGCTGGTACTGCTGCGGGTCGTAGCCGTACTGCTGGGCATAGCTCTGGTCGTACTGCTGTGCGTAGCCCTGCTGTGCGCCGTAGGCGCCGGTGGCGTACGGATCCTGCTGGTAGGCGTACGGGTCCTGGGGCTGGCCGCCGTAGACGGGGTCCGCGGGATACGGTCCGGCCTGGGCCGGGACATGGACCGGCTGTTCAGGCTGGGCCGGCGGGTCCGGCTGGGCCTGCGGATGCTGCTGCTGTGCCTGCGGACCGGCGAGCTCGGCGAGCCCCGCGAGATAGTCCGCGTCGCTGGTCGCCGTGTGCATGTCCGCCGCGTCCTGGGCGGCGATATGGGCTCCGAGCTCATCGGTGGCGATCCGGCCGTGCAGCTTCTGCCGACCGCGGCCGACCGCCTCCAGGGTCTTGCTGAGCACCGCCTCGAACGCGCCGAGCTTGGCGTCCACATAGTCGTCGGCCCGCTGGATCAGCGTCTGCGGATCGGCGCTGTACTCGGGCGCATCGTCATCGGCCGGATCCGCGTAGCCCTGTTCGCCGAGCCCCGGGGCGCGGCCGAGCAGCTTCTCGCGACCGCGGTCCACGGAGCCGATGGTCTTGTTGAGCACGACCTCGAAGTTGGCGAGCTTGGAGTCGACGTACTCATCGGCCTCCGCGCGGATCTCCGAGGCCTCCCGGCGGGCCTCGGCGAGAATGCGGTCGGCCTCCTCCTGCGACTGCTGGGCGATCTGGGTGCCGGAGATCATGGAGCCACGCTCGGAGTGCGCGGCCTCGATGATCCTCGCGGCCTCCTGGCGGGCATCGGCGACCATGTGTTCACGGCCACTGATGAGCTCCTCGGCCTGGGCGAGCGAGCCGGGCAGGACCTCGCGCACCTCCTCGAGCATGGCGAGCAGCTCGGCGCGGTTGACCACGCACGAGGCCGACATGGGCATGGACCGGGCGTTCCCGACCACCTGGACGATCTCGTCGAGCTTCTTCTGCACGTCCACCGTGTGCTCGCCACTCTCTACACAGTCACAACAGCCGATCGCCGGCCAGGAGCCGGACGGGACGACTGTACGGCCAGTCGGCCGGGGTCCGACACCTCATGAAGAACAGTCAGCGCGAGGGCCGCGGCGTCACTTCGCCGGGAGGCGCTCGGTCAGAGCCGCCAGCACCAGCGGCGGCACCAGATGGGACACATCCCCGCCCCAGGCAGCGACCTCCTTGACCAGGGAGGACGACAGGAAGCTGTAAGTCGGGCTGGTGGGCACGAACAGCGTCTCGACGCCCGAGAGCCCGTTGTTCATCTGGGCCATCTGGAGCTCGTAGTCGAAGTCGCTGACGGCACGCAGGCCCTTGACGATGGCGGGGATGTCCCGCTCCTTGCAGTAGTCGACGAGGAGGCCGTGGTACGCCTCCACCTCGACGTTCCCGTACTCGGCGGTGACCTCACGGATCAGCTCGATCCGCTCGTCCACGGTGAACAGGCCCTTCTTGGCCTGGTTGATCATCACCACGACGTGCACGACGTCGTACAGCTTGGAGGCTCGGGCGATGATGTCGAGGTGTCCATTGGTGATGGGGTCGAACGACCCCGGACAGACGGCGCGGCGCAACTGAAGTCCCTCGCTCTCCGGTCCGGTCATGGTGCGTCTTCGCACGTAGAGGCGGCGCGACCGTACCAAAGCGTTCCTTCGCCGTAACGACGGGCCCTCAGCGGTTCGATGCCGTCCGGCCAGACGAACTCGCCGCCCCTGGTGCTGCGCTCCACGGTGACGACGGCGTCGTCCGCGAGCCAGCCCCCTGTGCGGAGTGTGAGGATAATCTCGCGAAGATCATCGTCGGTCACGGCGTACGGGGGGTCCAGGAACACGATGTCGTACGGGTTCCCGGGCGCAGGTCCCTGGACGATCTGCTCGGCCCGGCCGCTGCGGACCTCGGCGCCGGGCAGGGCGAGCGTCCGTACGTTCTCCCTGACCGTGCGGACGGCGCGGTTGTCGGCCTCCACGAGGAGGGCGTGGGACGCGCCGCGGGACAGGGCTTCGAGCCCGACGGCGCCCGAGCCCGCGTAGAGATCGGCGACCCGCACGCCCCGCAGGGTGCCGAGCAGCGACTCCCAGGAGGAGAAGAGGCCCTCACGCGCCCGGTCGGAGGTCGGGCGGGTGCCGTTGCCCGGCGGCACGGCCAGGCGACGTCCGCCGGCCGCACCGGCGATCACGCGGGTCATCTGGGTCCTTCTCGGCGCTCGTCTCGGTCCGGTCACCTCCACGATATGGGCTCAGGTCCGGTCTGCTGTCCCTGGCCCCGCCGCCGGCAGGGTCAGCCCTTGTCCAGGTACTGCTCCCGGTCCTCGTCCAGCAGTGCGTCCAGCGCGCTGCGCAGCTCGGGGAACCCCTCGAGGTCCGGGTCGCCCGCGACCACCGACACGGCCTCCTCGCGGGCGGCGGCGATCACGTCCTCGTCCTCGATGACGGCGAGCACCCGCAGCGATGACCGGACGCCGGACTGCGCCTGGCCCAGCACATCACCCTCACGGCGCTGTTCGAGATCGATACGGGACAGCTCGAAGCCGTCCAGCGTGGCCGCCACCGCGCCGAGCCTGGCCCGGGCCGGGCTCGCCTCCGCCATCTCGGTGACGAGCAGGCACAGACCCGGGGCGGAGCCGCGGCCGACACGGCCACGGAGCTGGTGGAGCTGGGAGACACCGAACCGGTCGGCGTCCATGATCACCATGGCGGTCGCGTTCGGCACGTTCACCCCGACCTCGATCACGGTCGTGGCCACCAGCACATCCACCTCGCCCGCGGCGAAGCGGCGCATGACGCCGTCCTTGTCGTCGGGCGCCATCCGGCCGTGCAGCACCTCCACGCGAAGGCCCTTCAGCGGCCCCGCGGTCAGCTGCTCCGCCACGTCCAGCACCGCGAGCGGTGGGCGCTTCTCCGCGTCGTCCCCCGGCTCCGCCGACTTCCGCCGCGCGTCCGCGGACTGGTCGACGTCGTCGCCGATCCGGGGGCACACCACATACGCCTGGTGGCCGCCCTCGACCTCCTCGCGCACCCGCTCCCAGGCCCGCGCCAGGAAATGGGGTTTGTCCGCGGCCGGAACCACGTGCGACGCGATGGGCGAGCGCCCGGCGGGCAACTGGTCCAGCACGGAGGTGTCGAGATCCCCGAACACCGTCATGGCGACCGTGCGGGGAATGGGGGTGGCGGTCATGACCAGCAGATGAGGCGGCTGCTTTCCCTTGCCCCGCAGGGCGTCGCGCTGCTCCACGCCGAAGCGGTGCTGCTCGTCCACGACGACCAGCCCCAGGTCGTGGAACTGGACCTTGTCCTCGATCAGCGCATGCGTACCGATGACGATCCCGGCCTCCCCGGTCACCAGGTCGAGCAGGGCCTGGCGGCGGGCCGCGGCGCCCATGGAGCCGGTGAGCAGCACCACCTTGGTCGCCCGCTCGGCGCCGCCGAGCATTCCGCCTTCGGCGAGGTCGCCCATCATCTCCACGATCGAGCGGTGGTGCTGCTGGGCGAGGACCTCGGTGGGGGCGAGCATCGCGGCCTGGCCGGCGGCGTCCACGACGGCGAGCATGGCGCGCAGGGCGACCATCGTCTTTCCTGAACCGACCTCTCCCTGGAGCAGCCGGTGCATGGGGTGTTCGGTGGCCAGATCGCCGAAGATCTCGGCGGACACCTTTTGCTGCCCCTCGGTGAGGGTGAACGGCAGTCTCGCGTCGAAGGCGCTCAGCAGCCCGTCGGGGGCCGGCCTGCGGGCCACCGCGGGAAGGAGCGCGTCCGCGTGGCGCCGCCGGGCGAGGGCGACTTGGAGCACAAAGGCCTCATCCCACTTCAGGCGGGCCCTGGCCTCCTCGACGTCCGCCTTCCCGCCCGGCCGGTGGATCTTGAGCAGGGCCTCGGGAAGTGACACGAAACCGCGGCCCTCGCGCAGCGCGGGCGGCAGTGGATCCAGGGCCTCACGGGCCCGGGGAAGCACCGCGTCGACGGCTTTGGCGATCTTCCAGGACTCCAGGCCCTTGCAGGCGGGATAGATCGGGATCAGCTTTCCGGCGAACGCACTGACCGCGCCGTCGCCGCTGTCGGTACCGTCGGAGAACAGCCGCTCGTAGCTGGGGTGGGAGAGCTGGAGTTTCCGGTTGAACACGGACACCTTGCCGGCGAACATCGCGCGGCTGCCCGGTGGAAGGTCCTTGTGCGGCTTGTGGACGCCCCGCCCGAAGAACACGAGCTGGAGCCGGCCGCTGCCGTCCGTGATCGTGATCTCCAGTCGCTGCCCCCGGCCGCCGTTGAACGTGTGCACCCGTGCGTCCGCGACCTGGGCCACGACCGTGACGTGCTCGTCCAGCGGGAGATCGGCGAGGCGGGTCAGCTGGCCGCGCTCCTCGTAGCGCCGCGGGTAGTGGTGCAGGAGGTCGCCGACGGTGTGCAGGCCGAGGTGCTCGGCCATCACCTTGGCGGTGGCCGGGCCGAGGCTGGTCTTCAGGGGTTCATCCAGTGCGAGGTGTGCGGACACCGGTCCATTGCACACCACGGCACCGACAGCCGTCGCGTACCGGGGTCTCGCGGTGTCGGGTCGGCTCTTGGCGTGCCCGATGCCGGTCGGCATCGCAGCCGCGTGGTGGGCGGGTTTCGCGGTATGCCCGCACCCGTGTGCTGGGCCTCGCGGTGCGGGGCCCTGTGTCCGCGCCCGGTGGCGGCGCCCGGGGCGTCCCGTCCACAAGCGCCGGACGGGCTTGGGCTGTCGCCCTTGCCCGATCCGCTGTGTCGACGAAGGGCTACTCCACACCGATCATCAGCGGCGCGCCCGCCCCGCCGTGGATCGCCGTGTCCACTGCCAGGTGCCTCCTGCGGACATGCGTCTCCAGACGATCCGCCAGGCCGGGCGGGGCATCGTCGGGGAGGACGAGGGTGACCAACTCGCCGCCCGCGGAGAGCATGCGGTCCAGGACCGTCTCGGCCGTCGATGCGAGGTCCTCGCCGATCACCGCGACATCGCCGTCGATCAGGCCCAGTACGTCCCCGGCCTGGCAGACCCCTGCCGAGGTGAAGGACTGCCGCTCGGCGACGGCCAGTTCGCCGTAGCGGGTGGCGCCCGCCGCGGAGGTCATCGCGACGACGTCCTCGTCGAAGCGGCGGCCAGGCTCGTGGACCGCGAGGGCCGCGATGCCCTGGACCGCGGAGCGGGTGGGGATGAGGGCGACCCGGACGCCCTCCGCGCGGGCCTGTTCCGCGGCGGCCGACGCGGTGTGCCGCAGTTCGGGGTCGTTGGGCATCAGCACGACCTCGCGCGCGTGCGCCCTTCTGATCGCCTCGACGAGTTCGCCGCTCGCCAGGGGCTCTCCGGGCCGCGCCAGCACCGTGGTCGCACCGGCGGTCTCGCAGAGGGCCGCGAGACCCTCGCCGGGAACCACGGCCACGACCGCCCGCTGAACCGGCTCACGTGACTCGGCGGGCGGGGGCGTGTCGAAGTGGGTGATCCTGATCCGGTACGGGCGTCCCGCCTCGACGCCCGCCTCCACGGCCGCACCCGCGTCGTCGACGTGTACATGGACGTTCCACAGGCCGTCGCCGCCGACGACGACGAGAGAGTCCCCGAGGCCGTCGAGGCGCGTCCGGAGCCGGGCCACCGCGGAATCCTCGGCCTCCAGAAGGTAGATCACCTCGAAGGCGGGTCCGCCGTCGGCGCAGGGTTCGGCCACCACCGGGTGGGCCGGGGAGACGAGCCGCCCCGTGGGGGGCCTCACCGGCATGTCCCCGGTCACGGCCTGCACCAGCGCGCCCAGCACCGCCAGCAGCCCCTGACCGCCGGCGTCCACGACACCGGCCCGACCCAGTACGTCGAGCTGCCCGGGGGTCTCCTGCAGTGCCTGGCGCGCACCCGCGTAGGCGGCCGCCAGCGCGGCCGAGTCGTCGTCATCGGGGACAGCGGCGCTGCCCGCCGCCGTCGCCACGCTCAGGATCGTGCCCTCCACGGGGTGCGCGACCGCCTCGCGCGCGGACCGTGCGGCTCGCCGCAACGCCGCGGCCACCCCGCCCCCCTGCTCCACCAGCACTTCGGTCATACCCCGCAGCAGCTGAGCCAGGATGGTCCCTGAGTTACCCCGCGCGCCGATCAGCGCACCATGGGCCATGGCACGCAGGGCGTCCCCGAGACCCGGCGCCGCGGACTCCCCGGCGAAGACCGCGTTCACCGCCCGTGACGCCGACTCGACAGTGAGATACAGATTGGTGCCGGTGTCCCCGTCCGCGACCGGATAGACGTTGATCGCGTCGAGCTCCTCGCGCTCGCGCCCCAGTGCCTCCAGCGCCAGCGCGCACCAGGTGCGTACCACCAGGGCGTCGAGGACCCGCCCGTCTCCCGCCACCGTTTCTGCGCGAGGCCCTGCGGACTCCTTGGGGAGCCCGTCCTGTTTCGGCAACTGTCGTCCTCCTTGAGAGCGGCCGGCTGCACCGCAGGGTAGACCCGGGCCGGACCAGGGCCGGGCGGGGGGCGAGGGGTGCCATGGTAGTTTCGTTGTACGGGCGCAGCCGTTGTATGCTGCTCCGGTTGCCCGATGAAAGTCGGGCTATTCCCCCGGCAAGCCACTTCAGATTCCTGATTCCGGCACGCCGGATTTCACTGTAAGTGCATCTGAAGTCTTTGGAGTGACCCGTGGCTGCCAACTGCGACGTCTGCGGCAAGGGGCCGGGCTTCGGCAACAACATTTCGCACTCGCACCGCCGTACGTCCCGTCGCTGGAACCCGAACATCCAGCGCGTGCGTGCCGTGGTCGGTCGGACGCCGAAGCGGCTCAACGTCTGCACCTCGTGCATCAAGGCCGGCAAGGTCTCGCGCTAACCGCGACGTTTGTCGTAGCGCAGCCCTCCCGGTTGCCTTGAAAAGCCGGTCCACATGACGTGGACCGGCTTTTTGCCGTCCCCGCGCGGCTTCCCGGCGCACCTGGTGCCGTGACCGTGCGCAGTCCGTTGCGGTTCGCCAGCGCCGGAAAGCGGTTCGCCGGCGCGTCGAAGGGGCGCGGGGCACGCCGCGACCGGCCACGACGGACCCCCGCCCGGGACTTCACCTGCTCACGCTGAGGACCGCGGGTGACGCACATCCTCTCCGGCGGCACGCTCAGCGAAAACGCCAGCCATGGTCGACCGGCCCGATCCCACCGCCCAGCGCGTACCCCGCGGCGATCGCGCCGGTGACGTACTCCTTGGCCGCGTGCACGGCCTCGGGCACCGTGAGCCCCTTGGCGAGCCCCGCAGCCACGGCGGACGCGAGTGTGCAGCCGGTGCCGTGGGTGTGCCGGTTGTCGTGGCGGGGGGCGCGCAGCCAGTGTTCGTCCCTGCCGTCGGTGAGCAGGTCCACGGCGTCACCCGCGAGATGCCCGCCCTTGATCAGGGCCCAGCGCGGTCCGAGGTCGAGCACCGCGCCGGCCGCGCGCCGCAGGTCGGACTCGTCCGCCACCCGGCATCCGGTGAGCTGGGCGACCTCGTCCATGTTCGGGGTGGCCACGGTCGCGGTCGGCAGCAGCTTGCCGCGTACCGATTCCAGCGCGGACTCGGCGAGCAGCGGGTCCCCGTGCTTGGAGACCCCGACCGGGTCGACCACCACGGGCACGTCCGTGGCGGACAGCAGTTCGGCGACGGCCTCCACGAGTTCGGCCGACGCCAGCATGCCGGTCTTGACCGCGTCGACGCCGATGTCGTCGGCGACGCTGCGGTACTGCGCGCGTACCGCTTCGGCCGGAAGCTCCCAGGCGTCCTGCACCCCCAGCGAGTTCTGGGCCGTGACCGCGGTGATCACGCTCATTCCGTGCACGCCCAGCGCCAGCATGGTCTTGAGGTCGGCCTGGATCCCGGCCCCGCCGCCGGAGTCGGATCCGGCGACGGTGAGCACCCGTGGCGGCGCCTGGGCGGCGGGCTTCACTGTCACGACCCTTCCCCGAAGTGGTCCCAGCCGCCCTTGCTGGTCCAGGGCGCCCCGTCCACGGTCACCTGGGGCAGCGCGGACGGGTTGAGCACCTCGCCGATCACCTTCCAGCGGGCGGGCAGTTTCGCGTCCGGGGGGAAGGTCGCGACGATGGCGTGGTCCTCGCCGCCGCTGAGCACCCATTGCAGCGGGTCGACCCCGACGGCCTGGCCGATGTCGTTCATCTGCGTGGGGATGTCGATGAGTCCGGAGCGCAGGTCGATACGGACCTTGCTGGCCTCCGCGATATGGCCGAGGTCGGCCACCAGTCCGTCGCTCACATCGGTCATGGCGGTGGCACCGAGCCCGGCCGCGGCGGGCCCCGCGTGATACGGCGGTTCGGGCCGGCGGTGGGCCTCGACAAAGGCGCGGGGTGAGCGGAAGCCGCGTGAGAGCACCGCGTGCCCGGCGGCGGACCAGCCCAACCAGCCCGTGTAGGCGACGACATCGCCGGGCTGGGCGCCGGCCCGGGTCACCGGGTCGTGGTTGCGCAGATCCCCGAGTGCGGTGATCGCGACCGTGATGGTGTCGCCGCGTACGACGTCTCCGCCGACGACCGCGGCCCCCGCGACCTGGCATTCGTCGCGGATCCCGTCCATCAGCTCGGTGGCCCAGGTGACGGGAAGGTCGGCGGGCACGACCAGGCCGAGCAACAGCGCGGTCGGCACCCCGCCCATGGCCGCGATGTCGGCGAGGTTCTGCGCCGCGGCCTTGCGGCCCACGTCGTAGGCGGTCGACCAGTCGCGCCGGAAGTGCCGTCCCTCCAGCAGCAGGTCGGTGCTGGCCACCACCCTGCGGTCGGGGGCGGCCACCACCGCGGCGTCGTCGCCGGGTCCGAGACGTACGGCGGGGGTGGAGGTGAGGCGGGAGGTGAGCTCCCTGATGAGCCCGAACTCCCCCAGCTCGCCCACGGTGCCCTTCATTCCTGTGCTCCTTCTGCCCCAGTGCGCTTGCGGTCGCGAGCCGTCACTGCTGTCGGTACGGTCGAGTAGGCCGAGCA
The DNA here is from genome assembly GCF_042731955.1 of Streptomyces sp. NPDC059828. Taxonomy (NCBI): domain Bacteria; kingdom Bacillati; phylum Actinomycetota; class Actinomycetes; order Kitasatosporales; family Streptomycetaceae; genus Streptomyces; species Streptomyces sp. NPDC059828. The sequence goes on along the minus strand of NZ_JBHWIW010000007.1, from coordinate 23,845 downwards.
GCCGGTCAACTTCTGTGCTGTGTGCGCCACGCTGCGCGCACCTCGGAGCGCGCAGGTCTCCCCGCGGCCCGCGGCGACGCGATACCGTGGCGTCCCTTCTCCCCACATGATCCTCGTGGCCGCCCTGGAGGTTCCGTGGTACAGGCGTACATCCTTATTCAGACCGAGGTGGGCAAGGCGTCGACAGTCGCCGACACCATCTCCAAGATCCCGGGGGTGATCCAGGCCGAGGACGTGACCGGTCCGTATGACGTGATTGTGCGCGCCCAGGCCGACACAGTGGACGAGCTCGGTCGCATGGTGGTCGCCAAGGTCCAGCAGGTGGACGGCATCACGCGAACGCTGACCTGCCCGGTCGTGCACCTGTAGCCCCCGTCTACCCTTGGCCGGTGATGTCCTTTCACCGGCTTGCCTCCCTGCCCGCCACGGCCGCGGTGCTGCTGGCCGTCGCGGGCTGCTCCGCGGACGCCCCCGCGGTCGCGGTGCCCACGCCCCCTCCGCAGGAGACGGCGTTGTGCCGCGCCCTGCACAAGGCGCTCCCGGATTCCGTGGCCGGAGTGGAGCGCCAGGACCCCGAACCGCGCTCCCAGCTGACCGCCGGGTGGGGGGACGCCGCGATCGTACTGCGCTGCGGTGTCCCCCGGCCCGCGGGGATGAGTGATCCGCAGGGGCAGGCAGTCGAGGTCAACGGCGTCAACTGGCTCGTGGAGGAGCGCGAAGGCGACGGTCCCCGCCTCACCACCGCGTCCCGCAAGACATATGTCGAGGTCACGCTGGGGAAGCAGTACGCCCATGACCTCGGGCCGCTGACGGATCTGGCGGAACCGGTGACGAAGACGGTCCCGGGACTCTTCACCGACGAGCACACAGGACACGCAGGACATGGGAAGCATTGAGAGGCTTCCCGTGCGAAACGATTCTGCATGAACCGTTCCGCACGGTACGTACGGAACGGCGCGGTCCGTTCAGCGCCTCAGCGCAGCCCGGTGGAACGCCGTAGCGCCGCCTGGATCAGACGGTCGACGAGCTCCGGGTAGCTGATCCCGCTCTCCTGCCACATCCGCGGGTACATCGAGATCGGCGTGAAGCCGGGCATGGTGTTGATCTCGTTGATCACGAACTCGCCGTCCTCGGTGAGGAAGAAGTCCGCGCGGACCAGCCCCTCACAGGACGCGGCCTCGAACGCCGCGACCGCCAGCCGCCGCACCTCGGCGGTCTGCTCATCGGTCAGCGGTGCCGGCACCAGACCGTCGGCCGAGTCGATGTACTTGGCCTCGAAGTCGTAGAAGTCGTGCGCGGACACCGGCGGGATCTCGGCGGGCACGCTGGCACGCGGGCCATCCTCGAACTCCAGCACTCCGCACTCGATCTCACGTCCGCGCAGCAGCGCCTCGACCAGGATCTTGGGGTCGTGCCGCTGCGCTTCCTCGATCGCCTCGTCGAGTCCGGAGACGTCGTCGACCTTGGTGATGCCGATCGAGGACCCCGCACGGGCGGGCTTCACGAAGAGCGGCCAGCCGTGCTCGCCCGCGAAGTCGATGATCTTCTTTCGCGCGGCGGAAGGATCCTGCACCCACTCACGGGGCCGGATGACCACATACGGGCCGACCGGCAGGCCGAAGGAGGTGAAGACCCGCTTCATGTACTCCTTGTCCTGGCCGACGGCCGAGGCGAGCACACCCGAGCCGACGTACGGGACGCCGGAGAGCTCCAGCAGGCCCTGGAGGGTGCCGTCCTCACCGTAGGGGCCGTGCAGCATCGGGAAGACGACATCGACCTCACCGAGTGCCTTGGGCACGGAGCCGGGCTCGTTGTAGACCACCTCGCGGCTGGCAGGGTCCACGGAGAGGGCGACACCGCCCTCGGTGGATTCGGCGAGCGCGGTGACCGACGGCAGCGTACGGTCGGCGATGGCCATCCGCTCCGGGTCGTCGGTGGTCAGCGCCCAGCGGCCGTCACTGGTGATGCCGATGGGCAGCACGTCGTACTTGGTGCGGTCGATGGAACGCAGCACGGCACCGGCCGTCACGACGGAGATCGCGTGCTCGGAGCTACGGCCGCCGAAGACCACCGCGACACGCGGCTTGCGGGACGCCTCGCCCTGCTCGGAGGGGAGGTCGGGGCTGTGGAACGGGTTCTCGCTCATATCGCGACGAGACTACCTTGCGCCTTCGCAAGGACGGCAGGCCCGCGCCGGGGCGCCCCCCTTTGGGAGGCTCGGTCCCCCTGCGTGCTGGACGAACCCGGCTCACCCGGCCCGTCTCACCCGCCCACACCGCTCCAAAAGGCTCCACGGGCGCCGGGACACCGGGAAACCCGCGCCGCCCGGCCGGAAACTCAGTGCCGTTCGGGTTTCGCGCTGCGGGACATCAGTTCCTTGAGCGCGACGACCGGGGGCTTGCCCTCGTGGACGATGGACACCACCGTCTCCGTGATCGGCATGTCGATACCGTGCCGCCTGGCCAGATCCAGTACGGACTCGCAGGACTTGACGCCTTCGGCCGTCTGCTTGGTGGCGGCGATGGTCTCCTGGAGGGTCATCCCCCGCCCGAGATTGGTGCCGAAGGTGTGGTTCCTGGACAGCGGGGACGAGCAGGTGGCGACAAGGTCGCCGAGTCCCGCGAGGCCCGAGAAGGTCATCGGGTCGGCGCCCATGGCGAGGCCCAGACGCGTGGTCTCGGCGAGGCCACGCGTGATGAGGGTGGCCTTGGAGTTGTCTCCGAGACCCATTCCGTCCGCGATGCCGACGGCGAGGCCGATGACGTTCTTGACGGCGCCGCCGAGCTCGCAGCCGACGACGTCGGTGTTGGTGTAGGCGCGGAAGTACGGGGTCATGCAGGCGGACTGGATCCGCTGGGCGACGGACTCGTCGGCGCAGGCCACCACCGCCGCGGCGGGCTGGCGGTCGGCGATCTCCTTGGCGAGGTTGGGGCCGGTGAGGACCGCCACCCTCCGCCTGACGTCGTCGGCCGAGGCGCCGCCCGGCGCCCCGGCGACGACTTCCGTGATGACCTCGCTCATCCGCTTGGCGGTGCCGAGTTCGACGCCCTTCATGAGGGAGACGAGGACCGTGTCAGGGGCCAGCTTCGGCGCCCATTCCGCGAGGTTGGCACGCAGAGTCTGGGACGGCACGACCAGCACGGTGAAGTCGGCCCCGTCGGCGGCCTCGGCGGCGTCGGTGGTGGCCCGCACCGTCCCGGGGAGTACGGCTCCCGGGAGATAGTCGGGGTTGGTCCGGGTGGTGTTGATGGCGTCGACCGGCTCGGCGCGACGGGCCCAGAGGGTGACCTCGCATCCTGCGTCCGCGAGGATCACCGAGAAGGCGGTGCCCCAGGATCCGGCGCCGAATACGGCAGCCTTGACGGGACGGGTCACTTCATCCCCTCCTCGGCGGCCTTGCGGCGCTGTTCCGCGCGCGCCATTCCGTGGTCGTAGGTCTGACCGGGCGCCTTCTCGCCGCGTACCTCCTCGAGGATGGCGGTGATAGCGGCCATGATCACCTCGGTCGCCTCGCGCAGCACCTCCGGCGTGGGCTCCATCCCGTAGAACCGGGAGAGGTCGACGGGCGGTCCCGCCTGCACGATCAGGGTCTTGCGCGGGAACAGCTGCAGCTTGTTCTCCTTGGCGTACGGCGGCATCGCCATGTTGGCGCCCCACTGGGCGACTGGGATGACCGGCGCCTTGGTGAGCAGGGCGACCCGGGCGGCACCGGTCTTGCCCGCCATGGGCCACATCTCGGGGTCGCGGGTCAGCGTCCCCTCGGGGTAGAAGGCCACGCACTCGCCGCGCTGGATGGCGTCGACGGCGGCCCGGAAGGCGTCCATCGCGTTGGTCGTCTCGCGGTAGACGGGGATCTGGCCGGTGCCGCGCAGGATCGAGCCGACGAACGTGCCCTTGAAAAGGGCGGCTTTCGCCAGGAAGCGGGGCACGCGTCCGGTGTTGTACTGGTAGTGCGCGTAGGACAGCGGGTCCAGGTACGAGTTGTGGTTCACGGCGGTGATGAATCCGCCGTCGACCGGGATGTGCTCCGTTCCCCGCCAGTCCCGCTTGAACAGAACCACCAGCGGCGGTTTCGCGATGACCGCCGCCAGGCGGTACCAGAAGCCGATTCTGCGGCGGGACACTCGGACACCTTCCTCTATGACCTGGCGGCTGCCGGCTGCTGCCTGGCTGCTGGGGGTCAAGTGTCGCCCCGAGCCCCCGGTCTGTCGAGAACACCGTACGCCCCGCCCGGCTGCCGGACGGTCCGGGTCGCCGTGCGGGAAGGTCACGATGCCGCCACGCGGGCGGGTCACGGTGGCGCCGCCCGGTCGGGTCACAATGAGGCCGTGCACTGGTCACTCGTCGTTCCGCTGAAGCCCCTCGCCCTGGCCAAGAGCAGGCTGACGGAGGCCACCGGTGCGACCTTCCGGCCTCGACTCGCGCTGGCCTTCGCCCAGGACACGGTGGCCGCGGCCCTGTCGTGCCCCGCGGTGGCCGATGTGGCAGTCGTCACTGACGATCCGCTGGCAGGGGCCGAGCTGGCCGCCCTGGGCGCCCGGGTCGTGCCCGACACCCCGGCCGCGGGGCTCAATGCCGCGCTGGCACACGGGGCGGAGGTGGTGCGCGCCGGGCGTCCGGGCGCGCCGGTGGCCGCACTCAACGCGGATCTGCCGGCGCTGCGAGCAGCGGAATTGGCTCTGGTGCTGGGGACCGCCGCGCAATTCCCGCGGGCTTTCCTCCCGGACTCGGCGGGAATTGGCACCACTTTTCTCGCGGCCGGACCGGGCGCGGAATTGCGTCCCGCATTCGGCGGGCCCTCACGAAACCGGCATTTGCGGTCCGGGGCCGCGGAAATTGCGGTGGCCGGCACCGACTCGGTGCGCCGGGACGTCGACACCGCCGATGACCTGCGGGCCGCGCTCGCCCTGGGGGTGGGCCCCCGTACGGCGGCGCACTGCGCCGGACTGCCGCTACTGCGGGAGCACCTGGCTCGGATGATCGTTCAGGGTCGCTCAAGCGGCTCCGGATACGCCGGATACGCTCTCGGTATGCAGGCGACCGCGTACACGTATGACTCAGAGACCCGGAGCGGCAGTGTGCTGCTGGACGACGGGACTCCGGTGGACTTCGACACCGCGGCGTTCGACGCCGGCGGGCTGCGACTGCTGCGGCCCGGGCAGCGGGTGCGTATCGAGACCGAGGGGCAGGGCGATTCCCTGCGGATCACGCTGGTGACGCTTCAGACCCTCTGAGCGGTCGACGCCTTCGGTGCGGGCTCTCGGCCCGCCGGGGCGGCCGGCCCACATCGGCCAGGGCATGCCGCGGGCCGGGCTCCCTGGAGGAGCCCGGCCCGTCGCGTGAGTGGCCCTGGGGTGCCGCGCCGCTTACTTCTTGCGGGCAGTGGTCTTCTTGGCGGTGGTCTTGCGCGCCGTGGCCTTCTTGGCCGGTGCCTTCTTGGCGGGGGCGGTCTTCTTCGCCGCGGCCTTCTTCGCCGTCGTCTTCTTCGCCGCGGTCTTCTTCACGGCTGCGGTCTTGGCGGCAGTGGTCTTCTTCGCCGTGGTCTTCTTCGCCGCAGCGGTGGTCTTCTTGACGGCGGTGGTCTTCTTCGCCGCGGCCTTCTTGGCGGTGGCCTTCTTCGCGGCGGCCTTCTTGGCGGCGGTGCCGACCTGGAGGCTGCCCTTGGGGGCCTTCTTGACGGCGACTTCGCCACCACGGGGGAGCTTCTTCGACCCGCTGACCAGGTCCTTGAAGCCCTGGCCCGCGCGGAATCGCGGCACCGAGGTCTTCTTGACCCGTACGCGCTCACCCGTCTGAGGGTTACGGGCGTAGCGGGCGGGGCGGTCGACCTTCTCGAACGAACCGAAGCCGGTGACCGAAACCCGGTCGCCGCTGACAACCGCGCGGACGATCGCGTCGAGGACCGCGTCGACCGCTTCGGCGGCCTGCTGACGGCCGCCCATCTTGTCAGCAATCGCTTCTACGAGCTGCGCCTTGTTCACTTCTTCCCCTTCGGAGACATAGCCGGAACGAAAGTGTTCAAGCTTTTTCGCACGTTAGGCAGATATATACCGCAAATCAAACACGAAACGGGCTAATCACCCTAGTGCCGCAACGAAGTCGACCGTCGCGGCCACCCGGCGGAGCCGTATATCGGCGCCGTCGTCGGGCGGTCAGTCACCTTGAGGGAAACGGCCTTCATCGAGGTCGCTCATCAGCCGGTCCAGGCGCCTGGCGGCGTCGGCGAGATCGTGCTTGGCCGCGGCCGTGACAGCCAGCAGCTTCCGGGACAGCGCCATCCTTACGCCCTCCGGGACTTGCAGTTCGCGCACACGGGTATGCGCTTCTTTCAGCCGGTCGGCGACTGCCTGATAGAGCTCGAGTTGGCTGTCGCGTTCCATGCACCGATTGTGCCATCTGAGGCGAGTTGTCGCCCCGGTGGGTCTCAACAAGCGACCGCGCCCCCCGCCGGACGGCGGGGGGCGCGGTATCGGAAAAGCGCTGCTCAGACCTCAATTGTGCGGGGCTTGAAGGCAGGCCGCGAGCCCTCGTAAGCCGCGATGTCGGCTTCGTTCTGAAGGGTGAGGCTGATGTCGTCGAGGCCGTTCAGCAGCCTCCAGCGGGCGTTCTCATCGAGCTCGAAATCGGCCGTGAGACCCCCGGCGCGCACCTGGCGCTGCTCCAAGTCAACAGTGATTTCGGCCAACGGGTCCGACTCGGTCAGCTCCCAGAGCCTGTCCACCGTCTCCTGGGGCAGAACCACGGTCAGCAGACCGTTCTTGAGCGAGTTGCCGCGGAAGATGTCGGCGAAGCGGGACGAGACGACCGCCTTGAACCCATAGTTCTGGAGCGCCCAGACGGCGTGCTCGCGCGAGGAGCCGGTGCCGAAGTCAGGCCCTGCGACCAGGACCGTCGCACCCTGCCGCTCCGGTCGGTTGAGTACGAAGTCGTCGCTCTTGCGCCAGGCCTCGAAGAGCCCGTCCTCGAAGCCGTCGCGGGTGACCTTCTTCAGCCAGTGGGCCGGGATGATCTGGTCGGTGTCGACATTGCTGCGGCGCAGCGGGACGCCGCGACCGGTGTGCGTGGTGAATGCTTCCATGGCGGTCAGACTCCGGCGGGCGTACGGGCGGCGGACAGGTCGGTCAGATCGGCGGGCGAGGCCAGATGGCCGACCACCGCCGTGGCGGCCGCGACCTGCGGTGAGACCAGATGGGTACGGCCGCCCTTGCCCTGCCGCCCCTCGAAGTTGCGGTTGGAGGTGGACGCGGAGCGCTCACCGGGGGCCAGCTGGTCGGGGTTCATGCCCAGGCACATCGAGCAGCCCGCGTGCCGCCATTCGGCACCGGCCTCCTTGAAGACCTTGTCGAGCCCCTCTTCAACGGCTTGGAGCGCGACCCGCACCGAGCCGGGGACGACCAGCATCCGTACGCCGTCGGCGACTTTGCGGCCGTCCAGGATCGAGGCCGCGGAGCGCAGGTCCTCGATACGGCCATTGGTGCAGGAGCCTACGAAGACGGTGTCGACCTCGATGTCCCGCAGCACCTGTCCGGCGGTCAACCCCATGTACTCCAGGGCCCTTTCGGCGGCGTGCCGCTCCGAAGCGTCCTCGTACGAAGCCGGGTCGGGGACGTTTGCGGAGAGCGGGGCGCCCTGGCCCGGGTTGGTTCCCCAGGTGACGAACGGGGAGAGCTCGGCGGCGTCGATGAAGACCTCGGCGTCGAAGACCGCGTCGTCGTCCGTGCGCAGCGTCTTCCAGTACTCGACCGCCGCATCCCAGTCCTCGCCCTCGGGGGCGTGGTCGCGACCCTGCAGGTAGTCGAACGTGGTCCGGTCGGGGGCGATCATGCCCGCCCGGGCTCCGGCTTCGATCGACATGTTGCAGATGGTCATGCGGGCCTCCATCGAGAGTTTCTCGATGGCGGAGCCGCGGTACTCCAGGATGTAGCCCTGACCGCCGCCGGTACCGATCTTCGCGATGATCGCCAGGATCAGGTCCTTGGCGGTGACGCCGTCGGGCAGCTCGCCCTCGACGGTGATCGCCATGGTCCTGGGACGGGCGAGCGGCAGCGTCTGGGTGGCCAGCACGTGCTCGACCTGGGAGGTGCCGATACCGAACGCCAGCGCGCCGAAGGCGCCGTGGGTGGAGGTGTGGGAGTCACCGCAGACCACGGTGGTGCCGGGCTGCGTGAGGCCCAGCTGCGGTCCCACCACATGGACGACCCCCTGCTCGACGTCGCCCAGCGGGTGCAGCCGGACTCCGAACTCCGCGCAGTTCTTGCGCAGGGTCTCCAGCTGCGCCCGGGAGACCGGGTCGGCGATGGGTTTGTCGATGTCGAGCGTCGGGGTGTTGTGGTCCTCGGTCGCGATGGTGAGGTCCAGCCGCCGCACCCGGCGGCCGTTCTGGCGGAGGCCGTCGAACGCCTGGGGGCTGGTCACCTCGTGCAGGAGGTGCAGATCGATGAAGAGGAGGTCGGGCTCGCCCTCGGCGCGCCGGACGACGTGGTCGTCCCAGACCTTCTCCGCGAGTGTCCTACCCATCGCTTTCCCTCCGGCCCGGCAACGCTGCCCAGGCCCAACTAGAGATCAATTGCGCAGCACCGCGCCCACCGGTTGCAGGCCGAGGAACGCGGGCCCTCGTGCAGCTGTACAACCAGGTTCGCAACTTCTCGGAGAATTTGAACTTGCGTTTCACAGAGTGAGACATGAATATCGTTGCATGGACAACTCTAGTGGCGTCGGTGTTCTCGACAAGGCAGCTCTGGTACTGAGCGCGCTGGAGTCCGGCCCGGCCACCCTCGCCGGGCTGGTCGCGGCGACCGGGCTTGCGCGACCCACGGCACATCGCCTTGCCGTGGCCCTTGAGCACCACCGGATGGTGGCGCGCGACATGCAGGGCAGATTCATCCTGGGTCCCCGGCTGTCGGAGCTCGCCGCAGCGGCAGGCGAGGACCGGTTGCTGGCTACGGCTGGGCCCGTGCTGACTCATCTGCGCGACGTGACCGGCGAGAGCGCGCAGCTCTATCGCCGGCAGGGCGACATGCGGATCTGCGTGGCCGCCGCCGAGCGGCTGTCCGGATTGCGGGACACGGTGCCCGTGGGCTCGACGCTCACGATGAAGGCCGGGTCATCGGCTCAGATCCTGATGGCCTGGGAGGAGCCGGAGCGGCTGCACCGGGGCCTCCAGGGTGCCCGCTACACGGCGACGGCCCTGTCCGGGGTACGCCGCAGGGGCTGGGCACAGTCGATCGGCGAACGCGAGCCGGGTGTCGCCTCGGTCTCCGCCCCGGTGCGCGGCCCGTCGAACCGGGTGGTGGCCGCCGTATCGGTGTCCGGGCCGATCGAGCGCCTGACCCGGCATCCGGGCCGTATGCACGCCCAGGCCGTGATCGACGCCGCGGCCCGCCTGTCGGACGCGCTGCGCCGGGCGAGCTGAGCCGCTCCACCGGAAATCCGGTGCGTCACCCGCAGGCCGCGGGGGTCCCCCGCGGCAGCAGGGAGGCGCCAGAAACCCAGAGGGAGGGCTCGTCGTGCCTGCGCAGCCCCCCGCGCTTCTTGGGCAACAACCGGACGGGACCCCTGCCGCCGTTCCGACGCCACGGCGGCAGGGGTCCGAACCTCGAAGACTCAGGCAGCCTTGAGACGGTCTGCGGCCCGGTCCCCGCGGCGGCCGACCGGGACGATTCCCGTCGCCGCGCCGAGGCCGAACTCGGGCATGTTGACATACACGGACTCATAGGCGCCGGCCGGGACCACATACGTCTCGTGCCAGAAGCCGACCTTGCCCCTGCCATCCCGCATCCGGCGGTTGAAGGCCGCCCAGGCGGGCCGGTGCACCCCACCCCGGTCGGAGGCGTAGGCGAGCAGCTTCTCCTTCGACTCCCAGTACTGGACCAGGTAGAGCAACCGAGGGCCGCCCAGCAGATACTGAAAGCCGAGCAGTCCGCGCTCCTTCTCCTCGGAGAGCTCGGCGACCATCCGCGGCATGGCCGCGGCCACCGGCAGCCAACTGCGCAGCGCACGGAAGTTGTTGATGCGCATCCCGATGAGGAAGACCGTCACCCCGTCCTGCGACTGCGCCGTCATACGCCCCTGAACCGGCTGCTTGCCCATGGCTGGCCTCCCTGGCGAGCACGATTGGATAGTGGAGCTATCTATAGTTAGATAGTGCCACTCTCCAAGGAAAGGTGCAAGCAGATGAGGATGGCGGAGCTCAGCGAACGCAGCGGTGTACCCGCCGCGACGATCAAGTACTACCTGCGCGAGCAGCTGCTGCAGCCCGGGCGGCGGGTCAGTGCCACCCAGGCCGACTACGACGACGGGCACCTGCGCCGACTCCGGCTGGTGCGCGCGCTGATCCAGGTGGGCCGGATACCGGTGGCCGCAGCCAGGGACGTGATCGCGGCCATCGGGGACGACTCCCTCGACCACCACATGCGTCTCGGGGCGGCGGTCTGGTCCCTGCCGCACGGCCCGGAGCCGGACCAGGACGACACCGCGGCGGACACGGCACACCGCACCGCCGGGGATCTGATGGAACGGCTCGGCTGGGACTTCGGCCGCCAGGCGGGCGCCGAGTCGCCCGCGTACCGGATGCTGGTCGCCGCGATCGCCACCATGGTCCGGCTGGGCTACCCCTGCGATGTGGAGCAGCTGCTCCCCTACGCCCGCAGCGCGGGCGAACTGGCCGTCGCCGACCTGGACTTGGTGGAGCGCTACGAGGACGAGGAAGCCCAGGTGGAGGCGGCGGTGGCCTGCACCGTGCTGTACGAGCCGGTGCTGCTGAGCCTGCGCAGGCTGGCGGAGGCAGAGGAGTCGTACCGGCGCTTCGGCTGATGAGCCCGGGAACGCATGAAGGCCCTCCCCGCACGGGAAGGGCCTTCACGTCCTGTACCCCCGACCGGATTCGAACCGGCGCTACCGCCTTGAGAGGGCGGCGTGCTAGGCCGCTACACAACGGGGGCTTTGCAGATGAGCTCTGCGAGCTGGCCTACCTGGACTCGAACCAAGACTAACTGAACCAGAATCAGTCGTGCTGCCAATTACACCATAGGCCATGGTGGTGTAGACCAGTACCCCCGACCGGATTCGAACCGGCGCTACCGCCTTGAGAGGGCGGCGTGCTAGGCCGCTACACAACGGGGGCCCTAGCGATCCCATCCGACAGAAGACGGATGATGTCACCACTGGATCATCGGGAGCGACCCGAACGATTCAGCAGGATGGATCTGTACCCCCGACCGGATTCGAACCGGCGCTACTGCCTTGAGAGGGCAGCGTGCTAGGCCGCTACACAACGGGGGCTTTGCAGATGAGCTCTGCGAGCTGGCCTACCTGGACTCGAACCAAGACTAACTGAACCAGAATCAGT
>NZ_JBHWIW010000007.1:0-12398 GCF_042731955.1 Streptomyces sp. NPDC059828 | reverse complement strand
CGTGCTGCCAATTACACCATAGGCCACCAAAATTCAACCCCCCTGCGGGGGTCTCATTCGGTTGTACGCTTCCGGTCCTTGGCTCACGGCCCGCTTCCCTCGGCGCAGGAAGAACATTACCCGAAGGTGGACGGCGCTCCAAAACGGGTATCCACGCCCAGCAGCCCGGGCAGCTCACCCAGCGCGGCGATGCGGAGCAGCTCCGGTCTGCCGCCGCGACCCGACCGGTCCAGCCAGATGCCGGTCAGTCCGGCTTCGGCCGCACCGCGGGCGTCGATGTCCGGGTGGTCGCCGACATACGCGACATCCCGCGGCGGCAGCCCGAGCGCATCGCAGGCGGCGAGGAAGGCGGCCGCCTCGGGCTTGGAAACACCCAGCTCCACAGCACAAAGGACTGCTTCGAAGTGCTCCCGCACACCGAGAGCGCGCAGCTTGCGGTCCTGGTTGTGGATGCTCGAGTTCGACAGAACGGCATGCCGGTGCGTGCCGCTCAGTCGCTCGAACGCGGGCAGGAAGTCCGGGAAGAGCGACCAGGCCGCCTCGTAGTGCGCGACATGCCGCCCGAACCATGCGTCCGCCTCGGCGTCGCTCAGCACCCTGCCGAGAAAGTCGCGGACGCGGTCGCGCCGCTGCCCCTGGAAGTCCACCGCCCCGGCCGCGAATCGGGCCCAGTGCCGAGCGGTGAGCTCCCGCCAGCACCGAAGAGCATCTTCCGCCGACAGGTAGCCATGCGGCAGCCCCTCGCAGTCGAGCGTGCGCCGCAGCCCTTCGGTGTCGGCGCCGGTGTAGTCGAAGATCGTGTCGTCGATATCCCACACCACGGCTTTGATGGCCATGACCCCGACCCTAACGCGGCACCCGCCGACGCGCGGACTCACCGCACGGACCAGAGCGACTGCTCAGGATTCCGACGGGATTTTCGATCCTCCGCTTCACTCGTGGCACCACGCATCGGCCAGGCGCTCCCATGTACCCCGGACATTCCACCCCCCAACGAGTGTGACGAGGGCCACATTCACGTGATCGGCCGAGTGCTAACTTCGCTTCCGCAATTCTGCGTTGCAGTCTCGAAGAGCGGAGATCGCCTTGACCGAGCACGCTGAGCAGACGACCACGGAGTACGTACCGCCGATGCTGATCGAGGTCGGCGAGTTCACCGAAGACACGCTGGGCAACTGGGACGGGACGTCGCCCGACTGGTTCTTCAACTACTTCTGGTAAACCGTCGGCTGAAAATGCCGACGCACCACTGACGGGGCATCGGGCCCGCTCACCTGTGCGGGGCCCGGTCTCCATCTCCCTGGTTCCGCGGCATCCGCCACCCTCCGCTCCTGCACGCGGAGATTTTTCGGCCATTTCTCAGACTGGTCATTCAGGAAATTCACCGACCTCTCTTCCATGGGGGACCGACCGGATGGCTATGAGTACGGGATTCGTGGTGCTTCCGGACACCGACGCCGGTACGGCCGTCCGGCCGCTCGTACCATTCGCAAAGGCGCAGGTGATCACCCATGCGTCCGGTCGGCCCTGGCTGGTCGGCGCATGGCGCCACGACGAGGTGATGACCGCCTCGGCGGGCCGGGCGCGGCTGGCCGTGATCGGACGGTGCCCGGTCACCGTGGACCAGCTGGGCCGGCTCGCCACCCGCATCTCCCGGCTCTCCGATGTCGATCAGGCCGTTGCCGGACTGCTCGGCTCATGTCACCTGGTGGCATCGGTGGACGGACAGGTCCGGTTCCAGGGCAGCGTCTCCGGGCTGCGCCGGGTCTTCCACACCCGGGTGCACGGCGTGCGCGTCGCATCGGACCGGTCCGATGTACTGGCGGCGATGACCGGCGCCGGGGTCGACGAGGAGACCCTGGCCCTGCGCGTGGCCTGCGGCTTACAGCTGCCCTATCCGGCGAACGCGCGCAGCGCGTGGTCGGGGGTGGGCACCCTTGCCCCGGAGAACGCACTGCTGTGGGACGTCGACCGGGCGCGGGAGGACACGTGGTGGCGCCCACCCGCGCCGGACCGGTCAGCACGGGACGGGGCGATGGCGGTACGGGACGCGCTGACCGCCGTACTGAAGCGCAGTCCTCTCCCGGAGCACCGGCTGAAACGGCTGGACCTGCCGAACCGGCTGAGCGCGGACCTATCCGGTGGCCTCGACTCGACATCCCTGTGCTTCCTGGCTGCCCGCGGCACTCCGGAGCTGCTGACCTTCCGCTGGAGCGAAGCCGAGGCCGGCAACGACGACACGGTCTACGCCGGGCTGGCGGCGGAGCTTCTGGACCGTGCCGAGCACATCGTCGTACCGCAGCATGAGCTACCCGAGCTCTTCGCCGACCCCGAGACGGCGGGCGCAGCGGAGGAACCCCTCTCCCTGACCCGGGCCACCGCGCGGATCCGCTGGGGCGCCCGGCGGCTCGCCGAGCACGGCTCCCGGCGGCATCTGGCCGGACACGGCGGAGACGAGTTGTTCTCTCCGATGCCGTCGTATCTGCACCAGTTACTGCGCCGCCATCCGCTCACCGCGCTGGGGCACGTCAGGGCGCAGTCGGCGCTGAAGCGCTGGCCGCTGCTGCGGACCCTCGCCGGGCTCGCGCGCCCCGGAACCCTCGCTTCGTGGTGGCATACCCAGGCCGACCAGCTGACCCTGCCCCGGCCGCCCCTGCGGCGTCCGCCGCTCGGCTGGGGCCTCGGACCCCTGCGCGCGGCGCCCTGGGTGACCTCCCAAGGGGCCGAACTGGCCCGCGAGGCACTGCGGCGCACCGCCGAGCAGGCGCACCCGCTCGCCGATGACCTCGCGAGCCACACGATGCTGCTCATGATCCGCTCGAACACGGCCGGCTACCGGCTGCTGGCCAGGCTGTACGCCGACGCCGGCGTCGAGCTGGACATGCCCTACCTGGACGACTCCGTACTCGACGCCGTGCTGCGCGTACCGGCCCACGAGCACGCCGGACCGTGGCGGTACAAACCTCTGCTGGCCGACGCGATGCGGGGCATCGTGCCCGCCGGGTTGAGAGCCCGGACGACGAAAGGCGACTTCGGCGAGGACCTGAGGAGGGGTCTGCGCCGGAACCTGCCCGCCGTGCTGGGGATGTTCGACCACTCGGAGCTGGCGGCCCTCGGTCTGATCGACCCCGGCGAGCTGCGCAGACGGCTGTCGCTCCCCCAGCAGGACAACACCGCCGTCCAGGCGCTGGAGAACCTGATCGGCTGCGAGACGTGGCTGCGCGCCGCCGCCTGCCACAGCACCACCGGCGCTGCGTCCACCAGTACGTCCCCTCACGGCAACACCGCACCAACGGAGGTCTGACCCGTATGCGGCTCCACCCCAATGTGTCCATGGCGGACACCGCCGACGGCACGGTCCTGCTGCACCAGCGCACCGGCCGGTACTGGCAGCTCAACACCACCGGCAGCCGGGTGCTGCACCGCCTGCTGGACGGGGAGACCCCGCAGGGCATCGCCGCGGGTCTCGTCACCGACCACGGAATCGACCCGCGGCGGGCCGAGCAGGACGTCCGCGCCGTGATCGGGCAGCTTCGCACCGCCGATCTTGTGGTGGCCTCATGAGCCAGTCCATGGCGCTGCCGGAGCGGACCCGGCTTCCCTTGCGGCGGCGTCTGCTGCCGCTGCTGGCCGTGGGCGCCGCCCGGCCGCTCGCCCGCCTCAGGCCGGCGCGGCTGCGCTCCGTGCTCGAACTCGCCCGCCGCGGAGCGTCAGAGGCGGGTGCCGCTCAGACGCGGGTCGCACGCGACCAGATCGTGTCGGTGAGCCTGCGCTGTGCGGGGCAGAACTGCCTCCAGCGCTCCGTCGCCACCGCGCTGCTGTGCCGGGCCCGCGGTGTCTGGCCGACCTGGTGCACCGGCGTACGCACCCACCCCTTCGCCGCCCACGCCTGGGTCGAGGCCGGCGGCCGGCCCGTGGGAGAGCCGCACCCCGAGGGCTACTTCAAGCCGCTGCTGACGGTCCCGCCCTTCAGCACGGAAGCGAGCAGCCGATGAGCACGGTACGGACCGAGGCGGCGCAGGGCTCGGGGGCACTCCGCCTCGTCGAGAGCCGTACCACCGGCCCCGCATCGGTGGACTTCACGGAGTACGTGGCGGCGATGTCCGTCCACTGCCCCTATCTCGCACCCTCCGTGCAGCACGGACTGACGGGCTGGACGGTGTACGAGGCGGCCGGGGGGCCTTCGGGCGTCGAGGCGGAGGTGTTTCGTCTCGGCGTGGAGTTCGCGGAGCGGGTACGGGGGCTGGCGAAGCGCCCCCGGGGATCGCTGGTGTGCGAGAACATCGCGGTGTTCGGCGCCGACCGGGAGGTGCTGGCGTGGCCGCACTGGGCGCTGAAGAACCTCTACGCCCCGGTCGGGGTGATGTTCGGCAAGTTCCCGACCGGCGAGCAGGGCTCCGACCACCTCGGCCGCCAGGTCCCTGAGCCGCCGGTCTCGTTCCTGGTCGTACGGGCCGCCGTACCCGTACGCGATCCGCACTTCCTGAGCCGCACGCCGAACCTCGCCGCCACCGTCGCGGCCTCGGCGGACGACGGCCGTGATGTCTTCGCGGCACAGCGGCTGCCCCGCACCTGGACGGAGGTGAAGCGCTGGGCGCAGCGCCGCCTCCCGGGCCGTTAGCGCACAGGGGGCGGCAGCCGTCACGGCTGCCGCCCCCTGTCCGAAGCACCTTGCGGCTCTAGGCGGTGAGCTTCGCCAGTGCCGCGTCGATCCGGGCGAGGGTGCGCTCCTTGCCCAGGATCTCCAGGGACTCGAAGAGCGGCAGGCCCACCGTGCGGCCGGTGGCCGCCACGCGGACCGGAGCCTGGGCCTTGCCGAGCTTGAGGCCGTGCTGCTCACCGGCCGCCAGCACCGCGTTCTTCAGCGACTCGGGGCTGGACCAGTCGGCGGCCTCGAGCTTCTCGCGTGCCGTGCGCAGCAGCGCGTCCGAGCCTTCCTTCATCGCCTTCTGCCAGGAGGCCTCGTCCTCGACGGGCTCCTCGCGGAACAGGAAGTCGACGTTGGCGGTGATGTCGGACAGGACCGTGAGCCGGGTCTGCGCGTGGGGGGCGATGGCCTCCCAGGCGGCCTGGTCGAAGTCCTCCGGTGCCCAGTTGGCGTGCGGGGCCTTCAGCCAGGGCTCGCAGGCCTCGGTGAAGGTCTTCACATCGAGCCGGCGGATGTGGTCCGCATTGATCGCCTCGGCCTTCTTGAGGTCGAAGCGGGCGGGGTTGGCGTTGACATCCGCGATCTCGAACTTCTCGATCATCTCGGCGATCGAGAAGACGTCCTGGTCGGCGGAGAACGACCAGCCGAGCAGGGAGAGGTAGTTGAGCAGCCCCTCGGGCAGGAAGCCGCGCTCGCGGTACAGGTTGAGCGAAGCCTGCGGGTCGCGCTTGGAGAGCTTCTTGTTGCCCTCGCCCATGACGTAGGGCAGGTGTCCGAAGGCCGGGATCGCCTTGGCGACACCGAGTTCGATCAGGGCCTTGTACAGGGCGATCTGGCGCGGGGTGGAGGACAGCAGGTCCTCGCCGCGCAGCACGTGCGTGATCTCCATCAGCGCGTCGTCGACCGGGTTGACCAGGGTGTAGAGCGGGGCGCCGCTGGCCCGGACGATGCCGTAGTCGGGCACGTTCTCCGGAGTGAAGGTCAGCTCGCCGCGAACCAGGTCGGTGAAGGTGATCGGCTCGTCGGGCATCCGGAAGCGGACGATGGCCTCGCGGCCCTCGCGCTCGTACACGGCCTTCTGCTCGTCGGTCAGCTCGCGGCAGTGGCCGTCGTAGCCGGAAGGCCTGCCCGCCGCGCGGGCGGCCTCGCGGCGCTGGTCCAGCTCGGTGACCGTGCAGTAGCAGCGGTAGGCGTAGCCGCCGGTGAGGAGCTTCTCCGCGATGTCCTTGTAGATGTCCATACGCTGCGACTGGCGGTACGGAGCGTGGGGGCCGCCCTTCTCCGGGCCCTCGTCCCAGTCGAGGCCGAGCCAGCGCATCGAGTCCAGCAGCTGCTCGTAGGACTCCTCGGAGTCGCGCGCCGCGTCGGTGTCCTCGATGCGGAAGACCATGGTGCCCTGGTGGTGCCGGGCGAACGCCCAGTTGAACAGGGCGGTGCGGACCAGGCCCACATGGGGGTTGCCGGTCGGCGAGGGACAGAAACGTACGCGGACAGTTGCGTTAGCCACGCTTGATCACCTTGTTGGTGAGAGTGCCGATGCCTTCGATGGTGACGGCGACCTCGTCGCCGACGGTGAGGGGGCCGACCCCGGCGGGAGTGCCGGTGAGGATGACGTCTCCGGGGAGCAGCGTCATGGCCTCGGTGATGTGGACGACCAGGTCCTCGATGGAGCGGATCATGTCGCTCGTGCGACCCAGCTGGCGTTGTTCGCCGTTGACCGTGCACTGGATGGTGAGGTCGCCGGCGGCGGCCAGGTCGATGCCGGTCTCCACCCAGGGGCCCAGCGGACACGAGGTGTCGAAGCCCTTGGCGCGAGCCCACTGCTTCTCGCGCTGCTGGACGTCGCGCGCGGTGACGTCGTTGGCGCAGGTGTAGCCGAAGATCACGTCCTTGACGCGCTCGCGCGGGACGTCGCGGCACATCCGGCCGATGACGACGGCCAGCTCGGCCTCGTGGTGCAGTTCCCTGGAGAACGAGGGGTACTCGATGGCGTCGCCGGAGCCGATCACCGAGGTGGTGGGCTTGAAGAACGCGACGGGTACGTCCGGGACCTCGTGGCCGAGCTCCGCCGCGTGCTCCGCGTAGTTGCGGCCAATGGCCACGACCTTGTTCGGGAGGACGGGCGGGAGCAGCCGGACTTTGCTCAGCGGGACCTTCGTCCCGGAGAGCTCGAAGTCGGTGTAGGGAATGCCTTTGATGATGTCCAGGACGAGTCCGGCCGGGCCACCGGTCCCGTCGCCCTCGACCGCGCCGAAGGCGACATTGCCGTCGATGGAGAATCTGGCGATGCGCACAGGTGCCTTGCGCCCCTTACGTTTCCGCTGGCTGGAGTCTGACGCCCCAGGCTAACGCGGCGCAGGCACCCGGCCTGCCGTATTACCGCTCGCCATCGCCACAGACCGCGACCGGGCCGGGCCCGGCCGGGGCCCTACGGGGCCGTGGGGGCGTCGATCAGAGTGGTGCGGCGGGGGTTGGCCGTCCGGGCGGGGAGGTCGACCGAATGCTCCGGCTGGTTCGCGGGGCTCAGCTCGCCGGCGTCCTGGAGGTGCACCAGGGTGGTACGCCGGGGGTTGGCTATGGTGCGGAACATCATGGTCTTCATCGTGTGTGTCGGCCCTTGTCGGTTCGGGTGTCCGTGTAAAGCGAAAGGCTAGACAGCCGAATCCCAGCGAAAGCGCGGATTCGACTGTGGGTTACGTGTGAGTTTGCTCACGACCTCCCGGGCAATTCCGTCATTCCGGACAGCGAAATCAAGCCGTAACCACCCTTCGGAAACGGACATTGCGTACCTGAATCAGCCATTCCGCTCCTGATCATCTCGACTGGGACACCCCCCACCCGTAAGCGACTCGTAAGTAAAAGTCCTATTCCTCCACGATCGCTTTCCACGGCTTGTGACACACTGGCTACATCACGTCACCTGGGTCACAGCCCGATACACGGGCCTTGTTGGAGATCCGGCACTGTGCTGGAATTCCACGCACCGCCGCGTGTTCAGTCCGGCGCACGAGAGCGCGACAAAGCGCTCGAGTGGCGGCGGAGAAGGGGGAAAGCGCCGGTCACACCACCGACCCATCATCGGGGCGCGTTGAGCGCCCCAACACGCCGACACCGCCCCGCCGTCATGCGGAGGGGCGCCTGGTCCAGAGGTTGCGACGCTAGTGCAGGGACGTTTCAAGAGGGATGGCATGGGGCGTCCCCAGGCCCACCAGGGCCACGGGGAAGCTGCATCTGAACAGGAGCCTCGCGGCGGGAACGATCGCGGGTCCTCGCCCCGGCACACCCAGGGCCAGGCCCAGCCCCCGGCGGGCGATGGCGGCGATCGCGGTGCGCGCTCCCG
Organism: Streptomyces sp. NPDC059828; assembly: GCF_042731955.1. Taxonomy (NCBI): domain Bacteria; kingdom Bacillati; phylum Actinomycetota; class Actinomycetes; order Kitasatosporales; family Streptomycetaceae; genus Streptomyces; species Streptomyces sp. NPDC059828. The sequence continues at coordinate 4,410 of NZ_JBHWIW010000007.1, read as the reverse complement.
CACGGCACAGGGCGGCGCCCGGCCCGGCACGGCGCAGGGCGGCCCCGAGCCGGCCACGCCGAAGCCCAAGGGCCCCAACGACACCGGCTCGCGAATAGCCCTGCGCAACTGGCGCATCAGCACGCGACTGGTCTCCCTGCTCACGCTCCCCGTCGTCGCCGCGACCACGCTCGGCGGACTCCGCATCAACGAGTCCATGAACGAGATCGAGCAGCTGGAGCACATGCAGCTGCTGACCGAGCTGACCCGTGACGCCACCGCGCTGGCCGAGGCCCTCCAGAACGAGCGCGACCACGCGGCGGGGCCCCTCAGGCACGGCACACCTGTCACCGACTACGACGTCAAGCACCCCCGGGACGTCACGGACCAGAAGAAGACGGCGTACCTCGACGCCGTGAACAGCATGGGTGACCCCACGGGCGACGACGCCCTGGAGAGCATCCGGGCCAACGTCGCCCAGATCGCCGGGCAGGTGCACAACATCGGCCGGCTGCGCGAGGGGGCCTACAAGGACGGCGAGTCGGTCTCGGGGACGGTCTCGGGATACAGCCGTCTGATCAACTCGCTCCTCAGCCTGTCCCAGGACATGGCCCAGGCGACCAGCAACCCGGACATGATCAAGCGGACCCGGGCGCTGGCCGCGTTCTCCTCCGCGAAGGAGTACGCGTCGATCCAGCGCGCCGTGATCGCCGCGGCGCTCCCGAAGAACGCGTCCGGAACTCCGGAGATGAGCGACGACGACCGCAATCTCGCGGTCGACGCCAGGACCAACGAGGACGCCGAGACCAAGTCGTTCGTCGCGCTCTACTCCTCGTACGGCGGGAACGCCGAAGAGCTGCTCGGTCCGCTGGAGAGCGGCAACTCCGAGATCGAGAAGGCCAACAAGTACGCGGCCCAGGTACTGCGCAGTGCCACCGCTCTGCGCGGCCAGCCCCGCGGCTACCTGGACTGGACCGACCAGGCCGACACCAAGCTCCAGGCGATGAACACCATCGAGGAGACCCTTCTCGGCCAGATGGAGACCAGGGCCCGCGAGCTCAAGCAGGAGTCCCAGCAGGTCGCCGTCATCAACGGTGCGCTGATCCTGCTCGTCCTCGGCGTGTCGCTCGTCGGCGCCTTCGTCGTGGCCCGCTCCATGATCCGCTCGCTGCGCCGGCTCCAGGACACCGCCACCAAGGTCGCCCAGGACCGTCTGCCCCAGCTCGTCAAGCAGCTCTCCGAGTCGGACCCGCAGGACGTCGACACCAAGGTCGAGTCCGTCGGTGTGCACTCCCGGGACGAGATCGGCAAGGTGGCCGCGGCCTTCGACGACGTGCACCGCGAGGCGGTCCGCCTCGCCGCCGAGCAGGCCCTGCTGCGGGGCAACGTCAACGCGATGTTCACCAACCTCTCGCGCCGCTCGCAGGGTCTCATCCAGCGTCAGCTGTCCCTGATCTCCGAGCTGGAGTCCCGCGAGGCCGACCCGGACCAGCTGTCCTCGCTCTTCAAGCTGGATCACCTCGCGACCCGTATGCGCCGTAACGGCGAGAACCTCCTCGTCCTCGCCGGTGAGGAGCCGGGCCGCCGCTGGACCAGGCCCGTCCCGCTGGTCGACGTGCTCCGTGCCGCCGCCTCCGAGGTGGAGCAGTACGAGCGCATCGAGCTGGCCGCGGTGCCCGCGACCGAGGTCGCGGGCCGTGTCGTCAACGACCTCGTGCACCTGCTCGCCGAGCTGCTGGAGAACGCCACGTCGTTCTCCTCCCCGCAGACCAAGGTCCGGGTCACCGGTCACGCGCTGCCCGACGGACGTGTCCTGGTCGAGATCCACGACACCGGTATCGGCCTCTCCCCCGAGGACCTCGCCGCCATCAACGAGCGACTCGCTTCGCCTCCGACGGTGGACGTCTCGGTGTCCCGCCGAATGGGTCTGTTCGTGGTCGGCCGTCTGTCCCTGCGCCACGGCATCCGGATCCAGCTGCGTCCGTCCGACTCCGGTGGTACGACCGCGCTGGTCATGCTGCCCGTCGATGTCGCCCATGGCGGCAAGAAGGCCCCGGCCAAGCCGGGTGTCGGCGGGCAGGGCGGCGCCCCGCAGGGTCAGGGCGGCGGCAACCGCGGCCTGGCCGGCAACCGTCCCGGAGGCGGCAGCGCCCCCGGTGGGCGACTCGGTGCCATCACTCCGCGCGGACAGGTGAGTACCGGATCCGCCTCGCGTGCCGCGCTGCCCGGACGGGGCGGCGCACCCCTCCCGAACGGCCCCAAGCAGGACCCCTCCCGTCAGGGCGGCGCCCCGGTCAACTCGTTCGCCGCTGACGGTGGCCGCGGCCGTCCGGCTGCTCAGGACCGTGGCGACACCGGCCAGGGCTCCGGTTCCGGCGATCGTGGCCGCGGTGGCTTCCCGCAGGGTGCCCCGGCCGGTGACGACCGCGGTCACCGCCTGCCGCAGAGTGGTGCCCCTCGCGCCGAGCTGCCGGGTGGCGGCCAGCCGCCCCGGCCCCAGCCCGCGAGCTGGGGCAGCGAGCAGCCGTCCGGTCCGCAGCGTCCCCCGCTGGACGCCCCGCGCGGCCACGAGGAGCACGAGGCCACCGGGCAATACGCACGGCCCGACTACGGTCAGCAGCGGCCCTCCCAGGACCCGGCCGCCACCGAGCAGTTCGCCCGGCCCGACTACGGCCAGCGTCCCCCGGTCCAGGGCCAGCAGGGTCCGACCGCCCCGCGCCAGCGGGGTCGGGACACCGGCGGCTTCACGGCGCCGCGCCAGCCGGCCGCGAGCCTGCCGGCCCAGCCGCAGCCCGAGGCCCTTCCTCCGGCCAGCAACCCCGGGGACGGCCGCACACCGCTGTACGACACGCTGGAGACCAACTGGTTCCACGGCGGCGGCGCGCAGGCCGCCCGGAACGGCCAGGACACCGGTGGCCAGGGCGGGACCGGACAGAGCAACGCCGGCCGCCAGCCGGTCGTACCCCAGCAGTCGACCGGTCGTCCGGCACAGCCGGTTCCGCCGCGCCGTCCCGCGGCCGAGCCTGCCGGGCAGTCCGGCCAGACGGGCCAGAGCGGTCTCGACGGACCGTCCAGCCAGACCGGTCAGCACCAGGTGAGCGGTGCCGAGTGGCGCACCTCGCCGAATGATGACCTGGTCCGCCAGGCCGATCGGGCGCGCAAGCCCGCGGCCGGCGGGATCACCACCTCGGGTCTGCCCCTGCGGGTGCCGCGCGCCAACCTGGTCCCGGGCACCGCTCAGGAGACCCCCCAGCAGACCGGGCCGCAGGTATCCCGCGCCCCCGACGATGTGCGCGGCCGGCTGACCAATCTCCGCCGTGGTATCCAGCAGGGCCGACAGGCGGGCAGCTCCGGCAACACCGGAAGCTTCGACCTCGGCCCCACCCACCAGCAGGAGCGTTAGCGTGAGCCCGATGAGCCAGGCGGCCCAGAATCTGAACTGGTTGATCACCAACTTCGTGGACAACACCCCTGGGGTGTCCCACACCGTGGTGGTCTCCGCCGACGGACTCCTGCTGGCGATGTCCGAGGGATTCCCCCGCGACCGTGCCGACCAGCTGGCGGCCGTCGCGTCCGGAATCACCTCGCTGACCGCGGGTGCCTCCCGCATCTTCGAAGGCGGCCCGGTCAACCAGACGGTGGTGGAGATGGAGCGCGGCTTCCTCTTCATCATGTCGATCTCGGACGGCTCTTCGCTGGCCGTGCTCGCCCACCCGGATGCCGACATCGGCCTCGTGGGCTACGAGATGGCCCTCCTGGTCGACCGCGCGGGCACGGTCCTCACCCCGGACCTGCGCGCCGAACTCCAGGGGAGCCTGCTGCACTAGAAGCCCGCCGAGGCCGCGAGAGTGTGCGCCCCCAGGTACGCTCCCGGCCGACCGTCCTATCGCCCACACCGTCACGCCGCCCCAACCCGGCCCCCCACCGGCCCAGTCAGACGGCACAGCCGACCACTTGCTGTCATGTCACGCCCGGAGGATTCATGACCCCGCCCCCCGCCTCTCACGATCCGTACGGTGTGGAAACCGACTACGGATTTGAGGGCGACCAGCCGCTGGTGCGTCCTTACGCGATGACCGGCGGCCGGACCCGGCCCCGCTACCAGCTCGCCATCGAGGCGCTGGTCAGCACCACGGCCGATCCCTCGCGGCTCTCGTCGCTGCTGCCCGAGCACCAGCGGATCTGCCATCTGTGCCGGGAGGTCAAGTCGGTGGCCGAGGTGTCGGCGCTGCTGTCGATGCCCCTGGGCGTGGCGCGGATCCTCGTGGCGGACCTGGCGGAGGCCGGCATGGTGGCGATCCACCAGCCGGGCAACGGAGAGGCCGGCGGTACGCCGGACGTGACACTGCTCGAAAGGGTGCTCAGTGGACTTCGCAAGCTCTAGCGGCGGTGCAGCCCGCTCAACCACCAGCGCGAAGATCGTGGTGGCGG
>NZ_JBHWIW010000006.1:0-190935 GCF_042731955.1 Streptomyces sp. NPDC059828 | reverse complement strand
GATCCGGGTCGACGCCGTTCACCGGACGGACCGCTTGCCGGTGATGGTCGCCCAGTGCTCCAGCACACCGGCGGCGGCGCCGGAGTCTATGGCCTCGCGGGCACGCTGCACCCCGTCCCCGAGGCGCTCGGCCAGCGGTGCCGCCGAAGGCCGCAGTGCGGCGAGGCCGGCCGCGGCCGACAGGAGCACCGCGTCGCGCACCGGTCCGTGTGCTCCGCCGAGAACCTCGCGGACCACCCGGGCGTTGTCCCTGCGGTCACCGCCCCGGAGGTCTCCCGGACGCGCCGTGCGGAAGCCGAGGTCACCGGGGTGGACGACCTCTTCTGTCATCCGGCCCTCATGCACCGTCCACACCCGGGACGTCGTCGTGACCGTGAGTTCGTCCATGCCGTCGTCGCCGCGGAACACCAGGGCGGAGGTGCCGCGTCGGGCCAGCACTCCGGCCACCAGCGGGAGAGCGTCCTCGTCGGCCACCCCCACGGCCTGCGCCACGGGTGCGGCAGGATTGCACAGGGGGCCGAGCAGGTTGAACACGGTGCGCACCCCCAACTCACGCCGCGGGGCCGCAGCATGACGCAGCGCCGGATGGAAGACGGGAGCGAAGCAGAAGGTGATACCGGCCTCCTCGGCGATCTCCGCCACGGCACCGACCGGCACGTCGAGCGCCACCCCCAGCTCCTCCAGCACGTCCGCGGAACCGCACTTGGACGAGGCCGAACGGTTGCCGTGCTTCACCACCCGCGCCCCGGCTCCCGCCGCGACGATCGCCGACATGGTGGAGATGTTGACGCTGTGCGTCCCGTCGCCACCGGTGCCCACGATGTCCAGAGTGGGGCCGGGCACCCGCAGGGGCAGCGCGTTGCGGAGCATCGCCCGGGTGAACCCCTCGACCTCGTCGACGGACTCGCCCTTGGCCCGCAGCGCGATCAGCAGGCCGGACAGCGTGGCGGCACCCACCTCACCCGCCATGACCTGCTCCATGGCCCAGTCGGTGTCCTCGGCCGTCAGGCTCCCGCCGTTCAGCAGTGTCTCCAGCAGAGCGGGCCATTCACGAACCCTCGGCCATGCGGTCACGGGAATTCCCCTCGTCGGCACCGGATGAATGTCGCCGACCAGTGTGTGCCCGCCGAGCCGGGTCCGACAGACCAATTCCCTTCCGGAAAAGCAGTCCAAGCCAAGAAGAAACGGGGGAACGAATGGCCCTGCAGTTGGCGGTGAACATCTCCCGTGATTCAGGGGAATCCCTTACCGCCCAGATACAGAAGTTCATCAGACAGGAAGTCCAACAGGGAATCCTGCACCCCGGCACCCGGCTGCCGGCCACCCGGCGGCTCGCCGAGGACCTCGGTGTCTCGCGCAGCGTGGTCGTCGAGGCGTACGCACAACTGTCGGCGGAGGGCTACCTGGAGGCGGCGCGCGGAGCCGGAACCCGGGTCACCGGCCATCTGTCCCGTGATGCCGTGGTGCCGGCCCTGCTTGACGAGGGCCCGGTGCCCGCCGTGCGCTGGGACCTGCGTCCTGGTGGCCACAACGCCCCCGGCGTACCGCACCGGGAATGGCTGACGGCCTACCAGCGCATCCTCCAGTCCCCGCAGCCCGTCGGCACGTCCTACCCGCCCCTGGCGGGCGAGCCGGAGCTGCGGATCGAACTCGCCCGCCACCTCGGACGGCTCCGCGGGGTACGCGCGACCCCGAGCACCGTGCTGGTGGTGGCCGGATTCGCCCAGGCGCTGGCCCTGTTGTGCGCCGCGCTGCCCGCGGCGGGCATCACGGAGCTGGCCGTCGAGGATCCGTGCCATCCGGGCCAGCGCCGCTTCGTCCAGGACGGCGGCATGCGGGTGCTGCCCGTACCGGTGGACGAGGAGGGCATCGACGTCGACGCGCTGGCGGCGACCACGGCGCGCGCCGTACTCGTCACACCGGCCCATCAGTTCCCCACCGGAGCCGTCCTCTCCGCCCGCCGTCGCGAGGCCCTCATCCGCTGGGCCCGCGCCGTCAACGGCTGGGTGATCGAGGACGACTACGACGGCGGGCTCTGGTACGACGACCGGTCCCCGCGGCCTCTCGCACTGCAACGGACGGGATCCGACCGTGTGATCTACGCCGGTACCGCCAGCAAGCTGCTCGGACCCGGCCTGCGGCTGGGCTGGCTCACCGCCCCCGAGGAGATCCTGCACGAGCTGCTGCGGGTCCGCGCCCGGCACGACCTGGGCAGTGAGTCGTTCACCCAGCTCGCCTTGGCGGAACTGCTGCGCAGCGGGGTGTTCGACAGGCATGTGCGCCGGCTCACCCGGAGGTGCAGCGCCCGCAGCGACGCTCTGCGGGAGGCGGTGCGCACCCAGCTGCCCGGTGCGGTGGTGCTCGGGCCCGCCGCGGGCCTGCACGCCTGTGTGCGCCTCCCGCCGCACACGGACGAGGCGGCTCTGGTCGCCGGTGCCCTGCGCCGCCGCATCCTGGTACGCGGCGGCGCGGCGTTCGCCTCCGTACCGCGGGGTGCCGCTCCCGCACTTGTCGTCGGGCACGCCCATCTGCCGCTGTCCGGGGTGGCCGAGGCCTTCCGGGAGCTGGGCCGTGTGTTCAGCGGACAGTGACGGGCGCCGCGGCCGTCCCGAGGAAGTTCTCGAGGATGCGCAGCCCGCCCGTGGTCATGATGCTCTCCGGATGGAACTGCACCCCGGCCACCGGTAGCGACCGGTGGCCGAGCCCCATCACGTAGCCGTGGTCGACGCTGATCGCCGTCGTCACCAGAGGCTCCGGCAAGGGCTCGGCCACGACGAGCGAGTGGTACCGGGTCGCCTCCAGCGTGTTGCCGAGGCCCTCGAACAGGCCGGCGCCGTCGTGGCGCACGACGCTGGTCCGGCCGTGCATGATCTGCTGTGCCACCTCGATCCGCCCGCCGTACGCCAGGGCGATCGCCTGGTGTCCCAGGCAGACACCGAGCACGGGAACGCTGCCCGCGAACCGGTGCACGAGCTCGACGTGGCCCGAGTCCGCCGGGTGGCCGGGGCCGGGCCCGAGGACCACCGCGTCGGGGGTGAGGGCGGCCAGTTCGTCCGGTGCCCTCGTCCGCGACCGGACCATCTCCGTCTCGGCGCCCAGCGTGCGCAGATACTGGTCGATGATGTGCACGAAACTGTCGTACGCGTCGATCAGCAGCACCTTCACGGCAGCAACTCCCATCCGGTGAGCGCCCAGTAGGCGGCCCCCATCTTCGCCAGCGTCTCCCGCCACTCCGCCGCGGGTTCGGACTCCGCCACCAACCCGGCAGAGCTCTGTGTGGAGTACATGTCGCCGTCGTACTCGATGGTGCGGATGCACAGCGCCAGTTCGCTCCAGCCGCGTACGTCCAGCAGGCCGACGGCGCCCGCGTACGCCCCCCTGGGCTCGCTTTCCAGCTCGTCGATGATCTCCATGGCGCGGATCTTCGGCGCGCCGGTCATGGTGCCCGCGGGGAAGGTCGCCCGTACCGCGTCCCACGCGGTGACCCCGTCCGCCAGCCGGCCCTTGACCGTGGACACCAGATGGAACACGTGGGAGTAGGCCTCCACGTCCATCAGCCGGTCCACCGGCAGGGTGCCGGCCCGGCAGACCCGGCCGATGTCATTGCGGCACAGGTCCACCAGCATGATGTGCTCGGCCCGTTCCTTGGTGCTCTCGCTCATCTCCTTGACGCGCTGCTGGTTCTCCTCGTGGTCCGCGCCACGCGGGGTGGTGCCCGCGATGGGGCGCATGGTGATCTCGTCGTCCTCGACACGGAAGAACAGCTCGGGGCTCGCACCGACGAGCAGGGTGCCGCCACGCGGCACGAGGTACATGTACGGGGAGGGGTTGCGGGACCGCAGCCGGCGGTACACGGCCTGGGGCTCCAACTGGGTCCGGACGTCGATGCGATGACCGACCTGGATCTGGTAGATGTCCCCGACCCCGATGTGCTCCAGACAGCGGTCCGCCCAGCGGAGGAACGTCTCCCGGTCCAGGCTGTCCCGCACCCACAGCGGTGCGGGTGCCTCCGGAACGGGCGGCACAGCCCCCCGCAGGGCGGCGCGCTCCGCCAGCCGCCGCAGTCCCGGATCCGGCCGTTCGGCGAACTCGGCGCATTCCGCGTGCAGTTCGCTGACCGTGCCGCCGGTGCGGTCGTACCACACCGTGTGCCGGAAGAGGGTCAGCGTGATGTCCGGTCCCCGCGGCGGCTTGGTCCGCTCGCCGAGGTCCTCCATGTGCCAGGTCGACTCGTAGGCCAGGCTGGTCAGGAAGCCGAAGGAGTAGCCGAGCGGGGACAGGTCCGTCTCCACCGCGAACAGACCGCCGCGGGACGCTTCGAGGAACGCCCACAGCCGCTGCGGCTCCTCCGCGGTCAGCTCGGCGCGCAGCCGGCCGTCCCGCCCCGGCGCAGTGGCCCGGGCCGGCCCGGCGGCCTCGAGCAGCCCGAGCTCCCCGGCCTGCTCCACCAGGGCGTGGACCAGCGCCGGTTCGCCCTCCAGGTGAACGGTCACCGCCCGCCCGGATCCGCTCAGGACCTGGATGTCCAGCAGGCGCCCGCAGCCCACGACCGCCCGGTCGGGGTCCCGCCCGCCGCCCGAGGCGTTCTCGAGGAGGAAGACATCGTCGACCGGACGGGTGCGGCGGAGCTCCTCGTAGAGATCGAGCGGGTCGTGCGTGGGCAGCCCGGACGCCGTGACGCAAACACGGATCGGTGCGCTGCGCGCCATTGTGTGCTTCCCCTCGGTTTTCGGGCCGTTCACCATCACCACCACCCCGCCGATTTCCGGTCCGGTTGGTCCGGCACGACGGCGGGGAGGTGCCGGTCATCAGCGAATCAGAGCGGGTACAGGGCCAGCCAGACCAATTTCGGAGCAGACACACGGTCCAATTCCCAAATCACTTGACGGGGAAAGGGACCAGGAATTGAAGTGAATCGCGTCGGCTGAGGGAGGACGATGTGGAACGCTCGTCAGGGAACCGGAACACCACCGAGGAAGTCGGCGCGCCGCCGGGACCCGTACTCGGTGCACAACCCGGCCAGGCGGGCGGGGAGTCGGCGGCCGATCAGCAGCCCGTCTGGCCGGATCCGGTGCGGTTGCGCGGCGTCACCGAGCAACTCGCCCAGGCCTCACCGCTCGTGTTCGGCCAGGAGTGCGACGCGCTGCGCTCCCGGCTGGCGGCCGTCGCCAGAGGAGAGGCGCTGCTCCTTCAGGGCGGCGACTGCGCGGAAACCTTCGCCGGTGCCACCCGGGAGTCCGTCGAGGGAAAGCTGCGCACGATGCTCCAGATGGCGGTGGTCCTGATGCACGGGGCGTCCATGCCCGTCGTCAAGGTGGGCCGTATGGCGGGCCAGTTCGCCAAGCCGCGCTCCCAGTCCTTCGAGCGGCGGGGCGACACGACACTTCCGGTGTACCGGGGGGACGCGGTGAACGGCCCGGGATTCACCACGCGGGAGCGCACCCCCGACCCTTCGCGCATGCTGCGCATGTACGAGGCGTCGGCGACCACCCTGAACCTGGTGCGCGCGCTGACCTCGGGGGGTTTCGCCGACCTGGCGCAAGTGCACGAGTGGAACAGGGCGTTCGTCGCCGCCTCACCGAGCGGGCAGCGGTACGAGCGGCTGGCCGGCGAGATCGAGCGGGCGCTGGCGTTTCTGCGCGCGTGCGGGGGCGACGGCAGCGGGCTGGCCACCGCCGACTTCCACGTCAGCCACGAGGGCCTGGTGCTCGACTACGAGCGGGCGCTCACCCGCACGGATCCCGTGACCGGGAGGACGTACGCCACCAGCGGCCATCTCCTGTGGATCGGGGAGCGCACGCGCCGGCCGGACGGACCTCATGTCGAGTACTTCGCCGGGATCAGCAACCCCATCGCGGTCAAGCTGGGACCGGGCGCGACGGCCGACACCGTGCTGCGGTACGTGGACCTCCTGGACCCCGAACGGGAGCCCGGTCGCCTGACGTTCGTGGTGCGGATGGGGGCGGAGCGGGTACGCGACCTGCTGCCGCTGCTCGTGGAGAAGACCGCCTCCGAGGAAGCCCCCGTCTGCTGGGTGTCCGACCCCATGCACGGCAATACCTTTGTGAGCGCGAGCGGTCACAAGACCCGGCACTTCGATGCGATCGCCGACGAGCTGAAGGGCTTCGTGGACGTGCACCGGGCTCTGGGCACGCACCCCGGGGGCGTCCATCTCGAACTCACCGGCGACGATGTGACCGAGTGCCTGGGCGGAAGCAGCGCCGTCGACCAGGAGATGCTGCCGCGGCGGTACGAATCGGCGTGCGACCCCCGTCTCAACCACTCCCAGGCCCTCGACCTGGCCTTCCAGCTCGCCGAGTGGTTCCGGGACACCTGAGCGGCGACACCTCGTCCGTCCCCTCGGCCTCCTGTGGCACCTCAGCCGCCCGGGCCTGGGCTCGGTCCGCGCGGGCTGGGGCGCGGGACGGTTGAGCGGGTCGAGCCACTCACGATGCGCACGTCAGCTTCATCTGCGCCGCCGCGTGATGCGCCCCCACCTTGGCCGCGCTGCCCCAGTCCCGGCCTCGGTCGAGGAGTTGCACGGCGAAGTCGGTACCGCCCTTCACCTCGTAGCTGCCGACGGGCACCAGGCTGCCCCGGTGGACGGTCTGGCGTACGCCGAAGCCGGTGTATCCGGAACCGGTGTCATCGGGGTCGGCGAGCACGCGGTAGAACGTCGGGTCGCCGGCCACGTCCGTGGCACGGGTGGTGCGGGGCACGTACACCGCCAGCGAGCAGCGCTTGTACTCCTGGTCGAGCTTCCAGCTCCACACCGCCGACGCGTTCTTGTCCTGGGTCGCGCTGCCGGACATGGGCACGGCCGAGAAGCTCCCGTCGCAGGAGTCGTCGCTCCGGCCTCCGGACTTCACGGTGTACCAGGCGGCGGTGCCGTTCTCGAAGCGGCCTCTCTCCCGGTAGCCGCCGGTGGTGCAGCCGGGTCCCGCCCACCGCTCGAAACCCTCGCCGGCCGGGTCGGGGAGCGCCGTGGGACCGATACGGGTCGGGACGCCCCGGCCCGCGATGTCGTCCTCACTGGCCTGGGATCCCCCGGCACCGTCCCCTTCGTCGTCGGATCCCGTGAACAGTGCCGCGGCCGCCGCGACGAGGCACCCGACGACCACCACGATTCCCGCCGCGAGCAGCCCCCTGCGGAAACGTTTCGTCGCCGGCGGCGCCGCGAGTCCGCAGTCAGGACACGTCGTACCGGGCAGCGCGTCGTACCGTTCGCTGCCACATCTTTCGCAGGCCATAGCAGCTCACTATGCATGAACCGGATGCGCCGCGACGGACAAATCACCACACCTGGAATCACCCCGTACTCGGAGAAAACACGTGGTCACAGGCGGTAGAGAATTGATCTTGCTGTGGAGGTTTGACCTTGCCCCTGGGGCAGAGCCCACCGTTCTCGTACCGGGCGGCCACCAAGGACACCGCAGAACACCAACCCGAGGACCCCGCCGCCCGGTGACGGAGGATGGGAACCGTGCACGATGACGACCCGCTGCTGACGATCGGAGCCTTCGCGCTCCGCGCCCGGCTGTCACCCAAGGCGCTGCGTCTCTACGACCGGCTCGGGCTGCTCGCCCCGGCCCGGGTCGACGAGACCACCGGCTACCGCTGGTACCGCGCCGACCAGGTGGAGCGTGCCCGGCTCGTCGCGCTGCTGCGGCAGATCGACATGCCGCTCGCGCGGATCGCCGACGTGGTCGGGCTGCCCGGGGCCGACGCCGCTCAGGCGGTGGCCGCGTACTGGGCGGAAGTCGACGAGCGCCGGGCCCGGCAGGCCACCCTCGTGGCCCACCTCCGTGACCGACTGTCGGGCAGGAGGCCCACGATGTTCGAGATCAGGACGTGCGACGTACCGGAGCAGACCGTACTCGCCGAGCGCAGACATCTTCTCGCCGACGAGCTCCCGCGCTGGATCCCGTCGGCCTTGGACCGGCTGACCAGGGCGGCAGCGGAGTGCGGGGGCATCGCGGGGACCCCGTTCGTGGCGTACCACGCCGAGGTGACCCCGGACAGCGACGGCCCGGCGGAGGCCTGCGTCCCCGTCACCGACACGCGGGCGGCGGAGGAATGGGCGGCGGCGAACGGCCGCGGCAGCGGCGCCGTGGTGCGGGTGGAGCCCGCGCAGCGGCTCGTCTACACCCGGATCACCAAGGCGCAGGTGGCGCACCCGCAGATCCTGTCCGCATTCGACGCCGTCGAGGACCACATCGCCCGCGAGGGACTGACCATCACCGGGCCCTGCCGCGAGGTGTACTTCGCCGAGGACTGGGACGCGGCGTCGGCCACGGACGAGGTGTGCGACATCGCCTTCCCCGTGGGCCGGAAGGGAGCTACGGGCTGACCCAGGGGGTCAGCTCCGCCGGGCACGGTGTCCCGCGCGGTAGCTGATACGGCGCCGCAAGGCGGTACACACCCGGCCGGGGGGCGATGAGTTCGGTCCACTCGTCGCCCTCCGCGTCCTCCGCCGCCCGTGCCAGGCAGCCCGCCACATTGACGAAGGCGCCCGCCTCCGTCTCCCGTGGCGGCTCGACCCCGCCGCCCTGCTCGTCGACAAGACCGAGCCAGGGCGAGTACGGGACCCTGATCAGCACCCGGCCCGCCGACCGTACGTGGACCGTCAGTTCGCCCGCGGCGGCCCGGTCCACCGTCGCCGGGGGGTCGGCCAAGGGCTCCGGGTCCTGGACCGCGAAGAGCCGCCAGTTCTCATCGGACCAGACGGGCCGGAGGTAGGACTGTCCGGCCTGGACCAGCTCCGCCTCCTGGCTGCCGCCCCTGTCGGGCGTGTCCTCGGGCAGCACGACGAAGTGCACCGCCCAGCGGTCGAGCCAGGCGCGGTAGCTGTCCGCGTCGAGTGTGTCGTCGTAGAAGAGCGGGTTGCGCTCCATGTCGGCCTGGCGGTTCCAGCCGCGGGCGAGATTGACGTACGGCGCGAGCGCGGACGCCTCCCGGTGGCTGCTGGCCGGGACCACCTCGACCCGCCCCTTGTCCGCGCCGACCTGCTGGAGCTGGTTCACCAGCGGGGCGAGCTCCCGCGTCCAGGAGGCAGCCGGGGCCGTGCGCACGATGTCCACCACGCTGTTGGTGGCGATCCAGGCGTTGAACCCGGCGAAAGCCAGCAGCACCGCGTACCACCTGCGGGTACGACGGCCGCTCCGGTATGCGTACGGCAGCGCGGCGAGCAGCGCCACGCCCGCGAACAGCATGGCGAACCGTGAGACGTTCGAGCCGATCTGGGAGTCGACCAGGAAGGTGAGGAGCGTGCCGGCGGCGTACACCGCGGCGGCGGTGCGGACCGTGCGCCACCGCCGCGGTACGAGCACCAGGACCAGCACCCCGAAGAGGAACGGCAGCGAAGTGGACGCCACCGACATCGGCTGCGTACCAGAGAACGGGAACAGCCACGCCGAAAGACCCACCACCGCCACCGGCGGGAGCCCCAGCGCATAGGCACCCGGGCGACGCCCGTTGAGGAAGAGCGCGGCGGCGACCACCCCGAGGAACAGCCCGGCGACAGGGCTCGACGCGGTCGCGAGCCCCGCGAGCGGGGCGGCGACGGCGGCTTTGGCCCAGCGCCTGCGGCGCCAGCGGTGGGGCCAGCAGAACACCGCCGCGACGGCGCCGAGCGCGAACAGCATGCCCAGCCCGAAGGTGACCCGCCCGGACAGCGCGTTGCACAGGAGGGCGAAGACGGCGGCGAGCGAGCAGGAGAGCGGATTGCGGACGGCCCGGACCCTGACGAGGATCAGTGCGGTCAGGGTGGCCGACAGGGTGCCGACCACCATCATCGTGGTCCGCACCCCGAGCAGGGACATCAGATACGGGGACACCACGCTGTAGGAGACGGGGTGCATTCCGCCGTACCAGGCGAGGTTGTACGCGGAGTCCGGGTGCCGCCCCACGAACTCCGCCCAGGCGTCCTGGGCGGCGAGGTCCCCGCCGCTGTTGGCGAGGACGAGGAACCACCCGATGTGCAGCACGGCGGCCGTGAGGGTCGCCGCCGCGACGGGGTGCCCGAGCAGCCGCCAGGACCGCCGCCGCCCCGCGCGGACGTACGGCGCGGCCTCCTGCCGGTCTGCGGCGTACGTCGGCGTCGGCTCAGTGGTGGTCACTTCGCTACTTCCCGTCGGTGCCAACGGCCCTGGTACGGGGTCGTCCTCCCGTACCAGGGCCGTGCGCACATCGTCGGCTTCAGCTGACGCGGGTCAGCTTCCCCCCGGCACCCGGCTCCGCCAGATCCGACTGCAGGACGACCGGCACCTTCACCTGGCTTGCGCCCTCGCCGACGGCCAGCGTACCGACGGCCGTACCCGCCTTCGCCACGTGCGGCACCGTCTTGCCGCCGTCCGTCAGCTTCAGCTTCACGGTCAGGCCCGACCAGCCCACCGCCGTGACGTCCTTGGTCGCGACGACCGGGACCGAACCGCCGAGACCGTCCTCGACCGCTCCGACGACCTGGCCCTTCTTGACGATGGTCGCGTTCTTCAGCGCGTCCTGGGTGGCGAGCATGATCTCCTTGCTCGCGTTGATCGCCGTGCCGAGGATCGGGACGTCATGCTGGGAGAGCACGGCGCCGACGATGAACTGGTCCGTGTCGCCGACCATCTTGTGGGCGGCGAAGAGCAGATTGCCGCCCGCCTTGGTGGTGCTGCCGGTCTTAATGCCGAGCGCGCCGTTGTACGGGACCAGCTCGTTGTAGTTCGGCCACTCCTTGCCGGTGTGGTCCGTCCACTTGGGGAGCTTGGTGATGTCCCTCAGCGCCGGGATCTCGACCAGCTTCAGGCCCAGCTTGACCTGGTCCTCGGCGGTGCTGACCGTCGTCGCCTGAAGACCGGAGGGGTCCGTGTACGTCGTGTTGGTCATGCCGAGTTCCTTGGCGGCGGCATTCATCTTCTCGACGAAGGCCGCCTCGGACCCGGCGTCCCAACGAGCGAGCTGACGCGCGATGTTGTTCGCGGACGGGATCATGATGGCCGACAGCGCGTCCCGCAGGCTGATCTTGTCGCCTTCCTTGACGGTGTTGAGCGTCGACTCGTTGTCCGTCTTGTCGAGCTGGCCCTCCTTCTCGCCCTTGGCGTCGATCTCGATCATCGGACCGTCCTCGCCGCGCTTGAGCGGGTGCTTCTCGAGGATCACGTACGCCGTCATCGCCTTGGTCACGCTCGCGATGGGCACGGGCTTCTGCTCCCCGGACGTGCCGAGTGAGCCGAGCCCGGACGCGGTCACGGCCGCCTGCCCCTTCGCGGGCCAGGGGAGCTGCGGAGCCGAGCCCTCGAAGGAGTAGGACGACTTCGCGGTCAGCGCGAGCGTCGGGGTCGGAAGCGGGCGCACCATCTGCACGATCGCGAAGACGATCAGCAGCAGCACGACCAGCGGCGTCCAGATCCGGACCCGCCGCAGCGTGGTACGCAGCGGGGTCTGCGGGGGCGGCGGGGTGTTCGTCAGCTCGGCGAGCAGGTCGAGCGGGGGCCTCGGCGGCAGGGGCTGCTGCTTGGTCCGCTCGGGCTCGGTGAGGGAGACGGGGGTCCGGGCAGGGGAGGCAGGGGGCGCGGTGGCGGTGGACGCGGCCGGGGCGGCGGGCGCCGGCGGTGCCGGGGCCGGTGCTGATGGCCGTGCCGGGGCCGGTACCGGCGGCGAGGCCGGCGAATCGTCACGGCGCAGCGGCACGAACCTGCTGGTGCGCTCGCTCTCCGGCTCGGGCTTCGCCTCCGGCTTCGACTCGGGCTTCGTGATCTTGAGCGCGGTCGTGGGCTGGTCCACGGTCCGCCGCGGAGGCACCTTGAACACGGCGGTCGCCTGGTCCACCGGTGCGTCGGTCCGGCTGCCCTCCGGGGCGGGGGCCGGGTCTTCGTCGGCGGAACCGTCGTCCGGCTCGGTGCCGTCCGCGGCTTCGGCGACCTCCGCACGCTCGCCCGGTTCACCCGACTCGTCGGACTCATCCGACTCGTTCGAGGCAACGGAGGCATCGGACGCGTTCGACGCGTCGGACTCACCGGGCGCGCCGGACTCGTCGTCCGTACCGGCACCTTCTGCGTCCGCCTCGGCATCCTCCGCGCGCTCGGCGGCAGGCTCGTCGTCCGAGGCGCCCTCCTCCGCCGCCTCAGCGGCAGGCTCGCCGTCCGTGGAGCCGCTCCCCTCCGCCGTCTCGGCGTCCCCCTCCTCCGCCGCCGACACCCAGCTGACCACGGCATTCCGCAGCCGGGCGTCGTCACCGTCGTCGGCGGTGTCCGCATCGGCGGCAGCGGGCTCGTCGGACTCCTCGGGTCCCTCCGGCTCCTCGCGCTCCTGCCGCTCCTCCGGCTCCCCGGGGTCTTCGGCGGAGACCTGGGAACCGGACTCCGCCTTCGCGTCGTCCTCGCCCTCGGTCCCTGTCTCGTCGACCTCGGTGTCGACGGTGTTCTCAGGCTCGGCCTCGTTCTCGGGCGTCGACGGAACCCTGAACACCGCCGTCGCCTGGTCGGCACGCCCCTCCGCTCGCGGCGGATCCCCCGCCGCACGGATCATGGCAAGCCTCGGATCACGTTCGCTCGAAGCCGTCTCCCCCGACGACTTCTGCTGCTCCGACTTGTCAGGGGACTCGCCCGCCACCGTGCCTCCTCCGTGCCTGTTCGCCGTACCGCGACGGCTGTCCGAACCATCTACCAGTGTCCCGTGTGGGCCCTTGGCCCCCCTGCTAGACGAGAACGACATACCTACTGGTTCCAGTACGAAGCACCCAGGCACTCTCGACAGAACAATGTGAGAGGCGTCACCCTGTCATTCATCCACGCGGGGAGGCATGGATGGGCAGGAGCCGCAGAACACTTCCGGAAGAGCTTCTGTTGCTCGCTCTGGACCCGACCACGGGTACCACAGCGCAGCCGCAGT
This sequence comes from Streptomyces sp. NPDC059828, assembly GCF_042731955.1. Lineage (NCBI taxonomy): Bacteria > Bacillati > Actinomycetota > Actinomycetes > Kitasatosporales > Streptomycetaceae > Streptomyces > Streptomyces sp. NPDC059828. Next base: position 178,062 of record NZ_JBHWIW010000006.1, on the reverse strand, counting down.
CGCTCGACCTCGGCCTTGCCGGAGCACAGCTAGTGGAGCTGGCTCTGGCAGGACGGATAGCCCCGGACGGGGATCGTATCGCCGTGGTGATGCCACGGCCGACAGGAGATCCGACACTGGACTCCGCACTGGAGCTGCTGCGCAGACGTGGCAGCCCGGTTCGGGCTGTCCACTGGATCGGCGGACCCCGGCTGGGGCTCCGCCAGACGTACCTCTCGCATCTGGAGCGCTGCGGCATGGTGCATGCCGTGGAGGGCCAGATGTGCGGGGTGCTGCCGACGACTCGCTACCAGGCGACGGACACGGCCATCAGCCGGGAGATCAAGTCCCGGCTGGACAGCGCGATCCGCACCGGCGTACCACCGGACCCGCGCACAGCCGCGCTCGCCGCACTGGCGCACGCGGTCGGCCTCGGCAAGCACCTCTACCCGGGGAACGAAGGGCGCTCATCGCGCTCCCGGCTCCGGGACCTGATCAGGCACGACCCCATGGGCGGACTGGTGGCGCACGCCGTCATGGACGTCCAGAACGGTGTGGCCGCACAGCCGCGCCGCAATTCCGCAGGGGGCAGCCGCCAGCCGGCCGCCACCGTGCCGTCGCGCCGGGGAAGCATGGCCCGCGCCGCCGTGCACTGACCTGGGCCTCGACACCACCGCATCACCACGGCACGTCCGCACCACACCGCACCACAACACGCGCCACACGCCGAACCACGTCAACATCACGCACCCAAGACCCGGTTCGGGAGCCGCAGTGAACGCGCGGGGAAGTCATGATGACTACCCCGCGCGTTCGCCTTGCCCCACGCGTGTCGTCATTGTCGTCATTCTCCAGCGCAGCTACCAGAACTGGTGGCAGTCTGCTGAGAGTTAGATACGTACAGCAACGCATGGCAACGTACAGCAGCATCAGCAGCCGGAGGTGCCGTTCTCGTGGCGTCCAATATCAACCCCACCGTCAGGCGCCGCCGCTTGGGTCAAGAGCTGCGCCGGCTCCGCGAGCTCAGGGGAATGACCGCGGAGGAGGTGGCGGAGCGCCTGCTCGTCTCGCAGTCGAAGATCAGCCGCCTTGAGAACGGCCGCCGCTCCATCAGTCAACGCGACGTCCGCGACCTCTGCGGGGTGTACGAAGTCGAGGATCAGCGGATGGTCGATTCGCTCATGCAGATGGCCAAGGACTCCCGCCAGCAGGGCTGGTGGCACGCCTTCGGCGACATCCCCTACAGCGTCTACATCGGCCTGGAGACCGACGCGGCCTCGCTGCGCGTCTACGAGCCGCAGGTGGTGCCCGGGCTGCTCCAGAGCCGGCAGTACGCCGAGGCCCTGATCCGCGGGGCCCTGCCCGAGTCGCCCGTCACCGATGTCGAGAAGCGGGTGCAGGTCAGGCTGCGCCGGCAGGAGCGCATCACGGCACCCGAGACTCCACTACGGCTGTGGGCCGTCGTGGACGAGTCGGCGCTGCGCCGGGTGGTGGGCAACGAGCAGGTGATGCGGGACCAGCTCGAGTACCTGGTGGAGCAGTCGCATCTGCCGCATGTCACTGTGCAGGTGCTGCCGTTCAGCATGGGCGCGCACCCGGGGATCACCGGCCATTACGCCGTGCTCGAATTCCCGGACGCCGCGGACTCGAGCGTGGTCTACATCGAGGGCGTCACCAGCGATCTGTACCTCGAAAAGGCGAATGACGTGCACAAGTACACGATGATGTACGAGCACCTGCGCGCCCAGGCGCTGAACGTGGAGCAGAGCCGGGACTTCATCTCGGACGCCGCCAAGAAGTACGCGAGATGACCGATGGCATCCGCGGGGAGACGACGTCCGCCGGGAGGTGCCATGCGGCCGGGAGCGCCTGTCCCGGCGGCGAGCTCGCAGAGGCGGGCACGGTACACGGTGGAAGCCTTTTCCCGTAAGCGCATCCTTGAATATGCCATCCGGTCGGGTGAAGGGTCGTTCTCAGCCTCCGAGCCCGCCAGTAGCGTCCTGATCACGCCGTCACGCAGCACCCGGAGCCATCGACGGCGCCGACCGACCTGGAACCGGAGATACACACATGGCTATTCGCAAGGGCGCCCTGGACACCTGGGCCAAGTCCTCCTACTCCGGAGGAAACGGCGCGTGCATCGAGGTCAAGTCCCCTGTGGTGGAGACGATCGCGGTGCGGGACTCCAAGGTCCCCGCCGGCCCTTCCCTCACCTTCGTCCCGGACTCGTGGAACGCGTTCGTCCATGAGGTGAGCAAGGGAGCGCTCTAAGCTCCCGAAGCTGCCGGAAGACACAGAGACAGAGCCCCCTCGACTGGTCCGCCGTCCCGGCCGAGGGGGCTCGGCCTGTGCGCCCCCTTCCCGGCGCTCTAGCGCAGCTCGCCCACATAGCGGTCCGTGCCGGGTACCGTCGGAATGAACGGCGCCACCAGCTCGATCCGCCCCAACCTCCCCAACTCCCCTGACCCACCCGCGTCGAGAGCAGCCGTATCGGCGAAGTGCTCGTCCCAGCACTCCCGCGGGTCCCGCTCCAGGAACCAGAGCAGTGTCAGCCTCGTGTCGACGCCCTCCACCTGCCTGACATAGGTCATCCGCTCCAGCGGCAGCGGTGTCGGCCGGAAGACCGTCACCATCGCCGCCGGAGAGCCCGCGAGCCGCCTGGGCAGTTCGCTGGTACGCAGCCACTCCAGCAGCTCGCTCCGCCGGCGCGGCCCCTCCGCGTCGATGACCTCGACCACCAGTCCCTTGTAGGGATGGTCCAGCGCGTGGTGGTCGCGTGGGCCGGCGGCCCCGTCCCGGTAGACGGTCGCCACGTGGTCCTGGAAGGCCGTGAAGACATGGGTACGGGCCTGGTGGACCCGACTGTCGTGGTTCAGCCGCTTGTTGATGGCGACGGTCCACTTCATGTGGTCGTCGTAGCGCCCCTCGGTGATCCAGTACGTGGAGAGGTAGCAGCCCGCCGTGACCGGCTGGGCGACCGCCGACTTCTCCGGATATCTGAGCAGTTGCAGGTCACGGGTCGCCACCCAGCGCCTGCCGGCGAAGATCCAGGGCATCGCCATCGCACCCGCGTAGTAGTGGTCGTCCTCGTACCAGCGGTTGTAGGCGTACTCATGGCCGGGGTGCGGCTCGACCATGGTGATCAGGGCGTGGCCGGGGTGGACTCCATAGGGGCCGACGGCCGCCAGCTCCGCGTAGACCCCGGACCGGGTGTCCTCGCTCATGAGGCTTGCTCCCCTCCTCCCTCTTCCTTCCTGTGCCGGACGGACCTACTCTGACGGTCCGTCAGATGGATGACCAGAGCCGGGAGCCGTCGGAATGCTGCTTCAGGGGAAGACCGTCATCGTGTCCGGCGTCGGGGCCGGGCTCGGGCACCAGGTCGCCGCGACCGTCGTCAGGGACGGCGGGAACGCCGTACTCGGTGCGCGCACGGAGACGAACCTCGCCAAGTCCGCCGCGCAGATCGACCCTTCGGGAGCCCGCACCGCACACCGCCCCACCGACATCACCGACGAGGCGCAGTGCGAGGCGCTGGCGGCGCTGGCCGTCGAGCGGTTCGGGGGAATCGACGCGGTGGTCCATGTGGCCGCCTGGGACAGCTACTTCGGGGGCCTGGAGGACGCCGACTTCTCGACCTGGCAGCAGGTCGTCGACGTGAATCTGCTGGGCACGCTGCGGATGACCCGGGCCTGCCTCCCCGCACTGAAGGATCGCGGTGGCTCCGTCGTCATCATCGGCACGCAGTCGGCGGTGGCCGCGCCCTCACAGGTGCGGCAGGCGGCGTACGCGGCGTCCAAGGGCGCGCTCACCTCGGCGATGTACTCGCTGGCCCAGGAGCTGGGCCCGTACCGGATACGGGTCAACACCGTGCTGCCGGGCTGGATGTGGGGGCCGCCGGTGGAGGCGTACGTCCAGTTCGCCGCGCACACCGAGGGGCTGCCGGAGTCCGAGGTGCTCGACCGGCTGAACGCGCGGATGGCGCTGCCGGAGCTGGCCACGGACGGCGATGTCGCCGACGCGGTGGCGTTCCTGGCGTCCGACCGGGCCAGGTCGATCACGGGACAGTCGCTGCTCGTGAACGCGGGTGAGTTGATGCGCTGAGGGCTGCCCCGCCGCCGCGCTCGGGAGAACCCGCCCCTTCCCTTCCGGTCAGCCGCGCGGGTAGCGCAGCAGCCAGCCCTGGGACGACACGGTCGGACCGTGCAGGGCCGGGCCCTGAGTCATCTCCATCGCGAAGTCGTCGGCGAGCTCGAGCAGCGTCGACCGGCCTTCGAGCTCCGTGAGCCAGGCCGGCGGCAGCGCCGTCTCACCGTGCATGACCCCGAGCAGGGCGCCGCAGAGAGCGCCCGTGATGTGCGAGGGGCCGTCGTGGTTGACGGCGAGGCGCAGCCCATGGCGGACGTCCTCGCTGACGAGCGTGCAGTAGACGGCCACGGCGAGGGCGTCCTCGGCGTGCTCCGCATTGCCGAGCGCGGCCACCCGGGCGTGGCTGGGGATGCCCTGGCGCACGGCGCCCAGCGCCTCCTTGAGGGCGTCGGTGACCGGCTGGTGGCCGGGACGTGAGGCGAGCAGGGCCAGCGCGCGCTGGACGCAGGCGTCGACGGTCTCACCGCGTGCCAGCCCGTGCACGATCACGGCGAAGGCGCCGGCCGAGAGGTAGGCCGTGGGATGCCCGTGGGTCTGGGTCGCACACTCCACGGCAAGCTGGCAGACGAGCTGCGGCTCCCAGCCCACCAGCAGTCCGAAGGGCGCCGAGCGGATGACCGCGCCCGCGTCGCGGGCCGTGGGGTTCCTGGGCTTGTCGAGGGTGCCGAGGATCTCGTCGGCCAGCCCGCTGAGGGTGGCCGCCTGGGGGTCGCGACGGGTGTAGAGCCATTCCTCGCGGGCGAGCCAGCCGTTGTCCTTGCGGCGCTCGTCCGGGCCCCAGTCGCGCTGGGTGGCCGCCCAGCGCAGATACGCCCGGTGCACATCGGTGGGCGGGTGCCAGGCGCCCGTGTCCTTGCGCACCTGGGCCCGTATCAGGCCGTCGACGGTGAACAGGGTGAGCTGGGTGGCCGCGGTGACCGCGCCGCGCCGGCCGTACGCGGGCAGGAAGTCGCCCACTCCGTCAGCTCCGTGGGCGTCGCGTATCTCGTCGACGGTCTGTGCGGCGATCCCGGCACCGAGTGCGTCCCCGATGGCGCCGCCGAGCAGGCAGCCGCGTACCCGGGCACGGAAGTCCTGCTGCTCGGCCCGGCCCCAGACGGCTGCTGCTGTGGTCACGCGGTGTTCCCTCCTCACTTGTGCGCAGCACTGTAATCGACCAGGAGAAATCACTACATGGGCGCAATCAAGCCGGAACCGTGCGTGACCGATCTTCGTCCGCATAGGTTCTGATCACGGGTTGCCTGCCTGTGTGACACATCCGCCCAGGCCGGACACCGGCCGGATACCGACCCCCGGTACCGGACACCGGCCCGCGGGCCGCCCCGGCTCAGTCCGTCAGCACCGGAAGCAGCTCCGGCAGATGCCCGTCCGACGCCTCCGCCGCAGCGATCCGCTCCCCTGGCACCTCGCCGTACAGCGTGGTCCGCGGCCTGGCCGGGCGTCCGGCGGCCTCGGCGATCGCGACCAGGTCCCTGACCGAGCGGTACGAGCCGTAACCGGAGCCCGCCATCCGCGAGATGGTCTCCTCCATCAGGGTGCCACCCAGGTCGTTCGCCCCGGAGCGGAGCATCTCCGCGGCACCCTCCGCACCCAATTTGACCCAGCTTGTCTGGATGTTCGGGATATACGGGTGGAGCAGCAGCCGGGCCATCGCCGTCACGGCCCGGTTGTCCCGGGTGGTCGGACCCGGCCTGGCGATTCCGGCGAGATAGACCGGTGCGTTGGTGTGGATGAACGGCAGGGTGACGAACTCGGTGAAACCGCCCGTTTCCTGCTGGATACGGGCGAGGGTGCGGAAGTGCCCGAGCCAGTGCCTGGGCTGGTCGACGTGTCCGTACATCATCGTGGAGCTGGAGCGGATGCCCAGCTCGTGCGCGGTGCTGATGACCTCGATCCAGGTGGCCGTGGGCAGCTTGCCCTTGGTCAGCACCCAGCGCACCTCGTCGTCGAGGATCTCCGCCGCCGTGCCCGGGATCGAGTCGAGCCCGGCCTCCTTGGCGGCCGTCAGCCACTCACGGATCGGCATCCCGGTCCTGGTGGCGCCGTTGACCACCTCCATCGGCGAGAAGGCGTGCACATGCATCCCGGGGACGCGTTCCTTCACGGCACGCGCGATGTCGAAGTAGGCCGTACCCGGCAGGTCCGGGTGGATCCCGCCCTGCATGCAGACCTCGACCGCGCCGACGTCCCAGGCCTGCTGCGCGCGGTCCGCGACCTGGCTCAGCGACAGCGTGTAGGCGTCGGCGTCGGTGCGGCGCTGGGCGAAGGCACAGAAACGGCAGCCGGTGTAGCAGACATTGGTGAAGTTGATGTTGCGCGTGACGATGTACGTGACGTCGTCGCCGACGGCGGCCCTGCGGACGTCGTCCGCGATACGGGTCAACGCGTCCAGCGCCGGGCCGTCCGCGTGCAGCAGCGCCAGTGCCTCGGCGTCGGTCAGCCTGGTGGGGTCGTCCGCGGCCGTCGCGAGGGCGGAGCGCACGTCGGTGTCGATACGGGACGGCACCATGCCGGGCGCGGCGGCCTCGCGCAGCGCCCCCCAGTCCCCGTACACCGCGTCGAAGTCGTCCCGCCGGTCGCCGGTGCGCCCTTCGGTGTCGATGGTGCGGTGCAGATCGGTGCGGCCGGACTGGGTGAACGCCTCCTCGGGCTCCTGCCAGGGCAGCCCGGCCGGCACCGCCTGCTCGTCGGCCAGTCCGGTCTCCGGGTCGGCCAGCGCCCGCACATGCGGCAGCAGCCGCGGGTCGAGCCAGGGCTCGCCGCGCTGGACGAACTCCGGGTACACCGCGAGCCGTTCCCTCAGCCGGAAGCCGGCAGCGGCCGAACGCCCGGCGAGGGTGTCGATCTCCGGCCAGGGCCGCTCCGGGTTGACGTGGTCGGGTGTCAGCGGCGACACCCCGCCCCAGTCGTCGATCCCCGCCGCGATCAGCCGCCCGAACTCGTCGTCCACCAGGTTCGGCGGCGCCTGGAGACAGCCCGACGGGCCCATGATGTGCCGCGCCACGGCGATCGTCGCGACCAGGTCGTCCAGCTCGGCGTCCGGCATCCCGCGCATCGCCGTGTCCGGCTTGGCACGGAAGTTCTGGATGATCAGCTCCTGGATGCCGTGGTACGCCCGCGCCACGCGACGCAGCGCGAACAGCGAGTCCGCGCGCTCCTCGTAGGTCTCGCCGATCCCGATCAGCAGCCCGCTGGTGAACGGCACCGAGCTGCGCCCGGCGTCCTCCAGCACCCGAAGCCGCACGGCGGGCTCCTTGTCCGGCGAGCCGTGGTGCGGACCACCGGGCTCGCTCCACAGCCGCTCCGCCGTGGTCTCCAGCATCATCCCCATCGACGGCGCGACCGGCTTGAGCCGCTGGAAGTCGGTCCAACTCATCACCCCGGGGTTGAGGTGGGGCAGCAGCCCGGTCTCCTCCAGGATGCGGATCGCCATGGCGCGTACGTACGCGATGGTGTCGTCGTACCCCTCGGCCTCCAGCCACTCCCGCGCCTCGGGCCAGCGGTCCTCGGGCTTGTCCCCGAGGGTGATCAGCGCTTCCTTGCAGCCCAGCGCGGCGCCCCGGCGGGCGATGTCCAGCACCTCGTCCGGCGACATGAACGCCCCCAGGCTCCGCCTGGGAGGTGCCCCCTCCGTCGCCCGCGCCCGGCGCAGCTTGCCCGGCACGGTCGCGAAGGTGCAGTAGTGGCACCTGTCGCGGCAGAGCCGGGTCAGCGGGATGAACACGCTCTTCGAGTAGGTGAGCACCCCGGGGCGGCCCGCCGCGGCCAGCCCGGCGTCCCGCACCCGTGCGGCGGAAGCGCACAGGTCGTCGAGATCCGCCCCGCGCGCCTGCAACAGCACGGCGGCCTCGGCGACATCGAGTGCGACACCGTCGCGTGCTCGCTTGAGGGCGCGCCGCATCGCGTTCTCGGTGGGACGTCCGGGCTGGTGAGCAGTCATGGTCCGAGCATACGAGCGCGTACCGGCAGCCCGCCCCGGGCGGCATTTGTCATACGTCTCATACGTCTCCTGTGTCAGCGACCTGAGCCGGAGGCGGCGGTGGCGGTGCTCCGCCGCATCCGGGTCAGCACGAGGTGGGCCGTCACACCGAACACCAGCCCCCAGAAGGCGGATCCGACACCGAAGAGGGTGACGCCCGAGGCGGTGGTCAGGAAGGTGATCAGCGCGGCCTCCCGGTCCTTCTCCTCCGTGACCGCACCGGTGAGCCCCCCGGCCAGCGCGCCGAAGAGGGCGACTCCCGCGATGGCGGCGACCAGTTCCTTCGGCAGCCCCGCGAAGAACACCACCAGGGTGGTGCCGAAGGCTCCGATCAGCAGGTAGAACGCCCCGCACGCCACCCCGGCGACATAGCGGCGCCGGGGGTCGCGGTGGGACTCGGGTCCGGTGCAGATCGCCGCGGTGATGGCCGCGAGGTTGATGGCGTGGGAGCCGAACGGCGCGAGCGCCGTGGACACCAGGCCGGTCGAGCCGATCAGCAGCCGGTCCTTCGGCTGGTACCCGGAGGCGGTGAGCACCGCCATGCCCGGGGCGTTCTGCGAGGCCAGGGTGGCCAGGATCATGGGCACGGCGATCCCGATGAGCGAGGCCACCGAGAACTCGGGGGCGGTGAACACCGGCCTGGCCAGCTCGATGCCGTCCAGCCTGATGTGCAGCCGCGAGGTTGCCGCGCTGGACGCCACACCGGCCACGAGCGCGATGAGCACCGCGTACCGGGGCAGCCAGCGCTTGCCGAGCAGATAGGCCACGAGAACGGCCCCGGCGATCCACGGTGCGGTCTTCAGCGAGGTGAAGACCCCGGTGCCGAAGTTGAAGAGGATGCCCGCGAGCATGGCCGAGACCACGGCGGTGGGCACCTGCCGCATCAGCCGTCCGAACACACCGGTCAGCCCGACAATGGTGATCACCACACCGGTGACGATGAACGCCCCGATGGCCTCCGCGTACGTGTACGCCCCGAGGCTGGTCACCAGCAGCGCGGCACCGGGCGTGGACCAGGCCGTGATCACCGGCATCTTCGTGCGCAGGCTGAGCCCGATACAGGTCAGACCGCTGCCGATGGATATCGCCCACACCCAGGAGCCGGTCTGTGCCTTGTCGAGGTGACCCGCCGCCGCGGCGGCGAGCACGATGACCAGGGGACCCGAGTACGACACCACGACGGCGACGAACCCGGCGAGCACGGCGGACAGCGAGGCGTCACGGAACAGGCGGGGGCGGCCTTCTGGTTGCTTCACCCGGTCCGCCCCGGCCGGGTCCACGTGGTCCACCCCGGTCGTGCCGGAGGCTTTGGCGGTCGTGGCGGAGGTGTCCCCGGGGCTGCTCGCCTCGCTCGTGGTGCTGGTGTTGCCGGTGTCGCTCACGCTGTGTCCTTCGCAGCCCGTTCCAGTGCCTGCTCCAGGTCGGCCACGAGGTCGGCCGGGTCCTCGAGGCCGATGGACAGGCGGAGCATGTCCTTGGGTGAAGTGCTGTCCGGCCCCTCGAATGTGTACCGGTGTTCGATCAGGCTTTCCACCCCGCCCAGGGATGTGGCGCGAATGAACAGTTCACAGTGCTCGGCCGCGCGCAGGGAGCGCTGCCAGTCCCCCGCGACGTGCAGCGACAGCATTCCGCTGTAACCGCCCGACATCTGCCGGGAGGCGACCTTGTGACCCGGGTCGGTCGGCAGGCCCGGGTATGCCACCCGGGTCACCAGCGGATGGCTGGAAAAGTGCTCGGCGACCGACATGGCGGATGCGGAGATCTGCCGCATCCGCGGGTAGAGCGTCCGGATGCCGCGCATCAGGAGATAGGCCTCCCACGGCCCCAGGATGGGCCCGGTCAGCCGGCGGTGCAGACGCAGCCGCTCCCAGATGGCCTGGCGTTGCCCGGATATCGCGTCGGCGCGGTCGTCGGCGCCGTCGGGAGCGACCACGAGGAGACCCGCGACCACGTCGTTGTGTCCGTTGAGGTACTTCGTACCGGAGTGCATGACCAGGTCGGCGCCCAGCTCGAACGGCCGCGTGTGGACCGGGGTGGGCACGGTGTTGTCCACCCCGAACAGAGCACCCGCCCGGTGGGCGATGTCGGCGCAGGCGGCCAGGTCGGTCACCAGCCAGGTGGGGTTGGCCGGAGACTCCGCCCACAGCAGGGCGGTGGGGGCGGCGTTCACCGCCTCGCTCACGGCGTCCAGGTCGTCCATGGGGACGCGTACGAACTCGAGCCCGCGTTGCTCGCCGAACTCGAGCAGCCACTTGGTGAGCCCGAAGTACATGGTCTGCGGCACCACCACGCGGGAGCCCGCGGGCAGGACCTGGAACACGGCGGTGGCAGCGGCCATCCCGGAAGCGAAGACCAGCGCGTCGGAGCCGCCTTCGAGGCCGGCCACGACGTCCTCCACCTGCTCGTAGCCGGGCGTGCCCTGGTCGCGGAGGTAGGCGAGCCCGGCAGGCGTGCGGTACTGCTCGTCGCGGGCGAACGTGGCGCCCATGCTGACGGGCGGCGGCACCGCTCCCGTGGTGGGGCAGCGCCAGCCGTCGCCCTGGGCGGCCCGGGTCTCGGCGCCGTACTCCTTGGTCCAGGGGGTGTAGGTCTTCCGGATGCTCATGCTGTCCTCTGGTTCATGATGTGAAGGGCTGGCAGTGCGGTACGCAGGGCCAGTTCGGCGTCCTGGAGCGCACGGGAAGGCGCGCCGGGCGACGGCACGTAGTGGTTGTAGTAGCTGGACCCCTCGGTGTGCGGGCCGAGGAAGAACAGCGTGGGCTGCACGTCACCGGCGGGGCCGATTCCCCGCCCCTCGCGGGTCACCCGGAGTCCCGCGGCCCGTCTGCCCTGTCCCGTGAGGGTGGAGGCGCGGCCCGCCGCGACGAGTCGGCCGAGCAGCGAGGCGGGCAGCCGGTCCGCGCTGGGCTCGGCGAGGTACGCGTGCACGACCCAGTCGGTCTCGACGCTTTCCGGCCGGGACAGGCACGTGGACTCCAGGCGCCAACGCCCCTGCCCGGACGGGGCGATGACCTTGGGACGCGGTCCCGGTCCCAGCCGGAGCACCCCGGCGTCCAGCAGCGACAGCAGCTCGGCCGACCGCTCCAGCTGCGGGCCGATCACCAGGCGGTTGACGGTGGCGGTGAACTCCCCGAAGAAGTAGTCCAGGGACGCCGCGTCGACACCGGGGTCGTCGATCACCGCCCGCAGTGCGTCGCGCTGGTCCCGCAGCACCTCCAGGGCTTCCTTGACCGGGCTGACGCCGAGCCCCTCCCGGGCCTGCGCCAGGTCCTCGCCCATCTGGGCCGTGAACCATGCCGCGTACTCGTCCTGGTCGCGCCACTGCCGGTCGGCGGGCTGCGCGGTCAGCAGCCCGTGCAGGGGATACGGCCCGTGCTGCTCGCGTGCGGTGGCCAGCGTCCGCTCCCAGCCCGATGTGCGCGACCGCAGGGCGAACTCGGAACCCGCGCCCTCCGGGTCGCCGGTCTGCCGGGCCAGCACGGCCCGGTAGTAGGCCAGTTCCATCTCGGCCTCGACCAACGGCAGGACGTCCGCGCGGAAGTCGAGCCTGCCGCCCTCGCGCCCTCGGCGCAGGTCCCGGATGCGTTCCGGTGTCAGGACGAGGGGCGCGAAGCGGATCCGGCCGGGGTTGAGCCGTGGACGGCTGCGCGACGGCACACCGGAGCGGGTGGCGAGGACGATCCGCGGCTCCCGGCCGCTCGGCACGTACCGAAGACCCCCGCCGTGGCCGCCGGCGCCCTCGGGCAGCGGCTCATGGTGTCCCCCGCGCCCCAGGGTCAGGCCGGCGACGACGTCCATGGCCGTCAGTCCCATGCCCAGGACGGCGACTTCGTCGCCCGGGGCGATGCCGTCGAGAGCGTCGGGCAGCGGATACGGGCGGCTGATCGACCGCGATCCGTCCGCCTCCGCGTCCGGATCGACCGGCAGATAGAGGGAGTGGTGCCCGACGGTGACGAACACGGCGTCCGCCGTCACGCAGGTCCCGTCGGCCAGGAGGACCCTCTCCTCGCCGTCCGGGCCCCGCTGGATGTCGGTGGCCGTCGTGTTGTGCCGTATCAAGGCGAAGCAGTCCGGAGCCGCGGCGATGACGCGTTCCGCGGCCCAGGCGAGGTACTCGCTGAGCAGCCGGCGCGGCAGGAAGTCGTTCGGCCGGATCTCCCGTCCGTCCTCCGCGCGGACGGTGTATCCGTCGGCCGCCACCCGCAGGTCCCGTTCCCGGCACCACTCGTAGAGGGACGGCCCCCGCACCTCGGTGGGGCCCTCCACCATCTCCTCGTCGGCGAACGCGGTGACCTGCCCGCACACCGTGTTCAGCAGGAGGTGGTCGGGCTGGTCCGCGCGGTGGAAACCGGGGCCGAGCGGCTGGGTGTCCACGAGGTGCACGGTGATCGGGAACGGGGCCGCGAGGCAGTGGCTGACGAGGCGCTCCACGATGCCGAGGGCGCGTGACCCGGCTCCCACGACGGCGACCACATGCTCGCTCGTCACCATCGGCTGGTCTCCCCGAAGAAGTTGGGGACGGCGATGGCCGATCCTTCGGCGCGCGCCTGCCCCAGTACGTACGCTCCGACGGCGAGGTCGAGCACCCCGAGGCCGAACGGGGAGAAGATCACGGGCCGCTCGCCGGTCAGGGTCACCTCGCCGTTCAGGACCCCGGCGAGGGTGCCGGTGACGAAGTCGCGCGAGCCGGTGAGTTGCTCGGCCAGATGGGGCGAGGTGTTGGCCTTCAGGCAGTGGTCGACGTCATCGAGGATGTTGTCGGCCGCGAGCACCGTCTCCGGGGTGAGGTCGCGCAGGGACACGTTCAGCACGAGCTGTCCGGGCTTGAACTGCGTGCTGACGTAGGGTTCGAGCGCGGTGGTGGCGAAGACCACCGTCTCGGCCTCCAGCGCGTCGGCGAGATCGGGTGTGAACGACGCCGTCCGCCCGTGGGCGCCGCGCAGATGCCCGACGAGCGCATCGCCGGACTCCTTGTGCAGGTCGTGTACGACATACGACTCCGGGGCGCAGCCCGCGGCCTCGAGGTAGTCGCAGATGTTGCGGGCGATGACGCCGCCACCGACGACCGCGATGCGGGTGCCGTCGAAGCCCGTGGGCCGCAGTGTGCGCGCGGCGAGGGCGGCGGACGCGGCGGTGCGGGCGGCGCTGATGTTCGCCGCCTCCAGGCAGGCGATCGGATAGCCGGTCTCGTAGTCGTTGAGCACCAGCACGGCGGAGGCGCGGGGCCTGCCGGACTCGGTGTTCCTGGGGAAGCTGGCGATCCACTTGATGCCGGCGAGCTGCACGTCGTCGCCGAGGTACGCGGGCAGCGCGATGATGCGGGAATCGGGCTTCTCGGGGAACCGGAGGAAGTAGCTGTCGGGGTTGACACTCCGGCCTGCTTCATGGGTGCGGTACGCCTCGCGCACGATGTCGAGGACTTCGGACCGCTTACCGCTCAGCACTTCGCGCACGGTCTCGCCCGCGACCACATGGAATTCGGGCATGGATAACATCGGCACACCTCTTGTTGATTGATCGGTTGGGTAAGCGGTCTCTCAGGCCGGGATCTGCGGCGTGTCGATGACTTCCGGCCATCTGCCGTTCACCCAGGCATCGTCGTAGATGGTCTCCAGATAGCGCTCGCCCAGGTCGGCGGAGATGGCGACCACCACACTCCCGAAGGGAATGTCCTTGGCCTTCTCCTCAACCGCGGCCAGCACGGTGCCGGTTGACCCACCGAGTAACAGCCCGCGTTCCCCCGCGAATATCCGGCACATCTTCACGGCGTCCGCCTCGGGAATGATGACGACCTCGTCGACCTTGCTCTCGTCGAGGATTTCCGGGCGCCTGCTGGTGCCCAGCCCTGGAATGTGCCGCCGCGCCGGTGCCCCTCCGAAGGAGACCGACCCCACGGAGTCGACGGCGACGATCCGGGTGGCCGGGCTGTGCTGTCTGAAGAACTCCGCGCAGCCCATCAGCGTGCCGGTGGTCCCGGCCCCGATGAACACGTAGTCGACGTGCCCGATGGCATCCAGGACGGCGCGTGCCGTGCGCTCCCGGTGCGCCTTCGGCCCGGCCGGGTTCGCGTACTGGTTCAGCCAGTGGGTGCGGCCCGGTTCACCGGCGAGGCGGTCGTGGATGTAGTCGATACGGGATTGCAGATAGCCGCCGTTCGCGTCGCGGACGTCGATCACGACGACCTCCGCGCCCAGTGCCTTCATCATCCGTACCGACTGCGGGTTGGCGTTGGGATCCGTGACACAGGTCAGCCGGTAGCCCTTGGCCGAGCAGACCATGGCGAGCGCGACACCGAGGTTGCCGGACGTGGATTCGATGAGGCGGGTGCCCGGTAGGCGCAGTCCGGATTCCTCCGCCTGGGCCACCAGCGCGATGGCGGTCTTGAGTTTGACCGAGCCTGCCGGATTGAGGCCTTCGAGTTTGAGGAAGACATTGCTTCCCGGTACCAGATGGTCGGCCCGGATGAATAAGTCGTCCAGGACCAGATCGTAAACTTCTTCCGCTATCACTGAAGTCCCAAATTGATCGCTTGCGGGCGCACTGACGCGCGGCGACGGCGCGTGGCCGGAGCGCGAAAGTGTTGGATGTGATGGCTGCGCGGAGATATCGCGCACAGATGCAGAAGGTTGATTCCCCCGTTCGTCGCCTAGGCGCCCCCGAGACCTTGGCAATTTCATGATGGCACAACACCCGATGCTCGTCCAAGGACATCTCGGCAGGCGGGACGGCGTTCAGAACGTTGGGAATTGAACATTCCGAATGGTGCCCCGCATTCCACTTCGCAGAGGCACCGAACGGCGCTCATGCGGGATGGGCGTCGGCGGAGCGCCGGCGGACGACGCCGTTCCGGCCACGATCGCACTGTGCTCTTCGCAACTATTCACGTCACTGACAGTGCGAACTGACGTACGGTAAGTGTGTAAGGGTCAGGCGTATACACCAACGCGAACGGGGCTGCACCGGTATGGAGTTGGCCGAGGAGATAGCCGCCGCACGCGAGGGCCGCGGCGATCCGGGGCGTCTGCTGGGCGAGTTCCGCCGCACCGCCGTGCTCGTACCGGTGGTCGACGGTGGTCTGATGTCCGGCCGGCACGGCGGCATCCGCTGGATCCACGCGTTCACGGACGAGCCGGCCCTCGCCCGCTTCGCCCAGGCGCGGGACGGCCTGCGACCCGGCGGCGGCGGAACGGCGGAGTGGGAGTACCTGTCGATCCTCGGAGCCCGCCTGCTGGACGCCGTGATCCCCGCGCTCGACGGACCGACGGGTGTCGCCGTCAACGCCGCGGACGAGGACGGCTCGATGCTGTTCCCGCCGGTGTCCGGGATCGTGCCGGACGCCGTCGCGGTCGACACGGCGGAGGCCGCCCGGTGAGCGGGGACAAGGACCTCGAGGTCGACCCGGCCGCGATCAAGAAGATCACGGAGGGACTGCGCGGCGCCATCGCCGAACTCCGCGAGATCGGCGCGGCCGGCGATGCCTCGCGCGGCGCCGGATTCAGCGACCTGACCATGACCGGGCGGGAGTCGGGGCATCACGGACTGGCCACTGCCTTCGGGGACTTCAGCGAGGGCTGGGAGTGGGGAGTCCGGGCGCTGGTCCAGGACGTCAGCGCGCTGTGCGCGGTGACCGGAATCGCGGCCGGAACCCTCTGGGAGGAAGACCAGTACATGCAGGGCTCGTTCAAGGTCGCGGTGAACTCGGCCGTCGGCGATCCGCAGGCCGCCGAGGACGACATCGAGAAGAAGGCCTGGGGAGACGTCTTCTCGACCGACGCCTACAAGCCGGACTACAGCGCCGAGTCCCGCCAGAAGGCACTCCAGGACGTGCAGGAGACCTGGAGCAGGACGGGCGACCAGCTGACGGACGAGGGCCTCTACAAGTACTCCCAGGCACCCCTGGACGCCGCCGAGGAGATCGCTGACCGATGAGCTGGCGCGACTTCGTACCCGACTCCGTCGAGGACGCGGGCAAGGCGGTGAGCTCGGCGGCGGGCGAAGCCGTCGAATGGGTCGGCGACAAGTCCGCGGACCTGGTCGACGGGGCGGGCTGGGAGGGCGGCGCCGACTGGATCCGCGAGGAGAGCCGCGCAGCCGCCAACTACCTGGGCGCGGACGTGGCCGAGCTGGGGCTGGGCCAGACGGAGGACCCCAGGAAGCTGGTCTACGGCAGCGTGGACAAGCTCCGTGAGACCGCCACCCATCTGAAGAAGCTCCAGTCCTCGTTCGACAAGGTCGGCGAGGGCCTCAAGGGCGTGGGCGCCGACGGCTTCCAGGGCGAGGCGGCGACGGCCTTCCGGAAGTCCTCCGCACAGCAGCCCCCCAAGTGGTTCGCCGCCGCTGACACCTTCGAGACGGTGGCCGCCGCCCTGGACAGTTTCGCGGCGACGGTGGCATGGGCGCAGGCCCAGGCGAAGGAGGCCATCGAGGAGTACAAGGTGGCCCGCCGGCTGTCCGAGGACGCCCGTACCGCGCACGACCAGCGCGTCACCGCATACGCCGACGCGGTGGACGCGGGCAAGGAATCGCTTCCACCGCGTCCGGGTGACTTCAAGGAGCCCGAATCGGCCAAGGAGACGGCAAGGGCCGCCCAGGACAAGCTGGACAGCGCCCGCCGTCAGCGCGACGAGGCCGCCGAGTCGGTCACCGCGGTCCTCCGTACGGCACGTGAAGCGGCGCCACCGGAGCCCTCGTTCAAGGACCGGTTCAAGGACGGCGTGCTGTCCCACGCCATCAACTACAACCACTTCTTCGGCGGCGTGGTCAAGGGCACGGCGGGGATGCTGTCCTTCGCCCGCTCGGTAGACCCGTCGAACCCGTACAACCTCCTCCACCCGGCCGAGTACCTGATGAACCTGAACTCGACCACTGCCGGGCTGCTGACCTCGCTCAACAATCCCGTCGGCACGGCGTCGACCATGATCGACGATTTCATGAAGGACCCGGCGGAAGGCACCGGCAAGCTCATCCCCGAACTCGCGGGCACCAAAGGCGTCACGAGCCCCCTCAAGAGGTTCAAGGACTTCGCCGACCTCGCCAAACGCGCTCCCGAAGCGAAGAAGCCGGGACCGGCCCGGACGGAGCTGAAGGAACCCGACGGCCAGCCCGACAAGTCGCGCAACTCCAAGACCGACAAGGTGTGCGACGGCGACCCGGTCGACATGGCGACCGGCCGCATGATCCTTCCCCAGACCGACGTGACGCTCCCGGGTTCACTGCCGCTGGTCTTCGCCCGCACCTACGAGTCCTCCTACCGGGCGGGCCGGTGGTTCGGCCCGTCGTGGTCCTGCACCATCGACCAGCGTCTGGAGATCGACTCCGAGGGAGTCGTGTTCGTCCGCGAGGACGGCAGTCTGCTCGACTACCCGCACCCCGCGCCAGGCGTACCCGTACTCCCGAGGCACGGCAACCGCTGGCTCCTGGAACGGCAGCAGGACGGCTACACCGTCACCGACCCGGGGACCGGCCACGTCCGGCACTTCGTGGAGTGGCCGGACGGCGACACGGCGCTGCTGACGCAGATCGACGACCGCAACGGGGCCTGGGTCTCCTTCGAGTACACGGCGGACGGGACCCCGCTGTCCGCCTCCCACAGCGGCGGCTACGGACTGCGCTTCACGTCCGCCGGGGGACGCGTCACCTCGCTCTCCCTCGCCGACGGCACCAGGATCCTCGACTACCGCTACACCGACGGGCAGCTGACCGAAGTGGTCAACTCCTGCGGACGCCCCCTGCTCTTCGGCTACGACGAGCACAGCCGTATCACCTCGTGGACCGACACCAACGGCAGTCACTACGACTACGTCTACGACGACCGCCACCGCTGCGTGGCGCAGTCCGGTGCCAACGGGCACCTGGGCTCGCGCTTCACCTACGACGACGGTGTCACGACGCTGACCGACGCCGCGGGGCACGAGCGCCGGTACGTGGTCAACGACCGGCTCCAGATCACCGCCGAGACCGACGCGACGGGCGCCACCACGCATTTCGAGCGGGACGCGTACAACCGGCTGCTGTCGCGCACCGACCCGCTGGGGCGCACCACCCGCATCACGTACGACGACGACGGCCGCGTTGTGTCCGTGGCCCGCCCGGACGGCAGGCAGAGCAGGGTCGAATACAGCGGCCCCGGCTTTCCGGTGAAGGTGACCGGCGCTGACGGCAGGGTGACCCGGCAGACCTTCGACGAACGCGGCAACCGCACCTCCGTGACCGACCCGTCCGGTGCGACGACCCGCTTCGCGTACGACGAGCACGGCCACCTGGCCTCGGTGACCAACGCACTCGGGCACACCAGCACGGTCCGCTGCGACCGGGCGGGCCTGCCGGTCGAGATCACCGATCCGCTGGGCGGGGTCACGCGCTACGCACGGGACTCCTTCGGCCGCCCGATCGCCGTCACGGATCCGCTCGGCGCCGTCACCCGCCTGGAGTGGACGGTCGAGGGCAAGCTCGCACGCCGCGTGGAGGCCGACGGCTCGGAGCAGTCGTGGACGTACGACGGCGAGGGCAACTGCGTCCGGCGCACCGACGCGATGGGCGGCGTCTCGACGTACGAGTACACGGACTTCGACCTGCTCACCGCCAGGACGGGTCCGGACGGCGTGCGGTACGAGTTCAGCCACGACATGGACCTCCGGCTGACCCGGGTCACCAACCCGCAGGGCCTGACCTGGGACTACACCTACGATCCGGCTGGCCGGCTGAAATCCGAGAGCGACTTCGACGACCGGACGCTCACCTACGCGTACGACGTGGCGGGCCGGCTCACTTCCCGGACGAACGGCCTCGGCGAGACCATCCGCTACGAGCACGACGAGCTCGACAGGATCGTCCGCAAGGACGCCGAGGACGCCGTCACCACCTACGAGTACGACGTCTTCGGCGAACTGGCGGTCGCGGCGGCACCCGACGCCACGCTGACCCGGCTGCGGGACCGTTTCGGCCGCCTCAGGTCCGAGACGGTCGACGGCCGCGAGCTGTCCTTCGCCTACGACGCCCTGGGCCGCCGCACGGGCCGCACGACACCGGGCGGCGCGGCGAGCACATGGGCGTACGACGCGGCGGGCCGCCGCACCGAACTCACGACGTCGGGCCGCACCCTCACCTTCGAACACGACGCCGCAGGCCAGGAACTGACGCGCCACATCGGCGAAACGATCACCCTGCGGCACGCCTTCGACCCGATGGGCCGCCTCACCGAGCAGCACGTCGTGGGGGCGGACCGCTCGCTCCAGCGCCGCGGCTACACCTACCGCGCCGACGGCAACCTCACCGGCATCGACGAGCAGCTCGGCGGCGCACGCACCTTCGACCTGGACGCGACGGGCCGCGTCACGGCCGTCCACGCCGCCAACTGGTCCGAGCGGTACGCCTACGACGCGGCGGGCAACCAGACCGAGGCGTCCTGGCCCACGCCCCACCCCGGCCAGGAGGCGGTGGGAACGCGTACATACACGGGCACCCGCATCACCCGCGCGGGCAACGTCCGCTACGAACACGACGCCCAGGGCCGTGTCACCCTCCGCCAGAAGACCCGCCTCTCCCGCAAGCCCGACACCTGGCGCTACGCCTGGGACGCCGAGGACCGCCTCATATCGGTGACCACACCGGACGGCACGGTCTGGCGCTACCAGTACGACGCCCTGGGCCGCCGCACCGCGAAGCAACGCCTGGCCGGAGATGGGCAGACGGTCGTGGAGCAGGTGACGTTCACCTGGGACGGCGCGACCCTGTGCGAACAGACCGCCGAGGGCCCGAGCCTCCCCCACCCGGTCGCGACGACCTGGGACTACCGCGGCCTGCACCCGCTCGCGCAGACGGAACGCCTGCTGTCGGCGGACACCCCGCAGGAGGCGATAGACGACCGCTTCTTCGCCATCGTCACGGACCTCGTGGGCACCCCCACGGAGCTCATCGACGAGTCGGGCGACCTGGCGTGGCACACGCGGAGCACGCTGTGGGGGACGACGACATGGGCGAAGTCCAGCACGGCGTACACCCCGTTGCGGTTCCCGGGCCAGTACTTCGACCCGGAGACGGGGCTCCACTACAACTACTTCCGGCACTACGACCCGGAGACGGCGCGATATCTGAGCGCGGACCCACTGGGGCTCGCCCCTGCTCCCAACTCAACGGCCTATGTTCACAACCCACACACAAGAATTGACCACTTGGGCCTCGCCCCGTACCGCAGCGGGGACAGCCCTATGCGGAACCGCGGACCGGATGAACTGAATGGCCCGGACGTGGGAGCGGTTCTTCCGGGCGGCCGCCCTGATGGAGAATTAGTCTTTTCCGGACACGGAAGCTGGGACCCAGCGAACGGGTTCACCGTCATCCCCGAGGGGACGTCCATAACCTTCTACTCCCCACACGGTTACGGATTGAACAATCGAGCCGCACTAGACGTGGAACAAGGCGCAAACTGGGATACCATCGAGACGGTCAATGAGGGTAAAATGGTGCCGAATTACACCCTCAGCCCAGCCCCGGAGCTCCCTCGAATGAGTGAATCAATCGACGTTGTAGGGGATATGAACCTAAGCGATCTACTGTACCCCCACATGGGCCCAACCCATTGGGCAGCCTGCCGTATCGGACCTTCCGCTTGGGAGAACTAATGACATATTACGCCGACATGTCGACATATGAGTATTGGAGAACAACCTGGCCACTCAATCCACCGCCTAATCCCATAAAGCATCTCAACATTGGCTGGCTATCTCGCGAATTCGAATTCACTGAGGGAGAGTGCCCTGAAGGGCTTCTGGATCGACTCACCCTCCTCGCAACCCTTCCAGTGAATCTCACACGGGGTGTACATCACTGTGAATTCTGTGAACACAAATCGCCCATCAAAGTAACAGATGAGCCATCAGGTAAAGTTGCCTGGCTGGGAAATGGTGAAATTGTCAGGGATTCTAAATATGGCGTGACGTTCATGTCACCGACATTGATCGTTCACTACGTTGGACATCACAACTACCTTCCACCCACAGAGTACATTGAAGCGGTCATGAGCGACTAACAGGCGTCCGTGAAAACCACCCGAGATCGGAGTAACAGTGACGGTTGCGCGCCTCGTCGATTGAGAACCGCGTCCACGCGGGCGCTCCTTTTGGGAGATTCAGCGTGTCGATGTATGGATTCCAATGGCTGGTTCGACGTCGCGGAGTTCCCCGAATGGGCATTGCCTGGCCTGGCAGCGGGCACCCCGTTCGCCGATTAATACACGCGCCCGCCTGAGGGCGCACTGGCAGAATCGCCGGATGCTCGGAGACCGCATCATCCATCGCGTCGCGGACGGGGTCCGCATACCCGGTACCTGGCGGCACGCCTTCATCTGCAACGGCGGGCGCTACTTCCTCACCGACCTCGCCATCTACGCCGACGGGCTCATCGACTGCTGGGGCCTCGTCACACTGGAGGGCTTCGAGGAGAAGCTGCGCAGCGGCTGGGTGGCGACCACGCTGCCGGACGGTGCCGAGGCTTCGGCGCGTGACCTGGCCATGTGGAAGTTCAGCGAGCCGCAGAGCTGGATCGAGCCCGAATGGCTGCTGGCCGAGGTGCGGGACACGATCGAGAGCCTCAACGGGCGTCCGGACTCGACGGAGCGGTGCATGGAGGCCGTTGAGGCGTTCCTCGCCGACCGGACCGAGGAGAAGCGGGACGCGGCCCGCGAGGCGTACCTCGCCATCCCGGTGTCCAAGCGCCTCTACGCGCTCGGCGACATGGACCACAAGGACTGGCCGCTCCAGGTGCTTGTGGCGGGCCCGGGTGGCACGTTGGAGAGCCGGCCGGACGAGACGATCAGCCGGAAGGCATACGACTCCGCCGTCTCCTACTTCGAGGAACGGGCCCAGAGCATCGCCACGCACCGCTCCCGGGTGCCTGCCGACGGGCCGGCGACCTCGTACGCACCGGCGGTGCACCTGTACCAGAACTTCCCCAGGAAGCCCGAGGACGACCCGGGCCTGAAGGGGCTTCGCAACGACTACCCGGCACCCCTCGACATCGACGGCGTCACCTACGCATCCGTCGCCCACGCCTACTGGGCCCTGTCCGTCGCCGACCTCGAGGCGCGGGCGGCCATCGCCACCGCGGAGCACGCCTTCGCCGCGCGGCAGCTCGCGTCCGAGACAGCCCGCCGCGAGGGCTGGGAGCAGGCACGCACCGCCGTCATGACCGGCCTGCTGCGTGCCAAGTACGCGCAGCACCCCGACCTGGCGGAGATCCTCCTGGTCACCGACGACGCGACCCTGGTCTACGACGAGCTGGACTCCGGCTACTGGGGCGACAACGGCGGACGGGGGCGCAACTGGACCGGCCGACTTCTCGAACTCGTACGCTCCGAACTGCACGCAGAGCGAGCGGGGATCGGACTTCCGGGCTAGGACAACGGCAGTACGGCCCACACCGTCTTGCCGATGACGCGCTGCGTCGTGCCCCAGTCCGACGCGAGCGCGTCCACCAGCAGGAGCCCCCGGCCCGTCTCCGCGTCGGCGGCCGACTGCGTGGCCATGGCCGGGGCGCGCTCGCCACGGGTGTCGGAGACCTCGATGCGCAGGACGCCCGACCCGAGGAGCAGACGCAGCTCGAAGTCACGGCCCGCGACCCGCCCGTGAGTCACCGCGTTCGCGGCGAGCTCGGCCACGATCTGAGCTGCGTTGTCGGAGAGTTCGCTGCCGTACGGGATGCCCCATGCGTCGAAGCGGTGCACCGCCAGATGGCGGGCCAGCCGGGCGCCTCGTCCGGTGGAGCTGAGGCGCTGCGTGAACTCATCCTTGAGGGTCGGGATTTCAGTCTTCATGTCACCGAGCGTGGCTGGTCGTGCGGACGCTTTCCAGGAGTGACGACGCGACGGAGCGTAGCTGTGCGGGTACAGCGCGGGCCGTGTGCGGAGCGTCGACCGTGACCACTGCGGCAGAGCAAGGGCGGTACGGGGCATGGCTGAATCGGAATGTGAGGAGCGGCCGGAACGGCCCATCGAGGAGGACGGTACGGCGCTCCTGTTCAGTTCGCTGGGCAGACAGATCAAGGCGTTTCGTGAGGCCGCCGGGCTCAGTCAGAAGGAGCTGGCCACGGCGACGCACTGCGGGGAGTCGCTGATCTCCGCGATGGAACGGGCCGTCCGTACCCCCCAGCCGGAGTTCCTGCTGCTGGCTGAGCCCGTGGTGGACGCGCGCGGAGTGCTGAAGGCGGCGATCCCAGACGTCGAGAAGGCGATGGCGAAGGCACGTGTACGGCATCCGGACTGGTTCCGGGACTTCGCCGAAGCGGAGGCGAAGGCCGTCGCCCTGCACTATTACGAGAACCAGTCCATCCCAGGCTTGCTCCAGACCTCGGAGTACGCGCGAGCCGTATTCACCCAGCGACGCCCTCTGCTCGATGAGCAGACCATCGAAAAGCGCCTTGGCGACCGGCTGTCCAGGCAGGACATCTTCCAGCGTTGGCCCGCGCCGACCATGACCTTTGTCCTGGAGGAATCCGTGTTGCTACGGCCCATCGGCGGGCGGGCCGTTCACGAAGGACAGTTGCGACGGCTGCTGGAGGTAGGACGTCTGCGCACCGTTGGGCTTCAGGTCATGCCGCTGAACTGCGAGGAACACCCCAGCTTGGATGGTGCGTTCTCCCTACTGACACCCAAGGACCGGGCGCAGGTGGCGTACACGGAGGTCTACAGTCACCCCAGGTTGATCACCGACAGAAATGAGGTCCGTATCTTCAGCGAGCGCTATGGAATGATGCGGGCCCAGGCTCTCGCTCCCCGGGAGTCGCTGGCCCTGATCGAGAAGTTGCTGGGAGAGCGATGAACACCACAGAACTCGACTGGTTCAAGAGCAGCTACAGCGGCCAGGAGGGGGGCACCTGCATCGAAGTCGCCTACGACTGGCGCAAGTCCAGCTACAGCAGCGGAGAAGGCGGCAACTGCCTCGAAGTCGCCGCCTGCCCCGCCGCCATCCATGTGCGCGACTCCAAGGTCCCCGCCGGCGCCGTGATCGACCTCGCCCCCGCACCCTGGGCCGCTTTCGTCTCCTACGCCGCCGACCAGGCGCGGCCGTAGCTCACGTGGTGCCGCCCGGCCCCGTCACCTCGACCGCACCACCACCGATGCCGCCTCCGCGACCAGCGCGTCGTTCCACTCGGCGTCCTCGCGGTCGCGGGTCGACATGACGGCCATGACGATGGGCTTCGCGCCGCCGCTGGGCCACACCACGGCGATGTCGTTGCGTGTGGCGTAGCGGCCGCCGCCGCTCTTGTCCGCGACGGTCCAGCCCTTGGGGACACCTGCCTGGATCAGCTTGGATCCGGTGGTGTTGGTGCGCATCCACTGGGTCAGCTGTGCCCGCTCGTCGTTCTTGAGTGCCTTGCCCAGTACGAAGGCGCTCAAATCCCGGGCGAGTTGGCGCGGGGTGCTGGTGTCGCGGGGGTCGCCGGGGGTGGCCTCGTTGAGCTCCGTCTCGTAGCGGTCCATCTGGGTCACCTTGTCCCCGAGGTGCTTCTCGAGGACGGCGTCCAGCTGCCTGGGGCCGCCGAGTGCGTCGAACAGCAGGTTCGCGGCGGTGTTGTCGCTGTAGCGGAGGGCGGCGTCGCAGAGCTCGCGCAGCGTCATACCGGTGCCGGTGTGCTTCTCCGTGATGGGCGAGTGGTCGACCAGGTCGTCCTGCCCGTACCGGATCAGTTTGTCGAGCCGGCTGCCGTTGCCGTACGTGCGGAGCACGGCGCCGGCGATCAGGGCCTTGGAGGTGGAGGCGTACGCGAAACGTTCGTCCGGCCGGTAGGTGACCTCGCGGCCCGTGGCGGTGTCGATGGCGTACACGCCGAGCCGTGCGTCGTACTTCTGCTCAAGCCCCTTGAACGACTCGAACGGCTTGACCGCCTCCGACGACGACACCGTCGACATGGAGGAGGTGTCGGCCGTCTGGCCGCAGGCGGTGAGCGGGACGAGGGCGAGCGTGACGAGCGCGCCGAGGGCGGCGCGGCGGGCGGGGGTCTGGTGGCGCATGGTGCGAACCTCCGTAGATCTCGTGTGGGCTCACCCTCGCCCACCTGGACCTATGCGGTCCAAGACGGGAATGCGTGGTTCCATGCCGTTTCGGCATAGGGTCGGAGGTCATGGATGTCGTCGCAGCGTGCCGTGCCTTCGTCAGCGTCAGCGAGCGCGGGAGCTTCACCGTGGGGGCGGCTGCCGCGCGGATGTCGCAGTCCGTCGCCAGCCGTAGGGTCGCCGCGCTGGAGAAGCACTTCGGGGAGCAGCTCTTCGAGCGGACGCCGAGGCGGGCGACGCTCACGCCGTTCGGGCGGGACATGCTCCCGGTGGCACGGCGGCTCGTGACGACCGCCGACGCCCTGGAACGTGAGGCGGGGACCGCCAAGCGCAAGCCGGTGCGGCTCGCCGTGCCGGATCTCGGCTCGACCGGGGGCCTCGCCCGGCTGGTCGCCGATGCCCGCGAGGCGGGCGTATCGCTGGAGCCTCATATCGCGGAGCCGGTGGAACGGGCCGCGCTCGCCCGCTCCGGTGAGGTCCGCGCGGCGCTCGTGGCCGTACCGTCGGACCAGGCCGCGTGGTCCGTACCGCTGGGGCTCGCCGGGACGCGGGGGTCGCAGGCGAGACGTACCTACCTGGACTCGCTGCGGGTCGGGCGGACCGACTCCGGTCCACCGCGCCGGGTCTTGATGCAGCCGGAGGACGATGTGGCGCATGTCCGCGATCCGCTGACACGGCAGTGCGACGCGATCGGGCTGCGGCCCGCGCAGCTCGTCGTGGCACCGAGTCTGACCCTCGCGGTGGCGGAGGTGCTGCGCGGGGCGGATCTGCTGCTGTGCTCGGCGGCGCAGGCGGCGGAGCTCACGCTGCACTGGCGGCCCATCGGGGAGACCAGCCTGGTACGGGGGTACGCGGTCGCGGCGACGGCGGCCGGGGATCCGGAGCGTCTGCGTACGCGGCTCGGGGACGCCCTCGGGCGCTGCCTGGGCGCGGAAGGCAAGGAGGCCGCATGAACAGCGGTGGCGAGAGGCTGCTGGCGGACCTGCGCGACGAGCTGAACGACGGCGGGCTCGCCGGCTCGTTCCTCGTACGGGACCTGCACACGGGCGACGAACTCGCCATCGACCCGGACAGCGAGCGGCCGGTGGCCTCCCTCGTCAAGATCCCGCTCGCGCTGGCCACCTTGGAACGCATCCGGCGCGGTGAGCTCGACGGATCGACCGCTCTCGAGGTCGAGCCGGGCGGTATCACCACTCCCGGACCGACCGGGCTGAGCCGCTTCCGCCATCCGGCCCGGGTCGCGGTCGACGATCTGCTGTACCTCAGCACGTCGCTCAGCGACAGCACGGCGGCCGACGCGCTGTTCTCGCTCACCCCGCCCGAGCAGGTGGCGGGCATCCTCCGGGAGCTGGGCCTGCATCGCGGCCTCACGGTCCGCCACCCCATGCGCGACCTGACCGACACCCCCGCGGAGCGCCTGGACCCGGCACACGGGCATCTCGCCCAGACACTGGCGATCGACGCGGGCACGGGCGGCGGCGGTCACCGGCTGCCGCAGCTCGACGTGACCCGGGCCAACACAGGAACGGCGCGCGCCTTCGCGGATCTGCTGCAAGCCCTGTGGACGACACCGTCGCCGGTCGACCCCGGCACGGCCGCACGGACCAGAACCCTCCTGGCCGACAACGTCCTGCGGCACCGGCTGGCACCGGACTTCAGCTCCGACGCCTCGACCTGGTCGTCCAAGACGGGCACGCTGCTGAACCTCCGCCACGAGGTGGGCGTGGTCGAGCACGCCGACGGCCAGGCCTTCGCCGTGGCCGTGCTGACCGACTCCCGCGTCCCGGCGAGCAGCCAGCCGGGGGCGGAGGCGCTGATGGCGCAGGTGGCGCGAAGACTGCGGGACGAACTGCGACGCTGGTGAGCGCCCGTTCCTGATCTCACGGAGTGGTGCCGGGTGTTGGGCTTCGGGCCCTGGGAAAGCGGCTCCCGCCGTGGGCGGGAGCCGCAGGGGCGTCAGATGCGTGTCCGGCGCCGGTTTGTGTATCCGGCTTCGTGAAGGCCGAGCCGCATGAGGGCGAGGACGGTGTCGAGGTCGTCGCCTTGGTGCGGGTCGTCGGCCATGCGGTTGCGACGGCGGGTGCCGCAGCCGGTGCACTGGTGGACGATCATGTAGCCCTTGGCGGAGTGGTGCTCCACGGCAACCGGGCGCATGAGCGCGCGGCAGTCGTTGGCACGGTCTCCGGGCGAGACGTCCACGTGCAGCGAGTACAGGCAGTGCGGGCAGTGGTTGCGGTAGCTTCCGTTGACCACTGGCGCGACCGCCCTGCCACAGTTTCCGCAGGTGAAGCCGGTGTTTTCGGTTGTTCTGCTGATGGTGCTGCTCCTCAGCGAGTCGAAGGGGTCTTCAACTCGGAGGCGCAGGGTTCCGTTCGTTCTCCCCCTGCCGGAGCAGGGGTCGCAGGCTTGACCGGGGAGTGACGCGGTTCACCGCCGCTCGGGGCTGGCGATTACTTCCGGCTCCAGCTTCACCAGAGTGCGTGCGCGGCTCTGGATCCGGACCACGACTGGGTTTGTGTGTTTGTCCCAGCCACTGTCACGCGGGGATGCCACGTGCCGCCGGTAGGTGTCGGTCCAGTCTCACTGCCGTGGGCGCCGTCCCCCGTCAGGCAGCATCAGCAGCGGCATGCTTCATCGTGATCACGCCACCTCCTTGGCTATGGGTTCTCCGTGGCCTGTAGGTGTGGCCGCGGAGGCTCTCTCCATGCTAATCGTGGGCCCGCGGTCGTCTGGAAGAACGCTGGTCAGGGCGCTGGCGAAGCCCTGCGAGCAGCCGAGCGTCGGCGGTGACGGACCTGCGACCAGTGGTGCCGCCCCGACCTCCCACCCGACCGCCCGGACCCGCGCCGATGCCGGGCATCCCGGGTGACCACGGTCAGCGATCCCGCACCGGCCACTGCCCGGATCCCGAGCCCTGGGCAGCGGTGGCCGAAGCGCTGGACCGGGCAGGGTTGGCGCGACCCGACCGCTTCACGTTTGAAGTGGTCTTCCGGCGCTGCACGGGTGCGAGCAGCGGAAGGTCGTACGGGGCGATGATCACGCGTGTGTCTACTGTGATGCCGAGCCGCCACGGGCGGTGGAACGTGAACGCATGCGTTTGCGGGGAGGATCGGAATGAGCCAGTACTTCGACGTGGGTGACGAGACCCTGTGGAACTCGGCCAACGGGGTTGCCCGAGTGTTCATGCGACATGTGGCCCTCTTCGAAGGCGAGTTGGGGATCGCGTCCGGTATCGGTCCGATGGTCGCCGACGAGTACCAGGTCGACCCGGTGGCCTACGGAGCCTTCGTGCACGCCCTGCTGGAATGGCACTGGAAGCACCGTCACACCGTGCTGGTCGCGCTCTCCGAGGGCTTCGTGGCCACGGCCCTCGCCCTGGCCGAGCGCGCCGGGATCGAAATGCGCTGGGACACCCTCGATCACGCGTCCTGGCAGGATCCCGCGACGCGGCAGGCAGAACTGCGCGAGAAGGTGGCAGACCTGATGCCTGCCGTGTCGCCCTGACCGGCCGGGCAACGCGCCGACGCCAAGCGCCGTCGCGCCTGTTCGGCTTCGGATCACTGACGCCGACGGCGGAAATTCCGGGACGGCACCGCACCCGCGCCGACGACCCCTCCGGACCACCCGCCCACCCGCCAATCCGGCCAAACGCCTGACCCCACACGCCCCTTCCAGCTACTGTGACCCACCTCACACAGGAATGTAGTGAAGGGGGACCCATGCATCCGTACAACCCCAACCCCAACCCCGGACCGATACCCCCCGGCTTCCCCCCGATGCCGCCCCCGGCCCCGTCGCGCCTGGTCTCCAGACCCGCGTTCTGGGTCGCCATCGCGGCCACGGCTTTCCTGGCGGGGAGTTGCGGGATCGGCATCGCAGGCGCCGGGGAGGGTTCCACGAGCGACAAGAAGGCCCTCGCGGCGGCGGACGCGCGGCCCACGGCGACCGTGACGACCACCGCGACAGCCACCGTCACGGCCACTCCGCCCGCCGCCAAGGCGGTGCCGAAAGCGACCGTCACCAAGAACGTACGGGTGGAGGTCACGGTCACCGAGACCGTCGCCGAGCCGGACGGCGCCGGACCCGGAGACGGGGGTGGCTCGGACGACAACGCCTACTACCGGAACTGCGACGCCGCCAGGGCCGCCGGTGCCGCGCCCGTTCGCGTCGGGGACCCGGGC
Organism: Streptomyces sp. NPDC059828; assembly: GCF_042731955.1. NCBI lineage: Bacteria > Bacillati > Actinomycetota > Actinomycetes > Kitasatosporales > Streptomycetaceae > Streptomyces > Streptomyces sp. NPDC059828. The sequence goes on along the minus strand of NZ_JBHWIW010000006.1, from coordinate 148,730 downwards.
TACGGTCCCCATCTCGACCGGGACGGCGACGGCGTCGCCTGCGAGTGAGGCCGGCCGGGGACGGGTCCGGAGGACGGCGACGTGGTCACCACGACCGCGTGGGCGCCCGGCCCTGACGGTGTGCGGGTCGGCCTCGGCGAGGTCACCGGAGGCGTGGTCCCGGCGCACCGGCCGGACCGCGCACCGGTCTCAGCCGAGGTGCTCCGCGTAGTCGTCCAGCACCCGCAGCACCTTGCCGTCCCCCGCCGAGGGCAGTTGGAGCACGACCTCCTCGCACCCGAGCTCCGCGTAGTACTCCAGCTTCCCCACCGACGGCAGCACCGCGTACGGAACGATCTGGAGGGCGTCCGGGTCGCGGCCCGCCTTCTCCCAGGTCTCGCGGAGCACCGGGACCGCCTCCGAGAGTCCGCGACCGCCGATCGGCAGCCAGCCGTCCGCGTAGTCGGCGATGTGGGCGAACAGCTTCGGGCCCGCGCCGCCGCCCACGAGGGTGCGGGGGGCGCCGCCGGAGTGGGGCTTGGGGTGGGCGTACGAGGCGCGGACCGAGGCGAAGTCGCCGTCGTGGGCGGTGGGTTCGTCGGACCACAACGCACGCATCAGGTGCATCCGGTCGCGGCCCAGCTCGCGCCGCGTGCGCCACTCGACGCCGTGGTCGGCCGCCTCCTCCTTGTTCCAGCCGAAGCCGACGCCGAGGGTGAAACGGCCGGCACTGAGGTGGTCCAGGGTCGCGATCTGCTTGGCGAGGGCGATCGGGTCGTGCTGGGCGACGAGGGTGACGCCCGTGCCGAGGCCGAGGGTCGTGGTGACGGCCGCGGCCTGGCCGAGAGCGACGAAGGGGTCGAGCGTGCGGCCGTATTCAGGCGGGAGTTCACCGCCGGCGGGATAGGGGGTGGTCCGTTCGGCGGGAATGTGGGTGTGCTCCGGCAGGTACAGCCCGGCGAAGCCGCGCTCCTCCAGCTCCCTGGCCAGGCGTACGGGCGTGATCGTCTCGTCCGTGAGGAAGATCGTCGTCGAGATCCGCATGTGCGTCCTCCGTCAGCTCTCAAGGCTCCGTCGGCACTTCGGTGGCAGCCCAAGGTATGCCGTACGGTGCCCGGTTTCGAGAGCGCCGCGATACCCCTTGCGGTCGCGTTCATGCCTCGGTACCAGTGGTAGCGCACCACTCCTGTCCCTCTCACCACCGGGAGCCGACGGCATGTGCGACTCGAGCCACTCAAGCCACTCGAACCACTCGATCAGCAGACGCGGACTGTTCGTGACGGGCGGCGCCGCCGCCCTTACCTTGGGCGGTGTGAGCTTCGCCGAGGCAGCGGGTGCAGCAGCGGACGGCACGGGCACCACCACCAAGGTGGTGCGCGGCACCCTGCCGCCCGGGTCGCCGGACTACGTGTACCTGCCCGTGGAGATCCCGCGCGGGGTGTGCGAGATCAAGGTCTCGTACACGTACGAGAAGCCGCAGGTCCCGCCCGGCACCCAGGGCAACGCCCTGGACATCGGCATCTTCGACGAGCGGGGCACGGAGCTCGGCGGGGAGGGGTTCCGGGGCTGGTCGGGCGGAGCACGCGGGGAGTTCCTCATCCGGGGGGACGAGGCGACGCCGGGCTATGTCGCCGGGCCGGTACGCGCCGGGACGTGGCATGTCGCGCTCGGCCCGTACACCGTCGCGCCGCAGGGCCTCGCGTACGAGGTGACCGTCACGCTCACGTACGGCCCCACGGCCAGGACCCCGAGGCCGGTCCACCCGCCCGAGCGGGCCAGGGGGCGGGGACGGGCCTGGTACCGGGGTGACTGCCATCTGCACTCCTGGCACTCGGACGGCAGGCGCGCGCCCGCGGAGATCGCGGCGCTCGCCCGCGCCGCAGGGCTCGACTTCATCAACAGCAGCGAGCACAACACCCATGCGGGACACGGCGCGTGGGCGGACGCCGCGGGTGACGACCTGCTCGTCCTGCTCGGCGAGGAGGTCACCACACGCAACGGGCATGTCGTCGCGATCGGCACCGACCCGGGCACCTTCGTCGACTGGCGCTACCGGGCGCGCGACAACCGGTTCGGCCACTTCGCCCGCGGGATCCGGCGCGCGGGCGGGCTGGTCGTCCCGGCCCATCCGCACTCCAACTGCATCGGCTGCGCCTGGAAGTTCGGATTCGGCGAGGCGGACGCGATCGAGGTGTGGAACGGTCCCTACACCCCGGACGACGAGGTGTCGCTCATGGACTGGGACAGCACCCTCCGTACCGGTGGAAGCGCGCGCTGGACTCCCGCGATGGGCAGCAGCGACGCCCACCGCGACCCGGACGCGGTGGGCACCCCGCAGACGGTGGTACTCGCCGACGACCTGACCCGTGAGGCGATCCTGGACGGCATCCGCGCGGGGCGCTCGTACGTCGCCGAGTCGTCGGCCGTTTCGCTGTCCTTCGGCGCGGTGGACGGCCGGGGCCGCCGCGCGGGCATCGGCGAACGGCTGCGGGTCGGTGCCGACGACCCCGTGACGGTCCGGCTGGAGGTCACCGGCGCGCCCGGCCTCACGGCCCGGATCGTCACCGACCAGGGTGTGCTGCACACGGCGACACTGCCCGCGGACGGTCCGGGCGCGCTGGAGTGGCGGACGACGGCGGCGTACGCGGCGTATGTACGGGCCGAGGTGCGCCACCCGCCGGTGGTGCCGATCCCGGGCCTCCCGGGGCCGCTGGCGGCGTTCACCAATCCCGTGTTCCTCGGTTAGGGCCCTCTTCGGTCAGGGCCCTTCTTCCTTGCTCTGCCGCATCCACCGCCCGATGACGCTGGGGACCACATAGATCAGGGCGAGCATGCCGAGGAGGACGGGAACGTTCAGGAGACCGATCAGGGCCCCTGCCGCTTTTTCGATGAACGTCGTCGTGCGGCCTTCTTTCAGATAGGCGGTGGCGGCCACGTCTTCGCTGAACCCGCTGGCCGAGAAGAAGCCCAGGACGGTGAGGAAACCCAGCGTCAGCCAGTAGGCCTGGTTCTGCGCGAACCACCTCGCCCGGTTCTGCCGGCCGTGCTCCGTCGTCAACCAGACAGCCGCACCGACAAGACCGGACACCCCGAGCAGCCGCACCCAGGTCAGGAAGGTGGGCAGGGTCAGCGTGGCCAGGAAGGCGCTGAGCCCGAGGGGTACGAGCCAGGCCAGTCCGATGAGCGGCCGGCCGAGGATGCCTTCGTGGATCCAGGGGCCCGGTTCGGGCTTGCGGCCCGTGCCCCACCGGCCCTGTCCGCCCTGCGCACCCGCGGGGGTGGTGGGGCCGGGGTGCGGCGGAGGGGTGCGGGGTGGGGCCGACGGCGGTGGGGTCCGCGGTGGCGGAGGGCCTTGCGGGGGGCCCTGGGTGCGTGCGTCGTGGAAGCCCGCGCGCTCGGCCTTCGGGTCCGCCTCGGTACGGGGCGGAGTCCCGTGGTGCGCCGACCGCGCATCGCGATCGTCCCGTGCCTCCAGATTGAGCAGTTCCTCGGAGGTCCGGGCGATGAGGAACGCCACCGGGGCCGGCAGCCAGGTGTCGGCCGTCGAGTCCTGCGCTCGTGTCAGGACGGCGAGTTGGGCGCCGGTGGGCCTGCGGTCGGGGTCCGGGTCGAGGCAGTGCTGGATCAGTGTGAGCAGCGCCCGGTCCACATCGGGGAGCTGCCCGACCAGTGTGCCCCGGTGCGGGACCTGCCCGCTGGCGGCGAAGGCCAGCGTCAGCCCGTAGCTGTAGACGTCGCTGGCGGCCGTGACCCGTTCGCCGTACGCCTGCTCGGGCGACATGTAGGCAGGGGTCCCGATACGGGCGCCGCTGACGGTCAGCGCGGTGTCCAGAGCCACATGCACGATGCCGAAGTCGATGAGCCGGGGCCGAGCGGTGGCGAGCAGCACGTTGGAGGGCTTGAGATCACGGTGGACGAGGCCCTTTCCGTGGACGTGCTCCAGGGTCTCGGCGAGATCGGCGGCGAACCGCCACAGGGCGTCGGCCGGCAACGGCCCGTAAAGGTCCACGGCGTGCTGGAGCGAGGGGCCCGGCACGTACTCCGACGCATACCAGGGGTGCCGCTCGTCCACTCCGGCGTCGACCACGGGCACCGTGCCCGCCCCGGCAGCGCTCCGGACGGCCTCCACCTCGCGACGGAAGCGGTCACGGAAGCCGGGTACCGCCGCCATGTCGGTGTGGATCAGCTTGAGTGCGACGGACCGCCCACCCGCGTTGCGCGCGAAGTAGACCCGGCCCATACCCCCTTCGCCGAGCCGCCCCAGTACGCGGTAGCCGCCCACCACGCGCGGATCCCGCCCGTCCAGCGCCTCCATCGACCGCCCCCCGTCCGCGCCACGCGAATTAACAGTCACCTAGGGCGACTTGGCATTCTCGCACGCGTGATCATCACTGAGGCAAGCGCCTTCACACGGGGCCGCCCGGGATTGGCACCGCGATGAGCTCCGAATTCTCCTTGTCCACCGGATGATCGCGGGTTAGGGTCACCCGGGCATTTATCGGGGGATCACGGCAGGTGGGGGACATGGCAGGGGAAATCGGCGCGTCCGGGGAAAGACCGGGCACGAAGGAAGCGACAGGCGCGAACGGGTGGGGACAGGCCGTCGCAGCCATAGCCGTGGTGGGCGCGTTCGCCGGCGCCCTGTTTCTGTCCCAGCATGCATCGTCCGCGGACAGCGCCCCCGCGTGGTCCCCCGGCACCTGCCTGCCCGAGGAGTCCGAGAAGGCGTCTTCGCGTGTGTCCGGGACGGAACTCTGCGAGACGCTGAACCGTCCCGATCTCGCCGCGCTGCTGGGCACTCCGGGGGAAACCCCGACGAAGGCGAGCGGGAGCGACAGTGCCGTCGGGGAGATCGCCACTCCCGAAGGCCAGGTCGAGTTCGCGACGTACTCCGTGAATCTGTCAGCGACCTACGACGGCGATCCGGTGGCCGGGTCCAGTGATTTCCTGCGGAACGCCGCCCAGCACCGGACGTTTCTGGGCCGTCCGGCGGTCCTCTATTCGAGCCAGACCATCAAGCTCAGCTTCAGTCTCGGCGGAAGCGGCGGCAGCAGCGGCGGCGGCAACGGCAGCCTCCCCGCTCGCACGCTGACCGTGGCCCAGGACGCGAAGGACAGCGGAGGCTCCTTCGACGTGACCGTGTGGCGCTCCGACGGCTCGGTGCCCGACGACGCGACGCTCCTCCGCGTCGCCGAAACGGTGCTGCCGACGATCCCGGGCTGGGATGCGGAGGGGCCGCTACGCTGAGCCCGGGAGCCTCTGGAGGACGCGGTGAACAACATGACCCCCGAGCAGATTCGGCGCATGCACGAGGTCGTCGAGCACCTCTCCGCATACGCCGAACAGCTGGAGAAGGGCTGGAAGGTCGAAACAACGGACGGGGAAGTCAAGCTCGTGATGATGAGCCCGAATCTGCCCCACACCACCAATGTGGACGCCTTTCGGGACCAGATCAGAGAGCAGACCCCGGGCATCTCCGCCGTCAACGACACCGATATGACCGATCCGGCCACCGGTCTGGAGAAGGTCCCCGATCTGATGGCTTTCCCGACGGAGGAGATCGACCCGCAGGCCGAATCCGTCGACCCACGCGCCGTGCTGCTCGTCATCGAGATCGTGTCGAAGAGCAACCCGAAGAACGACCTCGTCACCAAGCTGGAGGACTACCCCCGGATGGGTGTCCCCCTCTACGTCGTCGTGGACCCCCGGGACGGCACCCTCGCCGTCCACTCGGCGCCCAAGCAGGGTCCCGACGGACTCAGATACCGCTCGTCCGTCCCGTATGTCTTCGGAGACACCGTCCCGGCGGGGCGCTGGACCTTCGACACCAGCGGACTCGTCCGCTACCGCTGAACTTCCCGCCGCTTACGGGCCGTGCAGGTCCGGGTCACCGGGCGGCGGCGAGCATCACGCACGCCTCGGCCCCGTTGGCTCGCCTCACTCCGTGGACAAACGGCTGCAACCTGCACCGCCAGTGCCACGCCGTAATCGGCCAACAGGCCCTGGAAGCCAAAGGTTGAGGGCCGGGCGGCGCAGAGTGCCGACGGCATCAACAGCCGCGCGTCGGCCTTCGCGTAGCCACAGGTCAGCCGCGCCGGCGACGAGGTGCTGCCCGAGAGCCCAATTCCCGTGGGCGACGCCCGTTTTACCTCCCCGAAACGTTATTCGGACAGGCGCTTTCGAGCCAACCTGACTTCAAGGTCATGACATGTACGCGTCGCTAGTGCCACTCTTCACCTCACCCGCCACAGCGGCGTGAAACTTCACCCCCGGTCAGCTCCCCACGCTGCCCGGACTCCCCCACATGAAGGAGCTTTTGTGAGCCTCCTCTACGCGCGTCACAAGCGCACCACTCTGGCCATCGCCACCGCAGCAGCGGCCGCGGCCCTCGTGTCCACGGGCCTGGCCAGCACGGCAACGGCGCAGCCCGCCGCCCGTCCCGGGCCCACGCCGCCGGCCGCCGCCCCCACACTGCTCTCCGCCGCGGCACGCACGACGCTGATCCGGAACGCGGAGGCCGGCGCCGCCGGAACCGCACAGCGCATAGGGCTCGGTGCCCAGGAGAAGCTGGTGGTCAGAGACGTCGTCAAGGACGCCGACGGGACCGTGCACACGCGCTACGAGCGCACCTACGCGGGCCTCCCGGTGCTCGGCGGCGACCTGGTCGTCCACACCTCCGAGGCGGGCAGGACCCAGAGCATCACCAGAGCCACGAACAGACCCATCAAGGTGGCCTCGCTCAAGCCGCGGGTCACCGCCGACAAGGCGGCGAAGCAGGCCGTGTCCGCCGCGAGGACCCTCGGCTCCGGCAAGTCCTCGGCCGACGGCGCCCGCAAGGTGATCTGGGCCGGCTCCGGCTCGCCCGTCCTCGCTTACGAGACGGTCGTCGGCGGCTTCCAGGAGGACGGCACCCCGAGCCGGCTGCACGTCATCACCGACGCCGCCACCGGCAAGCAGCTGTTCCAGCACCAGGCCGTGGAGAACGCCTCGACCGGCACCGGAAAGAGCCTCTACGCCGGCACCGTCAGCCTGAGCACGTACAAGTCGTCCTCGACGTACCAGCTGTACGACACCACGCGCGGTGGCCACAAGACGTACAACAAGTCGCACGGCACCAGCTCGTCCAAGGGCAGCCTGTTCACGGACTCGGACAACACCTGGGGCACCGGCAAGGCCTCCAGCTCCGCCTCCGACCAGACCGCGGCGGTCGACGCGGCCTACGGCGCGCAGATGACCTGGGACTTCTACAAGAACACCTTCGGCCGCTCCGGCATCAAGAACGACGGCGTCGCCGCCTACTCCCGTGTGCACTACGGCAACGCGTACGTCAACGCGTTCTGGGACGACGACTGCTTCTGCATGACGTACGGCGACGGCGACGGCAACACCCACCCGCTGACCTCGCTGGACGTGGCCGGCCACGAGATGAGCCACGGCCTCACCTCCAACACCGCGGGCCTGGAGTACTCGGAGGAGTCCGGTGGCCTGAACGAGGCGACCTCGGACATCTTCGGCACCGGCGTGGAGTTCTACGCCGGCAACAGCTCCGACACCGGCGACTACCTCATCGGCGAGAAGATCGACATCTTCGGCGACGGCTCCCCGCTTCGCTACATGGACGAGCCCAGCAAGGACGGCGAGTCCGCCGACTACTGGTCCTCGTCGGTCGCCGGCCTCGACGTGCACCACTCGTCCGGCGTCGCCAACCACTTCTTCTACCTCCTCTCCGAGGGCAGCGGTTCGAAGACGGTCAACGGCGTGTCCTACTACTCGCCGACGTACAACGGCTCCACGGTCAGCGGCATCGGCCGGGACAAGGCCCTCCAGATCTGGTACAAGGCGCTGACGACGTACTTCACGTCGAGCACCAACTACAAGTCGGCCCGCACCGGCACCCTGTCGGCGGCGTCCGCCCTGTACGGCTCCGGCAGCACGGAGTACAAGGCGGTGGCCGCGGCCTGGTCGGCGGTCAACGTCGGCTGACCCTCGTGCGACAGCTGTGAACACGGGCGATACCCGGGACCCAGGTGCCCCGGGTATCGCCCTACTCTTGTGACCCATGCCCCAGGCACTCTTCACCTACGAACCCGTCGGCGCGACTCGCGACGACCTGGCCTTCTGCCCACCCGGCTTCCACCCGATGTACGGGCGCACCCGACTCGGCGAGGGCACGGAGGTGTTCAGCCTGGCGGCCGAAGCGGTGCTCACCTGGGAACTGCACCGCGCCATGGGCGTCGGCATAGACGCCACCGCCGACCGCGCGGCCCCCGGCGTGGATGTCACCGTCACTCTCGGCGGCCTGATCAAGGCTCCCTGCCGCGTCGTGTGGACGGTCGAGGAACCCCGCCGCGCCGGCTGGGCCTCCGGCACCCTCGCGGGCCACCCCGAGTGCGGCGAGGAGGCCTACATGGTCGACCGCACGGGCGACGGCACGGTCTGGCTGACCGTGGCCGCGTTCAGCCGCGCCCAGAAGTGGTACGCCCGCGCGGGCGGACTGGCGACGCGCGGGTTGCAGCACGCGTACGCACGCAGGTGCGGGACCGTTCTGCGCAGGCTGTGCGAGGCGGCCGCGGAGTAGGCACCGTACGGGCGGTCCTTGCGGATCGGGCCGCAGCGTCGGATGCCTGGGGACGCCACGCCCAGCTGTCGCGTGGGCCCGGAATGATCGCCAGGACAGGGCCTGTTCCCCGCTGCGGCACGCGGGGCAGCGCCGGCACGCGCGCGAGTACAGTCCGCCTCAGCCGCCCGGCCAGACGATCGCCTGCGTCTCGCTGTACGCGTGCAGTGCGTACGAGCCCACGTCCCTGCCCACCCCGCTCTTCTTGAAGCCGCCGAACGGCGCCTCCATGTTCCGGCCGATGGTGTTGATCCCGACGCCACCGGCCCGAAGCCGCCGGGCCACCCGGAAGGCGCGGGCCGCGTCGCCGGACCAGACGTAGTCGATCAGGCCGTAGTCGCTGTCGTTGGCCAGCGCGACACCCTCCTCCTCGTCGTCGAAGGGGATCACGACCACCACCGGCCCGAAGATCTCCTCGCGTACGATCCGCATTTCGCCGGTGCAGTCCGCGAACAGCGCCGGAGCCACGTAGAAACCGCGGGCCAGGTCGGGGCGTTCGCCTCCCGCGACCAGGCGGGCGCCTTCCTTTCTGCCGAGTTCGATGTAGGACTCGACCCGGTCACGGTGGGCGGCGGAGATCACCGGCCCGACCACCGTGCCGGGGGCGCCCGGGTCGCCGAGCTTCAGGTAGCCCATGTAGGCCGTGAGCTTCTCGATCAGACGGTCGTAGACGGAGCGCTGAGCGATCACCCGGGTCGGCGCGGTGCAGATCTGGCCGCTGTAGAACGAGAAGGTGGTGCCGATGCCCATGACCGCCGCGTCCAGGTCGGCGTCGTCGAAGACCAGCGCCGCGCCCTTGCCGCCCAGTTCCATGAGTTGCCGCTTCATGTCGCGTCCGCACACCTCGCCGATCCGCCGGCCGACCGATGTGGAACCGGTGAAGCTGACCATGTCGACGTCCGGGGAGTCGACGGCCGCCTCGCCGACCTCCGTTCGGGAGCCGCTCACCACGTTCACGACTCCAGGCGGGGCGCCCGCCTCATCGAGGGCCTCGGCCAGGGCTTCCGCCATCCGGTAGACGGACAGCGGATCCTGCGGTGCGGGTTTCACCACGACCGTGTTGCCCATGGCGAGGGCGGGGGCGACCTTGCCCGCCGGGTTGGCCCAGGGGTTGTTGTACGAGGTGATGCAGGTGACCACACCGACCGGGCGGCGGGCGGCGAGTGCGCCGAAGATCCCCGCCCTGCCCATCGGGCCGGCCTCGTTGATCTGGGGGGGCAGGCCCTGTTCGACGGGTTCAAGGGCGCCCTTGGCGTACCGGCGGAAGCGGGACACTCCCACCGCGACCTGCATTCCGCGTGCCGTTCCGGTCGTGGCGCCGGTCTCGGCGCGGGCGAGTTCCGCGTAGGCGTCGAACTCGCGCTGGATCACGTCGGCGGCCCGGTCGAGGATCGCCGCACGCTGCTCGGGCGGTGTACGGGACCAGGGTTCGAAGGCCGCCCGGGCCGCTGCCGTCGCCTCGTACACCTGGTCGCGGCTCGCCTCGGGGGCGAGGCCGACGACCTCCTCGGTCGCCGGGTCGATCACCTCGTGGTGACCGCCGTCAGGCTCGGTCCACTCGCCGCCGACGTACAGCCGCTGGGCGTGGCCACGGGTGTTCACCGAGTGCTCACCGTCCTCGTGTCACGGCCCGAGCGCAGCACCCGGCCCGGGATCGCGCCGGTCACCCGGTCGTCGCGGATGGTCTCGACGCCGTTGACGCGTACGGACACGATGCCGACGGCCCGTGAGTCGAGGCGGGGGCTGTCGCCCGGCAGGTCGTGGACGAGGGTCGCGGGGCCGGCGTCGATCCGCTGCGGGTCGAAGAGCACCAGGTCGGCGTGGTGGCCTTCGGTGATCCGGCCGCGTTCACGCAGGCCGAAGAGCTGCGCGGGATCGTCGGTGAGCATCTTCACGGCCTGTTCCAGCGGGACGAGTTTCCGCCCGCGCAGGCAGTCGCCGAGGAAGCGGGTGGTGTACGGGGCTCCGCACATCCGGTCCAGGTGTGCGCCCGCGTCGGACCCACCGAGCATGACGTCCTCGTGCTGCCAGGTCTCGGCGCGCAGCGCCCACGACGCCGGGTCGTTGTCGGTCGGCATGGGCCACAGCACGGTGCGCAGTTCGTCGTTGGCGCAGATCTCGACCAGGCACTGGAAGGCGTCCTGGCCGCGTTCCGCGGCGATGTCGCGCACCACCCGGCCGGTGAGTCCCGCGTTCTCCGGGGAGTACGTGTCGCCGATGACGTAACGCTCGAAGTGGGCGAGGCGGCGGAAGACCCCGGCCTCCTTGGAGGAGGCACGACGCAGCATTTCCGCCCGTACGCCGGGGTCGCGGAGTCTCGCGATCCGCTCGGGTACGGGCAGGCCGAGGATCTCGCCCCAGCCGGGGATGAGGTTGAGGGCGCAGAAGGTGCCGAGCGACATGTTCATGGGCGTGAGGATCGGCATGGTGAGCGCGACGATCCGGCCCCCCGCCTTGCGTGCGCGTTCGCTCGGCAGCAGCTGGCGCGGCACACGCTCGGGTACGGCGGCGTCGATGGTGAGCACGTTCCAGTTGAGCGGGCGGCCCGCGGCGGCGCTCATCTCCACGAACAGGTCGATCTCGTCGTCGTCGAACTGGTCGAGGCAGCCGGCCACGATCGCTTCGAGCTGGGTGCCCTCGTGGTCGGCGACGGCGCGCGCGAGGGCGAGCAGCTCGGCGGGCCCGGCGTGGCGGGAGGCGACGGGGTGGCCGTCGCCGTCCGAGTGGGTCGACGACTGCGTGGTGGAGAGGCCCCAGGCGCCCGCGTCCATCGCCTCGTGGAACAGCGCCAGCATGGCGTCGAGTTGGGCGGGGCTCGGCTGGCCGCCGGTCGCGTCCGGGCCCATCACATGGCGGCGCAGTGCGCAATGGCCCACCATGAAACCCGCGTTGACGGCTATACGGCCTTCGAGTGCGTCGAGGTACTCACCGAAGGTGTGCCAGTTCCAGGGTGCGCCCTCTTCGAGCGCGACCAGGGACATGCCCTCGACCCTGGACATCATCCGGCGTGTGTAGTCGGCGTCTTCGGGGCGTTCGGGGTTGAGCGGGGCGAGGGTGAATCCGCAGTTGCCGCCCGCGACGGTGGTCACACCGTGGTTCATGGAGGGGGTGGCGTACGGGTCCCAGAAGAGCTGGGCGTCGTAGTGGGTGTGCGGGTCGACGAAGCCGGGGGTGAGGACGAGCCCGGTCGCGTCCTCGCTGGTCCTGGCCTCCTCGGTGAGGCTGCCCGGTTCGGCGATGACGGCGATGCGGCCGTCTCGTATGCCGACGTCTGCGGTGTAGGCGGGGGCGCCGGTCCCGTCGACGACGGTGGCTCCCTTGATCAGGTGGTCGAGCATGACCGCGTCCCTTCTGGCATGCCTCATGGGGTCTTGCGGATGTGGCCCGGCCGGAGGGCGTCGCGGCCGGCCGCGACCGCGTTGCCCTCCGGCCGGGCCGGATGCGGGTGGCGGTCCGGGAAGCCACCGCCCGCGGTCTCCACAGGGAGTGCTCCCTGTCAGGCGGCTGCTTCACGGAGGCGGGTGGTGCGGTGCACCGGGTCGGTGTCGATCTTCGGGATGACGTGCTCGCCGATCAGCTTGATCGACGTCATCGTGTCCTCGTACGAGATGCCGATCGGCAGCCCGAACGACAGCTGGTCGGCGCCTGCCTGGTCCCAGCGCTTGCACTGGGCGAGCACCTCGTCCGGGTCGCCGCAGATCATCAGCTCCTCGGCGATGAGGAGTTCGATGATCTCGGCGCTGTACTCGGGCAGCAGCTCGGGCCACTCGGGGATGCCCTCGGGGCGCGGGAAGGTGTCGTGGTAGCGGAAGAGCAAGGACTGGAGGTAGTTGAGCCCACCGCCGACCGCGATCTCGACCGCCTTGTCGTGGGTCTCCGCGCAGATCGCCGTGGAGGTCACCATGACGTTGTCGTTGACGAAACCGCCCACCGGACGGGCGTCCTTGACCGCCGTCTTGTACGACTCGACGACCCACTCCATGTCGGAGACCTTCTGCACACTGAAGCCGAGCACCCCGAGGCCCTTCTGGCCCGCCATGGCGTACGAGGACGGCGACCCGGCCGCGTACCACATCGCAGGATGGGACTTTCCGTACGGCTTGGGGAGCACCTTGCGCGGCGGCAGGGACCAGTGCTTGCCCTGGAAGCCGGCGTACTCGTCCTGGAGCCACATCTTGGGGAACTCGGCGATGGTCTCTTCCCAGATCTCCTTGGTGTGGTTCATGTCGGTGATGCCCGGCATGAAGCCGAGGATCTCGTGGGAACCCGCGCCGCGGCCGGAGCCGAACTCGAAGCGGCCTTCGGAGAGATGGTCGAGCATGGCGACCTTCTCGGCGACCTTCACCGGGTGGTTGACGGGCGCGAGCGGGTTGAAGATCCCGGAGCCGAGGTGGATTCGCTGCGTCGCGTGGGCGAGGTAGCCGAGGAACACGTCGTTGGCGGAGAGGTGCGAGTACTCCTCGAGGAAGTGGTGCTCGGAGGCCCAGGCGTACTTGAAGCCCGACTTGTCGGCCTGGATGACGTACTCGGTCTCCTCCATCAGCGCCTTGTGCTCGGCGAGCGGGTCGGTCTCGGCGCGCTTGCCGAGGTATCCCTGTACGAACAGTCCGAACTCCATGGAACCCACCACCGTCCCGTGCCCGCGTGTCTGGGGCGTTGTTTCTGACACTCCGTCAGCTCTGGATGCCCCCGACTGTTCCACCGAGCCCCTGGCGCGTCAATACCTGACGATGCGTCAGAACAGGTTCACCCCGGCCAGCCAGCCCCCGTCGATGACGAACGGCTGCCCGGTGATGTACGAGGAGTCCTCGCTGGTCAGGAACAGGGCCAGCCTGGCCACCTCCTCGGGCTGCCCGACCCGCCCCAGCGGCACCAGCTTCCGGTACACCGCGTCGAGCGCCGCCGCGTCCGCGCCCCCTGGGTTGCTCATCGGGGTGTCCACCGCCCCCGGGCACACGGCGTTGACGCGAATCCGCTTGGCCGCGAGCTCCATCGCCGCGACCCGGGTCAGCCCGAGGATGGCGTGCTTGGTCGCCGCGTACGCCCCCACGCAGTGCATGCCGGTGAGCGCGGTGTACGAGGCGGTGTTCACGATCGTGCCACCACCGGCCGCCTCGATCTCGGGCGCGACGGACTTGATGCCGAGGAACGCACCTATCTGGTTGACCTGGATGATCTGCTGGAACTCTTCCAGCGGGGTGCTCACCAGCTCGTTGAAGCGCAGGATGCCCGCGTTGTTGACGAGGCCGTCGACGTGCCCGAAGGCCTCTCTGGCGGCGGCGACGGCGCCGGCCCAGTCGTCCTCCCGGCCGACGTCCAGACGCACATAGCGGGCGACGCCTTCGCCGAGCTCCTTGGCGAGCGCCTCGCCCTGGTCGTCCAGGACGTCGGCGAGTACCACCTTCGCCCCCTCGGCGGCGAACAGCCGGGCCTCCTGCTCGCCCTGACCACGCGCGGCGCCGGTGATGAGCACGACGCGTCCGTCCAGCTTCCCCATACCCGTACTCCTATACATGAAGGTGTGGCGCCACTTCGGCGGCGAACGCCGTCATCTGATCGGTGAGTTCGGTGCGGCTCCGGCTGCGGAACCGCACCTGGATCTGGTCCACGCCCATGGCGCCGTACGCACCCAGCGACTCGGCGATGGCCTCCGGCTTCCCGGTCAGGGTGCGGCGCCCGACCTCCCAGGCCGCGTCGCCCACGTACAGCGGCTCGGTGATCGCCCCGATGACGATGGGCCGCTCGATCCCCGCCTCCGCGCGCAGCTCCCGGATCCTCGCGATCTGCGCGGGCAGCCGGTCACGCGGATCGCCCTGCGGCAGCCAGCCGTCCCCCTTGAGCGCGGCGCGGCGCACGGCGGCGGGCGACGAGCCGCCGACCCAGAGCGGTACCTCGGACTGGGCGGGGCGGGGCTGCTGCCCGAGCCCGCCGAAAGCGAAGTGTTCGCCCGTGAAGCTGGGGAACTCCTCGGGCCCGAGGGCGGCCCTGAGCGCACCGATCGTCTCGTCGAGCACGGCACCACGCCGCTCGAAGTCGACGCCCAGCACCTCGAACTCCTCCTGCACGTGCCCCGCACCGACCCCGAGGATCAGCCGCCCGGAGGAGAGGTGGTCGAGCGTCGCGTACTGCTTGGCGGTCAGCAGCGGATGCCGCAGCCCGACGACGGCCACATGGCTGAGCAGCCGCACCCGCTCGGTGGCGGCGGCGAGGAAGGAGAGCGTGGCGACCGGGTCGTACCAGACGGTGGACATGGCCCCGGCGAGCCTTCGCGGGATGGCGACGTGGTCGCAGCTCGCGATGTAGTCGAACCCGGCGCGGTCAGCGGCCCGGGCGATCGCGACGAGGTCGCCCGGGCCTGCGGAGACCTCCCAGGTCTCGGCGTAGATGGTGCTCTGCGACTGGACTGGGAGCTGCATCCCGTAGACCACCATGACCGGTCCCCTCGCGCGCACGGATGACGGAATCCCTAACTGACGGTCCGTCATATCTGATGGGCCACCATGGTCTTGGCTGGCGCGCCTTCGGGCAAGGGGTGTGCGCGATCGCGGAGCGGAAGGCAGACGGCCGCGGGTGCGCACCGCTAGCGTGCACACCGTGATCGATTCATACGGGGAACCTGACGACACCGCAGTGGCCGTGGCGGCCGTACGCGCCGGAGCGCACGTGGTGCGCGCCATGTACGGCCAGCGGCTCGACCGCATCGACAAGGGCGCGGGGGACTTCGCCACCGCCGCCGATGTGGCGGCGGAGCGGGCCATCCTCGAGGTCATCCGTGCCGCCCGGCCGGACGACGCCGTACTCGGCGAGGAGGGCGGACTGCAGGGAACCTCCAGTGCGGTGCGGCGGTGGCTGGTCGACCCGCTGTGCGGCACGCTGAACTACGCCGTCGGCAACATGCTCGTGGCCGTCAACGTGGCGCTGCGCGACGGGGCGGCGGCGGTGGCGGACCCCTTCAGTGGAGAGGTCTTCTTCACCGACGGCGAGACCGCGTGGGTGCGCGGCGACGACGGCGACACACGGCTCGCGCCCACGGCCGCGACCCGGCTGGTGGACGTGAACCTGGATCCGCCGTTCCCGAACGCGCCCGGGTTCCGGGCCGTGGACATGCTGGCCGACGCGGAGTTCGTGGGGCGCTTCCGGCCCCGGGTCGTCTCGACGACGCTGGCGCTGGCCTGGGTCGCGGCCGGCAAGCGGGCCGCATACGTGACCGACGGCGGCGATCTGTCCGGGAGCGTGCACTTCGCCGCCGGTATCGCGCTGTGCCGGGCCGCGGGCTGCGTCGTCACCGGGGTCGACGGTGACCCGATCGGGGCGACGGGACGCGGGCTCGTGGTGGCCGCGGACGCAGACACCCATGGGCGGTTGATGTCGATCATCCGCGGAGGAGGACAGGCCGGGGACGGGCCGTGTTCGGACACAGGGCAGGAACGTCACCGCTGATCGTTCCGCTCGACCGGAGCGTCATGTCGCGTTCGTGCCAGCGCGGACGGTCCCACTCACAGGAGAGTGAGTGGCGGCTCGCGCTCCTGATCGCGGGTCCGTCCGTCCGGCACTCGGCGAAAGGCGCAGCGCATGCATGTCGTCCCTGGGCTCAAGGTCCTGTACTTCGGGACCCCGGTGGTGCTGATCAGTTCACTCAACGAGGACGGCACACCGAACCTGGCGCCGATGTCCTCCGCGTGGTGGCTGGGCCAGTCGTGCATGCTCGGTCTCGGCGACAGCGCCCAGACCACGGCGAACCTGCTGCGGGAGGGCGAATGCGTGCTCAATCTGCCCTCGTCGGCCATGGTCGATGCCGTCGACCGCATCGCGCTCACCACCGGCAAGCCGGTGGTTCCGGACCACAAGGCGAAGCAGGGCTACCGGTACGAGCCCGACAAGTTCTCCGCCGCACGGCTGACCGAGCAGGCAGCGGAGCTGGTCCGGGCCCCCAGGGTCGCTGAATGCCCGGTCCAGCTGGAGTGCCGGGTCGTCTCGGCCCATCCCTTCGGCAGTCCCGCTCCGCACGCCACCGCCTTCCAGGTGGAGGTGCTTCGTGCCCATGTCGAGGAGGAACTGGTCATCCCGGGAACGCCCTACGTGGACCCGCACGGCTGGGATCCGCTGATCATGAAGTTCTGCGAGTTCTTCGGCGGTGCGCACAACGTGCACCCGTCGAGGCTTGCCCAGGGGTGGGACATGCCGCACCCGCGCCGGTCGGCGGCCGTCTGAGCCGGGGGCGGGCCGTCCCAGGCCCAACAGGGCCCAGCACACACGCCGGACAGCCACGGGCCACGGCGACAGCGACAGAGACCGGCATGGACATCGGCATCGGCATCGGCATCGGCATCGACGACCGCGATCACCGGTCAGTCGCTGGTTGCCGGTTGCCGGTCACCGGGCCGCACTTCCAGCGGTGCGGGCGCCGGTGCCGATGGCCTCAAGCCCGCCCGGACCCGGCGTTTCAGGCGGCCTCGGCGACCTCGGCGTCCAGCGCCGAGCGGAGCCAGTCGTCGGCGGCGCCGAAGGTCGGGTCGGCGGGGTCGGACAGTTCGGCGGCGAGGTTCCAGTAGCGGGCGATCAACGGGTCCGCGATCCGGGCCAGAAGGTGACTGAGCTGGCGGCGGAACTCGGGGGTGTCGTGCATGCCGCGTGACGCGGCGTACGCGCAGACATAGGCGTCGAGCGCGTCGCCGGCCCCCGGGCGCCTCCCGGCCCGTACGTCCGCCACGACCAGGTCGTACGCCTCCCCCAGGCCCTCGTAGAGCACGGCCGGGCGGCAGTTGCGGTCGGGCTGGCGCGGGACGGGGCGGCAGAAGTCGGTGACGGGGCGGGGGCCGGTGGCGATGGCGTGCATGCGGGCGAAGGTCAGCACCTGGGACGGCGCCGGGTCGGACGGAAGCTGCGGGACGGCTCCGTCGAGGATGGTCGAGACCAGCCGGGCCGGGAGCCTGGGGGGCAGCACACCACGCCAGAACCGCGCCAGCGCGGCCGTGCTGGGCGGCGCGGACACGGCGCCGACCAGGCGGAGCCGCTCGGCCCGCTCCTCGGCGGTGCAGTCCCGCAGGAGATGCAGGGCGGCCTCGCGCCAGCGCAGGGCGGCCAGCCGTGAGCCGATCTCCGCCAACTGCCCTGCGATGACGTCCTCCAGGGCGGCCTCCTGCTCCAGGACCCGGCCCACCTCCGGGACCGGCAGGTCCAGGGTGCGCAGCGAGCGGATCAGGCGGAGCCGGTCGAGAGCTCCCGGGCCGTAGCGGCGATGGCCTCCGGCGCTCCGGGCGGTCTCGGGCAGCAGGCCCCGGTCCGTGTAGAAGCGGACCGTCTTGACGGTGACGCCCGCGTGCTGGGCGAGCTCGCCGATGCTCCACATGCCGTCCGGCGCATCGGGGCTCACGGGGCGATCCGGTGTCACGGCTTGAACCTCCCTCAGGGGGAGTTCCTACGGTACCCGCGAGCGCGGCCGGCCACGGGGGTACGGCCGCGCCGGACCTGCACGTACGAGGAGGCGTTCATGACGGGGTTCGTTCTGGTGCCGGAGATCCACACCGGCGGCTGGATCTGGCAGGACGTGGCCGATCGGCTGCGGACAGCGGGGGCGGGCGCGTATCCGGTGACGCTCACCGGGCTCGGTGAGCGGGGCACATCGGCAGGACCCGGCACAGACCTGGAGACGCACATCGGGGATGTAGTGCGGCTCATCGACCGGGCGGAGGACGCCGAGTTGGTGGTCGTCGGGCATGGCGGGGGTGTCGCCGCCGCGGTGGGCGCGGCGGCGCGGCGCGCCCGGCGGGTCGTGCGGGTCGTCTGTATCGACGCTCCCCCGGCCCGGCACGGTGAACCAGCCCTGTCCCTGCTGGCGGATCAGGCACTGCGGGAGAGCCTGTCGGGCAGGGGCGGGCCGGGTCCGGACGACGGGCAGGTCCGCCCGCCCGAGGCGGGCGAGTGGCACCGCCTGGGCAGTGTGGACGGGGTACCGGCGGACGTGTTGGCGCTGTTGCACGAGCGGGCGGTGCCACAGCCACTGGCGACCCTCACCCAGCCGCTCCTCCTGCCGGACGGGGACGGGTTCGGCGGCCTGCCGACAACGGGAGTGCTGTGCACGGCCAACGGGTCGGGCATCGAGATGGTCGAAGCGATGGTGCGACTCGGGGACCCTCGCCTGAAGGCACTGGTCGACGAGCAGGTCACCTTCTTCGAACTCGGCACCGGGCATTGGCCGATGCTCTCGTGTCCCGCCGAACTGGCCCAGGTGCTCATGCGGTCCGCTGCCGGCGAGGGTCGTCGGCTGTCGGACGCCGTGCCGAGCGAACAGCCCGCACATCTGAAGCCGTTCCTGATGGATGTGCCCGAGCGGCGACGCGAGCGCACGGGGCGCGTCGATCTGTACCTGCCCGACGACGGCACCGGAGCCGAAGGACCGCGCCCCGCTGTGGTGTTCGTCCATGGCGGCCCGGTCCCCGCCGAGGCACGGCCCGCGCCCCGCGACTGGCCGGCCTTCACCGGCTACGGCCGGTACGTGGCGTGCTTGGGCGCGGTCGGTGCGACCGTGGAACACCGGTTGCACAGCCTCGGGGACTACGCGCGGGCCGCCGACGACGTCGCCGAGGCCGTCGCACTCGTACGCGACGATCCGCGGGTGGACGGCGACCGTGTCGCGTTGTGGTTCTTCTCGGGGGGCGGGCTGCTGGCGGCGGACTGGCTCGCAGCGCCGCCGCCGTGGTTGCGGTGCCTGGCCGCGACCTATCCGGCGCTCGCGCCGCTGCCCAACTGGGGGCTCGCCGACACACGATTCAACCCCGCGCGCACCATGGCCGAGGCGCGACGGCCCTCGCCGCCGATCGTGCTCACCCGCGTGGGGCAGGACTGGCCGCAGCTCACGGCGACGGTCGACGAGTTCCTGACCGCCGCCGGGGAGTGCGGGGCAGACGTCGAGATCATCGACGTCCCCCACGCGCATCACGCCTTCGAGACGATCGACCACACCTCCGAGGCACGTGAGGCGGTGGAGCGTGCGGTGCGGTCCGTGCTCGGGCGGCTGCGGGAGTGAGCGCGATCGGGTGTCATCGCGTAGTACCGCGGTTCAGCGCCGGGGCGGAGTGCCGCAGCGTTCCTTCGGCTGCCGCGCCGCCGCGCTGTGCGCACGACGCTCGCCGCCGGGTGGCGCCCGCACGGGGGCCATGTGGAAGACCTGTGGTGCCAGGCATGTCCATGGCGGTCATCTGCTAACTTCCTGACGGTTGTGACCGGGGCGCAACTTCCCCGCGCGGGAGTTGCGTTCGGTCAGAGCCGCAGGAGACGGGGGAAAGAGCCGTGGACGGCTACCAGGTCGGGCACGAGGGCATGTCAGGACAGGCCGGCGAACTGGACGGGGCCGGCGACGACGTGGGCAAGATCCGCAAGGCCATCACCAACGCCATGTGCTACCCGCAGGACACCCTGGGCGGCTGCGACACCGGACCCGCCTTCGAGGCGTTCTCGGCCGCCTGGGAAGCCGAGACCAAGGTCCTCGAAGCGGCCCTGCACGAACTCGCGGACAAGATCCGCCTCTCCAGCCAGGCGTACCGCGATCCCGACGTCGACGTGCGCAGGGGAACCAGCTCCATCGCCGTCGACTCGGCGGGCGAGCCGGGCGACGCGGCCGGGAAGTCCGACGCGGGCATCAGCACCATGCCGGTCTACGCACAGCGCCCGTCGGCGCTGGGCACCTACTGACGGGGCCCGCGTCCATGACGGAATCCACCAACGACCGCAGGCAGAAGCTCAACGGCCTGCGTGGGCGCATATCCTCGGCCGGCAGCAAGAACGATCTGATCGACGCGATCGAGGACGCCCTCGCCGTCTCGGCACCGGTCGGCAACCCGAAGGTGATCGAGTCCCTGGGCAAGCGCTACACCGGCCAGACCGACGAGGCCGACAAGGTGGGCGACCGGATCGACGGCGTCGCCCGCAAGGGACTGCCGCAGGTCTGGGTCGGCGACACGAGTGTGCTCGCCTCCGACGTGGTGAGCGCCGCCGCCGGCGACGCCCGCCAGATGATCGAGGCTTTCCAGTGCGGCGGCAAGGCTCTCATCGCGCTGTCCGACGCGCTGGAGACCGCGCAGACGAAGGACGGCAACGGCCGCAGCATGCTGCGTGACGCCCGCAGCATGCTGGGCGGCAGGGACGGCTTCTTCGACGACTGGCACGAGAACGACGGCGAGGAGGAGGTCCGGCTGCGGGCACGCTCGCTGGCCTCTGTCGGCGTCGACTCACTGCACGATGCAGCCGCCGAAGCCGACGAAGCCGCCCGCATCGCGTCCCGTGACCTGAACAAGATGGCCGCCGAGGCCCGCGCCGGCCAGATGGACACCGACGAGCTCACCGCCGCCGACCGCCTCGCACTCGCCGACACCAGCAACCCCGGCTACAGCGAAATGAACGAGATCCTCACCGCCAACGACCTCGAACGCGCGGGCCGCGCCATGGAGAAGCTCTCCACCGCCGACCAGACGCGGATGGAAATCCTCCTGGTGAGCGCATCGACGCCGCAGGAGAAGGCGTACCTCATGAAGGCCCTCGCCGCGGGCTACGACATCAGCGAGGTCGAGGAGTTCGGCGGGAAGATCCACGGCAAGGACCCGGGGTGGCTCCAGCAGCACCTGACGCCGATCAGCACCGGCATGACCCCGGGGCAGAAGGGCAAGGAGGAGCACAAGTACGGCGACAAGCTCTGGGACCAGGACGGTCCCACCTGCGTACCGTCCTCGACGGTCACCGCGCGGGCGCTGGTCGACCCGGTCTACGCCCTCGAACTCACCGGCGGCCCCGACGGCAAGGACGACGACCCCGATCGCTTCCTCGAGCGCCTGCGCGACGAGCAGCTCCGGATGTACGAGGAGGGCGACGGCGACTACGAGGGCTGGTGGTGGGACCGCCAGATGGCCGGCATGGACTCCGACGGGCAGGAGAAGATCTCGAACAACGAGATCGGCCCGCACACCGGCGACAAGTACGACACGCAGGACATGGACGGCGCCGACGACCGGCGCGGTGTGCTGCCCGACATCGAGAAGTCCGTGGCCGAGGGCAAGCCCGTCCCCATCAACGTCTCCCGCAAGGACGAGGACGGCGACTGGGTCGGCCACAGCCTGGTGATCGTCGGGCAGGAGGGCGGGATGCTCCAGGTCTACAACCCCTGGGGCACCACAGCGTGGGTGAGTGAGGACGACTTCATCAAGGGCGATCTGAGCGCGGCCACCAACGAGCGCTACTCCAAGGACCATGGCGGCGATCTCGACACCGTATACATCGAGCGGGACTGAGGGTGTCGATGCGGTCTTCCCTGCGTACGGTGCCCGTGCTGGCCGTCCTGCTTCTCACTCTCACCGGCTGCGGCGACGCCGAGTACGAGACCGACGAGCGGACCATCACGGTCGAGAGCGGTGAGAAGTTCTCGCTGGATGTCCCAGCCTGGGCAGCTCTCGGCCAGAACTGGTACCTGGCGGACCCGGCGCCGGACCCGGAGGTCCTGGAGTACCGGGGCAACCGCGAGCGCGACGTCTCCGACAGAGACGGATCCGAGCTCTTCGACTTCACCGCGCTCTCGCCCGGGAAGACGACGGTGAAGCTGCTGTTCTGCCCCTACGGCCGTTGCAGCAGCGCCGAGGAGGTCGCGGCATCGCCGGTCCCGACGGCCACCGGCACACCGACGGACTCGGACCACGACGCCGCCTACTACGTCTACACGATCACCGTCCGCTGAGCCGGACCGGAACGGAAACGACGATGAGCCACGACCCCTCCCCGCGCACCGACGACGAGATGCTCGCCGACACCGATATCGAGGTGCTGCTGCGCCACGGCCTCAGCCGCGACGCCTTCCGCACCATGCTCTTCGGAGACGGTGCGATCGCCGCCGCCGTCACCCTCGACCGGCTCGGCGTGCTGCCGCGTTCGGTGAGCTACGTCGCGAAGATCGTCCGGGCCGGGGGCCTCACGTACGCCGCCGGGCTGGCCGAACCCCTGCCGTCAGGGCCCGCGTCCGCGTGCCTGCGGGACTGGCTGGAGGCCGCCGCTCAGGTCGGCGGGGCACCGGATGCCGAAGCCCGCGCGGCACGTTGGCTGGACACGGTGGCCGATCTCATCGGCCTGCGCCGGGGCAGCCGGGCCGTGCCGGCGGGGCCCGGTCCGGCCTGATCCAGGTGACCGGTCCAAGCCTGGTCCTGCCTGATCCGGACGACCGGTCCGGCCTCCGGTCAGCCGAGCAGCGCGTACACCGTCGACGCACGGGCGGCCGGCTCCTCCTCGCCCTCCGCCGTCATCGTGATCTCCACGAACGCCATCCGCTTCCCCAGCTTGGAGATACGGGCCTCGACCAGCACATCCGCGTCCGTCACCGCCCGCTGGAAAGTGGTCGACTGCTGGACCGTCGTCATCGGTACGAAGCCGCCACGCGCCGAGGACACGGCGATCACCGTCGCCGTGTCGGCCGCCGCCATCAGAGCCTGGCCGCTGAGCGCCCCGCCCTCGCGGGCGAGCCGGTCGGACCAGGGCAGGCGCAGCACGGCGTGGCGCTCCCCCGTCTCGGCCACGGAGAGACCGAGTTCGAGCACCCAGGGGGCGAAGTTGTCGGACAGGACCTTGTCTGCTGCGGCGAGCGAGAGCGTCATACGTCGATGGTGCCGGGTCGGAGCGCCCATGGGTACGGGGCACCCGCGTGTCGCCCCACCGATACGGCGCCCGGGCGCCGTATCGGTGGGGCACCAAACCTGCCTGCAACGCACAAGCCGCCCGCATACAGGACACCGACGGGCCCCGAAGGGAGCGCGGTCTTCGCCTCGGGATACGGTCGGTTGCGCGGATTCGCATAACCGAATTTGCGCAACCACGTCGTATGGCAAGGGAATTGAAAGTGATGAACGGGAAGTACAAGAGGAACCCATGGGTGCGCGCCGCCGTGCCCGTTGCCGTCCTGGCCCTGGCGCTGACCGCCTGCAACGGTGGTGACGACGCGGCCGGCACCGGCAAGGAGTCCGCCGGCTCGGGCAAGAGCAGTGCTCCCGCCAAGGGCAGCACGGGCGAGTTGGAGGACGGCGGGTCCGACGACCAACAGCTGGGCGCGGGCGAGAGCGCGAAAGCCGCCTTCAAGGAGGACGACGGCGCCATCACGTACTCCGTCGCCGCGCAGAAGGTGAACATCGGCACGGAGGAGGACACCAAGAAGCTCGTCTCGGACCCCGCGAAGGCCAAGGGCTTCGTCCCCGCCGTCGCGTACGTGAAGTACACGAACGAGGGCGGCGGCACGGTGGCCTCCTACCCCGATGTCGGCGACAACGTCGAGGTCTACGCCGACGGCAACCGCGGCAGCATCCTCATCGGTGCCTCGGAGGACGCGCCCGGCTGCGAGTCGGACAGCGACATCGAGAACTGGGGCAAGGGCCAGAGCCACGTCATCTGCCAGACGTACATGATCCCTAAGGGTTCGAAGGAAGTGGCCGTGCACTGGGCGGCCGACGAGGACAGCAACAAGCCGTACGTCTGGACCTTCAAGGCCTCCTGAGCCCGGGCCGGTTCGCCCGTGAGGTCATCACTGTCATGCCCCTGACGTGAGCGCAAGCAGCACCACACCACCCCCGCCGCCCCCCGCCGCCACCCAGGACTCGCCCCAGAAGGGTCCCGGACGGCAGCGGGGGCGGGCGCGGCTCCGCGCGGCGTCACGCGCCCGGCCACAGCCCCTCGGGCGTGAGCCCCAGCAGTTCGATCGCGTTGCCCCGTACGATCCGCTCCACCACATCCGCCGCCAGGTGCCCCATCTGCGCCTCGCCGACCTCCCGCGACTTGGGCCAGGTTGAGTCCGAGTGCGGGTAGTCCGTCTCGTACAGCACGTTCCCGGCACCGATGGCGTCCAGATTCCGCAGCCCGAAGGCGTCGTCGAAGAAGCAGCCGTACACATGCTCGGCGAACAGCTCCGACGGCGGGCGCAGCACCTTGCCGGCGACGCCGCCCCACCCGCGGTTCTCCTCCCACACCACGTCGGCGCGCTCCAGGATGTAGGGGATCCAGCCGATCTGGCCCTCCGCGTACATGATCCTGAGGTTCGGAAAGCGCTCGAACTTTCCGCTCATCAGCCAGTCGACCATCGAGAAGCAGCAGTTGGCGAAGGTGATGGTGGAGCCGACGGCGGGCGGGGCGTCGGCCGAGGTGGAGGGCATCCTCGAGGAGGAGCCGATGTGCATCGCGATGACCGTGCCGGTCTCGTCGCAGGCGGCGAGGAAGGGGTCCCACTCGTCGGTGTGGATGGACGGCAGTCCCAGGTGCGGAGGTATCTCGGAGAACGCCACCGCGCGCACCCCGCGAGCCGCGTTGCGGCGGACCTCGGCGGCGGCGAGTCCGGCGTCCCAGAGCGGGATGAGGGTGAGCGGGATCAGCCGGCCGCAGGCGTCAGGCCCGCACCACTCCTCCACCATCCAGTCGTTGTACGCCCGCACTCCGAGCAGCCCCAGTTCGCGATCCTTGGCCTCGGTGAAGGTCTGGCCGCAGAATCGCGGGAAGGTGGGGAAGCAGAGCGCGGACTGGACGTGGTTGACGTCCATGTCGGCCAGCCGGTCGGGCACGGAGAACGAACCGGGCCGCATCTGGTCGTAGGTGATGACCTCCAGCCTGATCTCGTCCCTGTCATAGCCGACGGCGGTGTCGAGCCGGGTGAGCGGGCGGTGCAGGTCCTCGTACACCCACCAGTCACCGATCGGGCCGTCGTCCCCGGGAGCGCCCATGACCGGGGCGAACTTGCCGCCGAGGAAGGTCATTTCCTTCAGAGGGGCCCGGACGACGCGCGGGCCGGTCTCCTGGTACTTCGACGGCAGCCGGTCCCGCCAGACATGTGGGGGCTCCACCGTGTGATCGTCGACCGAGATGATCTTCGGGAAGTTCTCCATACGGTTCACGGTAGCGCTCATCTGACGATGCGTCAGCATTCTTTTCCCTGCCGTGCACGCTGCGGGGTTTCGAGTCGGTACCGCTATTGCCACGGAACTGTGCGGCAGGTCACCCCTTGCTGACGAGGCGGCCCGCACAAGGCAGACTGTCGGGAGGCGACACCGGCGAGACCGGCGGCATGAATGGCATGAAGCGGTACGAGCAGGGAGCAGCTATGGACCGAGGGGACAGGTCCTCCGCGCAGCAGGCGGGTGTGCCAGAGCAGGACGCTCCGGAGCGCGTTGCTCCGATTCCAGCGGGCGGCGGCAGTGGCGGCGACAGCGGCCTGCGCTTCAGTGTGCTCGGACCCGTACGCGCCTGGAGCGAAGGCCAGGCCCTCCCCTCCGGCTCACCGCAGCAGCGCGCCGTGCTCGCCGCGCTGCTGATGCGCGAGGGGCGCATGGCCACAGCGGCCGAGTTGATCGACGCGATCTGGGGCGACGAGCCGCCCTCGCAGGCGCTCGCGGCCGTACGCACCTACGCCTCCCGGCTGCGCAAGACGCTGGGGGCCGGCGCACTGGTCAGCGAGTCCGGCGGTTACGCCATCCGCACCCCGCCCGAGGCGCTCGACCTCCATATCGCCCAGGAGCTGGTCGCCGAGGCCGAGAAGGCACGCGACGGTGGCGACCGCGCCCAGGCCCGGGCCCTGACCAGCAAGGCGCTGGGAATGTGGGACGGCGAGGCACTCGCCTCCGTGCCCGGGCCCTACGCCGAGTCCCAGCGGGTGCGCCTGGAGGAGTGGCGGCTGCAACTCCTTGAGGCACGCCTGGAGATGGACCTGGACGCCGGCCACCACGCGGAGGCCGTGTCCGAGCTGACCGCTCTGACAGCCGCGCACCCGCTGCGGGAACGTCTGCGGGAGCTGCTGATGCTGGCGCTGTACCGCAGCGGACGGCAGGCGGAGGCACTGGCGGTGTACGCGGACACCCGGCGGCTGCTCTCCGACGAGCTGGGTGTCGATCCGCGGCCCGAACTCTCCAGGCTCCAGCAGCGGATCCTCCAGGCGGACGAGGACCTGGCCTGTCCCGCACCGGAGTCGCATCCGGGTACCACGGGATTCCTCAAGCCCGCCCAACTGCCGGCTTCAGTACCCGACTTCACCGGACGAGCCTCCTTCGTTCGCGAACTGAGCGAGCAACTCGCCACGTCCGAGGGCTCGTTGATGGCAGGGTCGGTGATGGCGGTCTCCGCGCTCGCGGGCATCGGCGGCGTCGGCAAGACCACACTCGCCGTGCACGTGGCGCACGCAGCGCGACCCCAGTTCCCGGACGGTCAGCTCTACGTCGATCTCCAGGGCGCCGGGCACCGGTCCGCCGAACCGGAGGCGGTGCTCGGGGCGTTCCTGCGGGCGCTCGGCACGGCCGACACGGCGATTCCCGACACGCTGGACGAGCGGGCGGCGCTCTACCGCTCCACACTCGACGGCCGCCGCGTGCTCGTCCTGCTGGACAACGCCCGCGACGCGGCCCAGGTCCGCCCGCTGCTGCCGGGCACGGCGGGCTGCGCGGCCCTGGTGACCAGCCGGATCCGCATGGTCGACCTGGCGGGTGCACACCTGGTGGACCTGGATGTGATGTCCCCGGAGGAGGCACTCCAGCTCTTCACCCGGATCGTGGGTGAAGAGCGGGTCTGTGCCGAGCGCGAGGCGGCCCTCGATGTGGTCGCCGCCTGCGGCTTCCTGCCGCTCGCGATCCGTATCGCCGCCTCCCGGCTCGCCGCCCGCCGCACCTGGACGGTCTCGGTGCTCGCGGCCAAGCTCGCCGACGAGCGCCGCCGCCTGGACGAACTCCAGGCGGGCGACCTCGCGGTCAAGGCCACCTTCGAACTCGGCTACGGCCAACTCGAGCCCGCCCAGGCCCGCGCCTTCCGCCTGCTGGGCCTCGCCGACGGCCCGGACATCTCGCTCGCGGCCGCCGCTGCCGTTCTCGACCTGCCGCCGCACGAATCGGAGGACCTGCTGGAGGCCCTTGTCGACACCTCGCTGGTGGAGTCGGCGGCCCCCGGGCGCTATCGCTTCCACGATCTGGTGCGGCTCTACGCGCGTGCGTGCGCGGAGCGGGACGAGCAGCCGGCGGAGGGGCAGGGAGCGGCCCTGTCGCGCCTGATGGACTTCTACCTGGCCACCGCGGCAGGGGTGTTCGCGCTCGAGCGACCGGGCGAACGACTGGTGGCGCATCTGGCGACGACGACGTACGAGGGCCTCTCGTTCACCGAACGGCAGGAAGCGCTGGACTGGTTGTACGCCGAGGCGAATTGCTTGCTGGCATGTGCACGCCAGTCTTTGGCGGGTGAGCGGCTGCGACGCGCGGTGGACCTGCTCTGGGCCACGAAGGACCTGGGCGAGTCCGGTGCCAACTCCAAGCAGTACGCGGCCATCGTGCTCGCCGCCCGCGACGCGGCCGGGACGGCGGGCGACCCGCACGCCGAGGGCCGCGCACGCACCGCGCTCACCAACGTCCATCTGGTCGCGGGCCGGTACGCCGAGGCCGATGAGGAAGCACGCAGCGCAAGGGCACTGGCCATGAGGACGGGGGACACCGCACCGGTGTACTGGGCCGACAACGACCGCGGGATCATCGCCCTGAACCAGGGCAGGCACGCGGAGGCGGAGGAGCATCTGATCCAGGCCATGGCGGGTTCCTCCGCCGATGGAAACCTGCCGGGCGAGGCAAGCGCCCTGTGCAACCTTTCGCGCCTGCACGAGATCACCGGCCGCACCAAGAGCGCCGTCGACTACGCCCGCCAGGGGATCGAGGTCTACGCCCGCATGGGAAGCACGCTCCGGCTCGCCAACGGCCACTACGCCCTGGGGGTGGCCCTCACCGGCACCGAGCCCTCGGAAGCCCTCAAGGTGCTGGCAAAGGCCCTGCACACGTTCAAGCAGGACCGTCAGCGCCTGTGGGAGGGAACGACCCACTACCGCATCGCGTTGGCCCACCTTCAGGACAGGCGACCCGGACAAGCCGCGCAACACGCCGAACAAGCTCTCGTCACGGGATGCATCGGCGGTGAGAAGATGCGGGGCAACGTCCTGAAGGTACTGGGCAGCGCTCTCGACGCGCTCGGCCAGACGGACCGAGCCCGGGCATGCTGGCGCGAGTCACTCAGCCTGTACGAGCAGCTGGGAGCCGCGGAGGCCGAGGACGTCCGGCGCCTGCTGGCTCCCCTCGCAGCCGCCTGAATCCTCTGCTGACAGGCGCGTTCAGCGTTTGTTTATGTCCATCCGACACTCTCAAGTGGGCGGTCCGGTACACCGGGGGCGGGCGGACTGTCGGGGCTCATCGCTAAGGTGAGCGATTCAGGTCACGCCCGTTCGGCGACCCTCGGGGGAGTTGCTGAACGGGCGTAGCCGATTGACGCCAATTTTTCAGGGAGTTGACGAGCATGAGCGATGCGAGGGAAGACAAGGTCATCACCACGGGAAGCAACCCGGCCTCGCCCGGCGACGGGAACCTGGGGCCGCAGAGCGACAACCACTC
Organism: Streptomyces sp. NPDC059828; assembly: GCF_042731955.1. NCBI lineage: Bacteria > Bacillati > Actinomycetota > Actinomycetes > Kitasatosporales > Streptomycetaceae > Streptomyces > Streptomyces sp. NPDC059828. Next base: position 119,723 of record NZ_JBHWIW010000006.1, on the reverse strand, counting down.
CCCGGTCCCGCCCAAGAAGCCCGGTCTGAAGCCGCAGAGCGACAACCACTCGCCGCTCCCGCCCGCGGACGGCGGCATCACCACCATGAGCGACAACCACTCGCCGCTTCCGCCCAAGAAGTAGCCAGAAGCCACACACGACGGGGTACGGCCGCGGCGGCGCGGAGGGGGAGCCGCCGCGGCTGTGGCGTGTCCGCACCGGCTTCGCAGCCGCTGGTGCCGGGCCCGGCCGGGCCCGGGCACCGTCCGCGAAATGGCGGCGGGCGCACCGGCTACCGTCGCGCCCGCAGTTCCCCCTTCAGCACCTTTCCGCTCGCGTTCCTCGGCAGCTCCACCACGAACTCCACCGACCTCGGCACCTTGTAGTTCGCCATCTCCCGCCGCGACCAGGCGATCACGTCGTCCGCCGTCAGCGTCGCGTCCGCCCGCCGGACCACATACGCCTTGCCGACCTCGCCGAGCCGGCCGTCGGGGACGCCGATCACGGCCACATCGGCGATATCGGGGTGCAGGCCGAGCAGCTGCTCTATCTCGGCCGGATAGGCGTTGAAACCACCCACGATGAACATGTCCTTGATCCGGTCGGTGATCCGCAGACTGCCGGCCTCGTCCAGTACGCCCACATCTCCCGTGTGCAGCCAGCCGTCCGCGTCGATCGCTGCCGCCGTGGCCTCCGGGTCCTCGAAGTAGCCGGTCATCACGTGGTGGCCGCGCACCAGGATCTCGCCGGGCTCGCCCGGACCGGCGGACAGGACGCGGAGCTCCGTGTCCGGGATGGCGCGGCCCGAGGTGGTGGCGATGGTCTCGGGGGTGTCGCCGCGGCGGCACATGGTGACGATGCCGGACGCCTCGGAAAGGCCGTACGCCGTGAGGACGGTCGCGATACGCAGCTCGGTGCGCAGCCGTTCCACGAGCTGGAGGGGCACCACGGCGGCGCCCGTGACGACCAGGCGGAGCGCCGACAGGTCGTGGGTGTCGCGTGCCGGGTGGTCCAGAAGCGACTGGTGCAGGGTCGGCGGGCCCGGGAGGACGGAGATGCGTTCGGCGGCGATGTTCGCGAGCACCGTGTCCACGTTGAACACCGGCTGCGGCACCATCGTGGCGCCGCGTATCAGACAGGCGATGATCCCTGCCTTGTAGCCGAAAGTGTGGAAGAACGGGTTCACGATCAGATAGCGGTCGCCCTCGCACAGCCCCGCCAGCTCGCTCCAGATGCCGTAGCAGCGCAGGGTCTGGGCGTGGGTGATCACCGCGCCCTTGGGGCGGCCCGTCGTACCCGAGGTGAAGACGATGTCCGACGGGGACGACGGGGCCACGGCATCGGCCCTGGCCCGTACCGTCCGGGCCGGCACCCCGTCCCCGGCCGCGAGGAAGTCCTTCCAGGTGCGGTAGTCCTCCGGTGCGCTGTCCGCCAGCACCACCACCTGCTCCAGGTGCGGGAGCGGGACATCCGCGCGGCGCAGGGAGGCCACATACGAGGTGCCGAGGAACGTACCCGTGATGAACAGCAGCTTCGCGCGGGTGCGCTCCAGGATGTACGCGGCCTCGGTGCCCTTGAAGCGGGTGTTGAGTGGCACCAGCACCGCCCCCGCCGATACGGCACCGAGCGCGCTGACGATCCAGTCGAGTGTGTTCGGCGCCCATATCGCCACCCGGTCGCCCGGTTCCACACCCGCCGCGATACAGCCCGCCGCGGCCCGCTCGACCCGCTCGCCCAGCTCGGTGTACGAGACGCGGGTGCGGCCGTCGGCGACGGCCTCCCGCTCCCCGTACCGTTCAGCGGCCCCGCGTACCAGCCTCGGGACGGACATCCACTCCAGGTCGCCGCGCATCGCCGCTCCTCCCGCGTTCCCACCACGTTCCCGGTAGCTGACTGGCCGTCAGATTAGCTGTACCCTCGCCCGCATGGCGACCCTCAAGGACGCGACAGCGATAGCCGGAATAGGTCAGACCCCCTTCGCGAAGCACCTGCCCGAATCCGAGAAGACCCTCGCCTGCCGTGCCATCGTGGCGGCACTGGACGACGCGGGCATCTCACCGGGCGAGGTCGACGCCTTCGCCTCGTACACGATGGAGGAGACCGACGAGGTCGAGATCGCCAAGGCGATCGGCGCCGGCGACGTCACCTTCTTCAGCAAGGTGGGATACGGCGGCGGCGGCTCCTGCGCCACCGTCGGCCATCTCGCCGCCGCCATCGCGACCGGGCAGGCGAGCGTCGGGATCGCCTGGCGGTCACGCAAACGCGGCTCGGGCCCCCGGCCCTGGAAGAACACCGCCGTGCAACTGCCCACGCCGGGACAGTGGACCCGCCCCTTCGGGCTGCTGCGGCCCGCCGACGAGATCGGCATGCTGGCCCGGCGCTATATGCACGAGTACGGCGCCACCCGCGATCACCTCTTCAACGTGGCCCTCGCCTGCCGCAACCGGGCCAACCAGAACCCTGCCGCGATCATGTACGAGCGCCCGATGACCCGTGAGATGTACATGACCGCGCGCTGGATCAGCGAACCCCTCTGCCTCTTCGACAACTGCCTGGAGACGGACGGGGCCCTGGCCTGTGTCGTGGTCTCCGCCGAGCGTGCCCGCGACTGCCGCCGCAGGCCCGTCTACATCCACTCCGCCGCCCAGGGCCTGCCCACCCAGCACCACGGCATGGTCAACTACTGGAACGACGACCCCCTCACCGGACCCGCCTGGACCGCTGCCAGGCAGCTCTGGAAGACCGCGGACTTCGGGCCGCAGGACATCGACGTCGCCCAGATCTACGACGCGTTCACCCCGCTGATCCCGCTGTCCCTGGAGGGTTACGGCTTCTGCGGGCGCGGCGAGGGCGCCGCCTACACCGAAGGCGGCGCCCTCGAGATCGGCGGGCGGCTGCCGGTCAACACCGGGGGCGGCGGGCTCAGCGAGGCGTATGTGCACGGCTTCAACCTCATCAACGAGGGCGTGAAGCAACTCCGCGGCATCTCCACCGCCCAGGTCCCGGACGCCGCGACCTGTCTGGTGACGGCGGGCGAGGGCGTACCGACCTCGGCACTGCTGCTGCGAGCCTGACCAGGCGCTGTCCGGGCGATCTCTTCGGCCGGACGCGGTGTACCCGACCAGGGAGTTGGACTGAGTGATGGCACACCCCGACAACGACCGCGACTACCTCGCACCCGTCATCGACGAGGACGGCGCACCCTTCTGGGAGTACACCGCACTCGGCGAACTGCGCGTCCAGGGCTGCGCCTCCTGCGGCCGGCTACGCTTCCCACCGCGCCCCTGCTGCCCGCACTGCCAGTCGTTCGACAGCCACTGGCAGCCGATGAGCGGGCGGGGCCGGATCTGGTCGTACGTACTCCCCCATCCGCCACTGCTGTCTCCCTACGCCGAACAGGCCCCGTACAACGCCGTGATCGTGGAACTCGCCGACGCCCCGCACATACGGCTCGTCGGCAATGTGGTGGCCGACGCCGACGCCGGCCTCAACTCGGTCGACCCCGGGCGGCTGCGCATCGGAGCCCCGGTACGCGTGGCGTTCACCAGGCTCGCGGACGGAACGACCGTGCCACGCTGGCTGCTGGAGCGCTCATGAGCGCTGACGTCGCCGTGCGGGTCGAGACCGACAAGGACACCGGAGTCGCCGTCGTCACCCTCGACCGGCCGGCCAGACACAACGCCGTCGATCTGGCGATGGCGGCCGAACTCGCCCGCGTGTGGCAGGGGTTCCGCTACGACGACACGGTAAGGGCCGCGGTGGTGACGGGCGCGGGGACCCGGGCCTTCTGCACCGGGATCGACCGTGCCGCCGAGGTGCCGCAGCCGTCGTCGCCGTACTCGATCGACGATCCCCTTCTCACCATCGGCCCCAAGGCGAACGACCTGTGGAAGCCGGTGATCGCGGCGGTGCGCGGACTGGCCTGCGGCGGAGCGTTCTACCTGCTGGGCGAGGCGGAGTTCGTGATCGCGGCAGAGGACGCGCAGTTCTTCGATCCGCACACCAGCTACGGGATGGTGAGCGCCTACGAGTCGGTCCACATGGCGATGCGGATGCCGTTCGGCGAGGCCGCCCGGATGGCGCTGATGGGCACCGCCGAGCGGGTCTCGGCGCGGCGGGCGTACGAGACCGGGCTGGTGAGTGAACTGACTCCGCCCGGTGCCGAGTTGGCCGCCGCGGTGCGCTGCGCCGCCGTCATCGCCTCGTACCCGACGGAGGCGGTGCAGGGGACGGTACGGGCGGTGTGGGCGGCGAAGGAGGCCGTACGGCAGCAGGCACTCGCCCATGCCCCGCAGCTGATCGCGCTGGGGAACCTGCCGCCCGAGCGGCAGGCCGCGTTGTTCGCGAACAGGCGCGGTGGGGACGGGAGCGGGTACCGGGTGCGGTAGGCCCTCCCGGTCATCCGCCTCAGGAAGGGACCACCGTGCTGGTGGCGAGGACGACGGCGCACTTCCTCAGCTCGTTCGCCTTGCCGGGGCCGGTGTAGTCGAGGGTGATCGTGTCATGGAAGTTCTGGTAGGCGCCCACGACCACGTCCTTCCTGCTCACCACCAGCGGATCACCGCCCGGGTCCGGCTCGAACCGCACCGTGATGTCGTAACTCAGGTTGTGGCCGTACTGGTTCGAGATGTAGAGGTGGCCCCTGAGGTTCGTCCGGTCACGGGCGACGGAGCAGTACTTGACCTCCACCTGCTTCGTGGCATCGGTCGGGGCGGTGTTCGTCGGCGTGGGGGCAGCCGTGGCCTCGTCCCCGCCGGATGTCGAGCCCGTGCTGCCCTCGTAGTCATCGTCGTAGTCGTGGTGCTGGGATCCACCACCGCCGGAACTGCTCGAACTGCTCGAACCGGAGCTGTGGTCGTTGTCGCAGCCGCCGCCGCGTGAACCGCGAGCGCCGGTGAGAGTGACCAGGACGATGCCGAAGACGGCGAGAGCACGGACATGGCGCGACTTCACGTTCAACCCCCCGTTGAAACGACTGGCCCGACTTGACGGGCGCACGTCACCCTACAGGCCCTCAGTGGGCCGCCGCCGCGCCCCGTCCCGTTCCCGTCGCCGTGCCCTTCACCGCATCCAGGGCGTACACACAACGATCCTTGGAGCAGGCGTACACCACACCGCCCCGCACCACCGGCGACCCCGTGATCTCGCCCCCGGTCGCCAGCTTCCAGCGCAGCTGGCCGCCGCTCGCGTCCAGGGTGTAGAGCACATGGTCGGCGGAGCCGAAGTGCACCCGCCCGTCCGCGACCACCGGTGCGCCGATGACCTCCCCGGCCGCCGCAAAGCGCCACTTGGGGGTGCCGGTGACCGCGTCCAGGGTGTAGAGCGCGCTGCCGCTGCCCACGTGCACATTGCCGTCGGCGACCAGCACCGGGTCGATCGAGGTACGGGACTCGGTGGCGATACGCCAGCGGTCCTTGCCGGTCGCGGCGTCGATCGCGTACACCGTGCCGAGGTAGTCGGCGAGATACACACCGCCGCCGGTCACCGCGGGCCCCGGTACGAAGGTGGGCGGCGAGAGGAACACGGCGGGCGCCTCGAAGTGCCAGCGGACCTGACCGTTCGCGGTGTCCACGCACAGCACCCTGGTACCGGCGGCGATGTACGTACACCCGTCCGGCACCTGGTGCACCCGAACCGGCACGCCACCGCAGGAGGCCGCGTCCCCGACGGGATACGACCAGCGTTCCGTGCCGCTGCGTGCGTCCAGGGCCTGAAGGCGGGCGTCGCGCCAGACATAGACCGTGCCGTCGACGAGGGACGGCCCGGACTCGGGAGTCTCGAAGTCGGTCTGCGCCCCGGTGATCTCCCACAGCTTCTCGCCGGTGGAGGCCTCCCAGCCCTGGACGCCACCGCCACGGGTACCGGTGACGACGGTGCCGCGGGCGGCCTTGAGCGAGTACACCCAGGCGTCCGCGGCCAGCCGCCAGCGCTCGCTGCCGTCCGCCGCGTCGAGTGCGTAGAGCGTGGGTCCGTCGGAGGCGTGGATACGCCCGCTGTCGAGCGCCATCGACCAGGCCACGTCACGCGTCTTGAACTGGCGCCGGCCGCTGGCCACATCCAGGGCGTGGACCTCGAAGGAGGTGACATAGAGCAGGTCGCCGTTGACGACCGGGGTGCCCCAGACGTCGTTCGACATCCGGAACCGCCAGGGCCGCCAGCGGGCCGGTTCACCCGAAGGGGGTGTCGTGGCCGGTGCCATGGCCTGGGCGGGCGGGGCGGTGGTGGCCTCGCCGGTGGCGCCGCCCGGGCCGCGGACCCAGCCGGTGGCGGGGCCCGTGTCGGCGACGAGCGCCGCGCGGGTGTCGGCCACCCGGAGGCCCGGGCCGATCGGCACCCTGGCCCCGGCGAGGCGCACGGGGTCGTCGGGCGCGTGCCTCGGGTGCGGGGTGGTACCTGCACCGGGGTGGGCCGGTCCGGGACGGGCATGCCCTGGGCCCGGACGGCCGTGCCCGGGGCGCGCCTGCCCCGTGCGGGGGTCACTGCCGCCGCGTCGGGTGGCGTCCCAGTCGGCGCCGCCGGCGTCGGGGGCGCGGTCCGGCCTGGGGGGTGCGAGGTGCGGGTCGGGACGCCAGCCGCTGCTGGCTGCTCCTGCTCCTGCTCCTGCGGCGCCCTGGCCATGCTGCGGTGTGCGCCCGCCGCCCCGGCGCTGCTCGATCATCGAGGTGGCCCTGGCGGGCAGCCACGCCGACGCCGTGCCGCTGTCGTCGTCACCGCCCGACGAGAACAGATGGGGTGCGAGCTGGGCCTGGAGGTCCTCGGGGCTCGGGCGCCTGCCCGCGTCCATCCCCATGCACGACTCGATCAGGGGCCGCAGCTCGTCCGGCAGCCCGGCGAGATCGGGCCCCTCGCGCAGCAGCATGAACACGGTCTCGACCGGGTTCGCACCATGGAAGGGAGCATGCCCGGTGGCGGCGAACACCAGGGTCGAGCCGAGCGAGAACACATCGCTGGCGCCGGTCACACTGCGCGAGTCCCGCGCCTGCTCCGGGGACATGTAGGCGGGAGTGCCGACGGCGACGTTCGTCATGGTCAGCCGGGTGTTGGAGACACCCGACGCGATGCCGAAGTCGATCACCCGGGGGCCGTCCTCGACCACGAGGACGTTCGAGGGCTTCAGGTCGCGGTGGACGAGACCGGCGCCGTGGATCGACTGGAGGGCCTCGGCGATACCCGCCGCCAGCCAGCGCACCGCCTGGGCCGGGAGCGGCCCGCACTCATTCACTATTTCCTCGAGCGAGGGCGCGGGGACGTAGGCGGTGGCGAGCCACGGCACGGCGGCGCGCGGGTCGGCATCGACCACGGCCGCGGTGTAGAAGCCCGAGACCGCACGTGCGGCCTCCACCTCGCGGGTGAAGCGGACGCGGAACAACTGGTCCTCGGCGAGTTCCGTACGCACCGTCTTGATCGCCACGCGCCGGCCGGACGCCGAGCGTGCCAGATAGACCAGCCCCATGCCGCCGGCCCCGAGCCGTCCCAGCACCTCGAAGGGGCCGATTCGCCTCGGGTCGTGCTGCGTCAGCTGCTCCACTTCGCTGCCACCTCCCCGTACGGGCCAGTCAGATACGGCCCCGTCGCCCCCTGATTGTTCCTGCCGAACGGCACGGTTGCGAACCCGGGGGCGTTCCGGGGTGTCTCAGGCCATTTTGGCGCCTTGCCGGGTCGGGTTTGTGCCGTCTGAGCCGTCTGTTACCTCGGCGATACTTGAGCCCTTTACGACTTCTCGGGCTTCTCCGGCTTCTCCGGCGCTTCGACATCATCGGACCGCACGGGCCCAGCGGGGCTCTCGGCTTCAGCGGGCTGCTCGGGCCGCGCGGGGCTCTCGGACCGCTCGGGCCGCTCGGGGCTCTCGGACCGCTCGGGCCGCTCCGACCCGGCAGGACTCTCGGCTTCAGCGGGCCGTTCGCGCTGTGCGGGGCTCTCGGACCGCTCGGACTGCTCCGACCCGGCAGGGCTCTCGGCTTCAGCGGGCCGTTCGCGCTGTACGGGGCTCTCGGACTGCTCGAACTCAGCGGGACTCTCGGCCTGAGCGGGCCCTTGGGGCCGTGCGGGCTCTTCGGTCTGCTCGGGTTCCTCAGGCCGCGCACGCTTCTGGGCCTGAGCGGGCTCCGACCGCCGCCCGGGCTCCCCCGGCTCCGCGAGCACCGCGAAGGAAGCGCCCTGGTTGTCGGTGAGCACCGCCATCCGCCCATACGGGATATCGAACGGGGGCGCGGTGATCCGCCCGCCGAGACCGGTCGCCCTCTCCACCGCCCGGTCGCAGTCCGCCACGGCGAAGTAGACGAGGAAATGGCTCGGCATCTCGGCCGGGAACGCCTCCGTGATCACACTGCGCGCACCGATCGCGGTGTCCTCGCCCGGCTCCACTCCGGCCGGCGACCACATCAGGTAGTCGATCGTGTCGTCGGGCAGCTCGGTGCCCTGGAAGCCGAAGACCTCCGCGTAGAAGCGGTCGACGGCCTCCTTCTCCCTGGTGTAGACCTCGGTCCAGCAGTACGCACCCGGCCTCCCCTGGGCCTCGAAGCCGGAGTGGCGCTCACCCAGCTGCCACAGGCCGAACACCGCGCCGCCCGGGTCGGCGGCCAGCGCGGCGGTGCCGAAGGGGCCCACCGGCATCGGGGTCATGATCACCTGACCGCCCGCGTCCTGGACCGCCACGGCGGTCCTGGCGGCGTCATCGGTGGCGAAGTAGACGCCCCAGGTGGTGGGCATCCGGCCGTCCCGTTTGCGCACGAGGGCGGCGACCCGTCTCCCGCCGAGGAACGCCTCGGTGTAGTGGCCGTACCGCTCGGCCTCGCCCTCGCTCCCGTAGCGACTGTAGGTCCAGCCGAAGAGCTCGCCATAGAAGCGCTTGCCCGCCTCGAGATCGGGCAGCTGGGCGTCCACCCAGCAGGGCACGCCCTGCGTGAATCCGGCCATGGCCCGGCCCCTTCCTCACCGCGGGGTGTGACTTCAGTCACGGGAGCGCAAACGGTCACAAACAGTCAAGCGGAGGGCGTCGCACACCGCACGCAGGAGTGGGCTGTCCGTTGGGTTCGCGGGTTGGGCTGCGGGTTGGGCCCATGTCGGATCGTGAGCCGGCTCACGGATCGGGTCGCACATCGGATCACGGGCCGGGCCGGGCGACGGCCCACCCGTTGCGTTGTCCACCAAAGTTATCCACAGGCTGTTGATAACACTATTACTCCACCCGAGGGACGCACCCCATTTGCAGTCGGCCGAATCGCGCGCCGATCACCCCTCGGTAAGCTGACGGCATGACAGGACAAGTACGCACCGTCGACGGCCGCGTGGCCGGACGACGCGGCCAGGCGACGCGGCAGAAGCTGCTCGACTGCCTCAGCGAGATGCTCAGCTCCTCGCCGTACCGGGACGTCAAGGTCATCGACGTGGCCCGCAAGGCGGGTACTTCACCCGCCACCTTCTACCAGTACTTCCCCGATGTGGAGGGCGCCGTCCTCGAGATTGCGGACGAAATGGCAAGCGAGGGCGCCGCGTTGACCGGCCTCGTGGCAGACCGCTCCTGGGTCGGCAAGGCCGCGTGGGCCACCGCCGAGGAACTGGTCGAGGGTTTCCTCGACTTCTGGCGCAAGCACGACGCGATCCTGCGCGTGGTGGACCTCGGTGCCGCCGAGGGGGACAAACGGTTCTACAAGATCCGGATGAAGATCCTGACCTCGGTCACCAACTCCCTTGCGGACGCGGTGAAGGAGCTCCAGTCCAAGGGCAAGGTCGACAAGGACGTGAGCCCGGCGGCGGTCGCCGGTTCCCTGGTCGCGATGCTCGCGTCGGTCGCCTCCCACCAGAAGGGCTTCCAGACCTGGGGCGTCAAGCAGGCCGAACTCAAGCCCAATCTTGCGCTGTTGGTTCATCTGGGCATCACCGGCCGCAAGCCCACCAAGTAGCGGACGGGACGCGATCCGGCGCGCCGCGCCACGTCCTGTCACCGCGGCGCGCCCGCACGTTCATGCCCAGCGCTCAACGCTGTCCCTGCCGTCGCACCAGACGGAAGAGCCGGATCTCGCGGTCCACTCTCGCCTGATACGTCGCGTACGGCGGCCAGAACTCGAGCGCGGCACGCCACGCTTCGGCGCGCTCGCGCCCCGCCAGCAGCACGGCGCGTACGGGGATGTCCTCGCCCTTCCAGTTGATCTCGGCGTCGGGATGGGCGAGCAGATTGGCCGTCCAGGCCGGGTGGGCGTCCCGGCCGAAGTTGGAGCCGACCAGGATCCAGCTTCCGCTTGCCGCTTCGGGCATACAGGCGAGCGGAGTACGCCGCGGCAGCCCGCTCCTGGCGCCTTGGGCGGTGAGAATCACGCCGGGCAGCATCTGCGCGCTGAGCAGGACCTTTCCCCGGGTGATCCGGTGGACGGCACGGTCCAGGGCCGGGATGACATGCGGGGCCGTCCTGGCGAACGCGCGGCTCGACGACACTTTCTGCACCAGTCTCCGCATCATCGGACACCCACCGCCTCCCGGGCGAACAGCCCGGCCGAGCGCGCCGCCCGCTCCCGCAGCCGGTGCACCGGGCCGAGGAGCAGTTCGTCGGATGCGGCGCGCTTGAAGAAGTGGTGCGCCTCGTGCTCCCAGGTGAAACCGATTCCGCCGTGCAGCTGAATGGCCTCGGCGGCGACGGTACGCAGGGTTTCCAGGCACTGGGCGAGGGCGAGTCCCCCCGCGTCCGGATCCCAGGCGGCGTAGTAGGCCGCCGAGCGAGCCGCCTGGACACTCGCGTACAGATCCGCCAGCCGGTGTTTGACCGCCTGGAACGAGCCGATGGGCCTGCCGAACTGCTCGCGTTCCTTGACGTAGCCGACGGTGCGTTCCAGCGCGGAGGCCGCGGCGCCGACCGCTTCCGCGGCGAGCAGGGCGGCGGCGGTGCGCCCGGTGGCGGCGAGAGCTGCGGAGACCCCGGCGGCGCTGTCGGCGCCGAGCAACTCGGCTGGTGTGTCACGGAGTTCGATACGGGCATGGGGCCGGGTCTCGTCCAGTGCGGTCCAGCGGGTGCGGGTCACCGTCCGTGCGCCGTCGCCTCTCTCCGGCCCGTCCTCCCCGTGCGCCCTGGTAGCCCCGTCCGCCCCGTCCGCCCGGACGAGGTAGAGCAGGGTGCGGGCCCGCGGGAACCCTCCGGTGTGCGCGGCGACGAGGAGCAGTGGGGCGCTGTGGCCGTCGAGCACCTGGTGGACCTCGCCGTACAGCAGCCAGCCCCCGCCGCCTCCGGGCACCGGCCTCGCCTGTACGCCCCCGGCCCGGCCACCACCCGCCCACAGCCCGTCATCGACGTCCCCGGGGACCCCCGTGAGCCCGAGTGCGGGGGCGAGGCTCCGGCCGGGTACGGCGAGGGCGGCGGTGAGCGTGCCGTCGGCGAGCGCGGGCAGCAGTTCGGCGCGCTGCCGCTCGTCCCCGAGCGCGGCGATCAGGGGCGCGGCCAGGGCGGCGGTGGCGAGCAGCGGAGACGGCACCAGCGCCCGGCCGAGCTCTTCGAAGGCGAGCGCGAGCTCCACGGTGCCGCCGCCGACACCGCCATACGCCTCGGGCAACGCGAGTCCCGGCAGCCCGAGTTCGGCGGACAGCCGGGCCCACAACCCGGGGTCGTGGCCGAGCGGGTGCACATTCGGCCCGGGGGGCGCCCCTTTCGCCAGTGCGGTGCGCAGGGTGCGGCGGATGGCGGACTGCTCCGGGGTGAAGGCGGCGTCCATGGGCTCGGCTCCCGTCCGTACCTGACGGCATGTCATATCGGCCGCACGATGTTAGGCCGGTGACCGCCAAAAGCACAGATCTGATGTACCGTCAGATTCATGTCGGTCAGTCAGCGCACTGCTCGCACCCCCCGCAAGGTCGCCGTCGTCGGCATAGCCCTCTCCGACTGCGGCCGGGTCGAAGGACCCACCCCCTACGCCCTGCACGCCCAGGCCGCTCGCCGCGCCCTGGCCGACTCCGGACTCGACCGCGGTGCCATCGACGGCTTCGCGTCGGCCGGTCTCGGTGCTCTCGCCCCCGTCGATGTCGCCGGGTACCTGGGCCTGCGGCCGACCTGGGTCGACTCGACCTCGGTGGGCGGTGCCACCTGGGAGGTCATGGCCGCGCACGCCGCGGACGCCATCGCCGCCGGCCATGCCAACGCCGTGCTCCTCGTCTACGGCTCCACCGCCCGCGCCGACATCCGCGCCGGGCGCCGCACCTCCAACCTGTCCTTCGGTGGGGGCGGCCCCTTGCAGTTCGAGGTGCCCTACGGCCACACCCTGATCGCCAAGTACGCGATGGCCGCCCGTCGCCATATGCACGAGTACGGCACCACCCTGGAGCAGCTCGCCGAGGTCGCGGTCCAGGCGCGTGCCAACGCCTCGCGCAATCCAGGCGCGATGTTCCGTGAACCGATCACCGTGGACGAGGTGCTCTCGGGCCCGGTGATCGCCGACCCGTTCACCAAGCTGCACTGCTGCATCCGCAGCGACGGCGGCTGCGCGGTGCTGCTGGCCGCCGAGGACCACGTACCCGACACGGCGAAGGCCCCTGTGTGGATCCTCGGTACGGGCGAGCATGTCTCGCACACCGCCATGTCGGACTGGGAGGACTTCACCGTCTCCCCCGCCGCGCTGAGCGGACGGCTGGCGTTCGAGCGGGCCGGGGTACGGCCACGGGACATCGACATCGCCGAGATCTACGACGCGTTCACGTACATGACGCTCGTGACGCTGGAGGACCTCGGCTTCTGCGCGAAGGGCGAGGGCGGCGCGTTCGTGGAGAAGGGGCGGCTGCGCTGGGACGGCGAGCTCCCGGTGAACACCGACGGCGGCGGCCTGTCCGCCTGCCATCCCGGTATGCGCGGCCTCTTCCTGCTGGTCGAGGCCGTACGCCAGCTCCGCGGCGAGGCCGGCGACCGCCAGGTGCGGCGGGCGGACGGCAGCCTCCCGGAGCTGGCGGTGGCATCGGGGACGGGAGGCTGGTTCTGCTCGTCGGGGACGGTGGTGCTGGGGCGCTGAGGGCAGATGTCCGCGTGTGTCACGGCCGTGGCACCCCGCACGGCTGCCACAGTGGTGACAAACCACCGCATCTCCGTGCAGCAGAGGAGCCCCCCGTGCCCCTGTCCCGTGAAGAACGCGAGCAGTTCCTGGCCGAACCCCATGTCGCGGCCCTGTCCGTGGCCGGTGAGGAGGGACGGGGACCGCTCTCGGTGCCCGTCTGGTACCAGTACGAACCGGGCGGTGACATCTGGGTCCTCACCGGACTCGGTTCCCGCAAGCACCGGCTGATCGACGCCGCCGGGCGCTTCACCCTGATGGTCGACCGGCTCGACCCCACGATCCGCTACGTCTCCGTCGAGGGCTCGGTGACCCGCACCTCCCCCGGCACCCGCGAGATCCTCCGGGAGATCTCGGCCCGCTACCTCCCGGCGGAGAAGGTCGACGAGTACATCGAGTTCGCCGAGAAGAACCACGGCGACTCCATCGTGATCCATATGCACCCGGAGCACTGGGTGTCGTCGGACCTGGGGTCACTGTAGGGAGCGCTCGCAAGGCCCTGCGAGGATCTCCGCATGAAGCACGACGCGTTCCATGAGGTGCTGAGGTCCCTGCGGGTCTGGGACACCGAACTGCCCGCCTTCGCCCCCGGCACCGCACCCGCCGAACCGCTGCCGCTCTTCCACCAGTGGTTCACCGAGGCGGCATCGGCCGGGCAGCCCGAGCCGCACACGATGACCCTCGCCACCGTGGACGAGCACGGGCACCCGGACCTGCGGACGCTGATGCTGCACGACGCCGACGAGCGCGGCTGGCACTTCGCCTCCCACTCCACCAGCGCCAAGGGCCGCCAGCTCGCGGCCCTCCCCGAGGCGGCTCTGGGCTTCTACTGGCCCGCCCAGGGCCGCCAGATCCGCATCCGCGGCCGGGTGACGACCGGCACCCCCGATGAGGCCTACGCCGACCTCCACACCCGCTCCACCGGCGCCCTGGCCGCCGCACTCGTCGGCCACCAGAGCGAGGTGCTGGGCTCCTGCGAGGAGTTGCTGCTGGCGAGCGACGCCGCCTGGGAGCGGGCGAGCGCCGAGCCGGAGGCGATGGCGGGGACGTGGACGGTGTACGTACTGGACCCGTCCGAGGTGGAGTTCTTCCAGGGGGACGCGCGCCGCAGGCATGTGCGGCTGCGCTATCGGCGCGAAGGCGATTCATGGGTACGGGAGTTGCTCTGGCCCTGAGCCCGGTCGGCTTCACCGGGATCGTCCGTCTGGCGCGCGAAGTGTCGGACGCCTGAGGGATGATGAGGCGCTTTCATGGCAGCAGGGAGCCGCTGAAGCTCACTGGGGGTGGAGATGGGTCGGGAAACCGATCAGGGTTCGTTCGAGGCGCTGGTGGACGGGGATCCGGCGACGGTCGGGCGGTACCGGATCGTCGCACGGCTGGGCGCCGGGGGCATGGGGCGGGTGTACCTGGGACGGTCGCCGAGCGGCCGCGTCGTGGCGGTGAAGGTGGTGCGTCCCGAACTCGCCGAGGACGGTGAGTTCCGTCGCCGGTTCGCCCGGGAGGTCGGCGCCGCGCGCCGGGTGAACGGGTTCTTCACCGCGGGGGTCGTCGACGCCGACCCCGAGGGATCACCGGCATGGCTGGCAACGGCTTACGTGCCGGGGGTGTCACTGGGCGAAGCCGTCATGAGCGACGGCCCCTGGCCGCAGGACGCCGTGCTGGCACTGGGTGCGGGCCTGGCCGAGGCACTGGAGTCCATCCACGGTTCGGGTGTGGTCCACCGGGATCTGAAGCCGTCGAACGTCCTGCTCGCGGCCGACGGGCCCCGGGTGATCGACTTCGGGATCTCCGCCGCCGCCGACGTCAGCGCGCTCACGCAGACGGGGATGGCGATCGGCACTCCCGGGTACATGGCTCCCGAGCAGCTCACCGGACAGCCCGTGGGCCCGGCCTGCGACGTCTTCGCGCTGGGTGCGGTGCTGGCGTTCACGGCGACGGGTACCGGCCCGTTCGGCGCGGGATCCGCCCACGCCCTGAACTTCCGGGCCGTCTACGAGCAGCCGGACCTGGACAGCCTCCCGACCGGGCTGCGCGAGCTGGTGACCGGCTGTCTGGCCAAGGACCCTGGGCAGCGTCCCACCGTCGCCGCCCTGCTGGACCGTCTCGCCCGGCACGGCGACACACCGGAAGCCCGCCGGGCTCCGCACACGTCCGACTGGCTGCCCGAAACGGTCGCGGCAACCGTCCTCGCACGTGCCGCCGCCCCGCCGCCGGCCGCCGCCCCGCCCCCGGCCGCGCCGAGGCCCATCCGGCAGGAACCGCGGGACGAGGCTGCCAGCGGGCCGGGAATGTACACAACCGCCGCGGCCGGCCCACGGGCAGCGCGGAGTCTCGGGCTGTCCCGAAGACAGGCCCTGCTCGGACTCGTGGGCGTGGGTGTGGCCGGGGCCGGCTACACCGCATGGAAGGTGATGGACCGCGCGGACACACAACCGGGCCGGCAGGTGTGGGTGTTTCCCACCGGCAAGACCATCGATTCGACACCGGCGGTCGCGGACGGGGTCGTGTACGTCGGCAACGGCAGCGGCACGCTCCATGCCGTCGACACCGGCACCGGCAAGGAGCGCTGGCTGTTCCGGACCGGCGAGATGATCAAGTCGTCACCCGCCGTGGCGGACGGGACCGTCTATGTCGGCAGCGGCGACGGAAACCTGTACGCGATCGACACCGCCACCGGCAAACAGCGCTGGGCCTACCGGACCGGCCCCAACTACACATCGCCCGTCGTGGTCGACGGAGTCGTCTACGTCGGCAGCAACAACGGCGTGCACGCGGTCCACGCCGGCACCGGCAAACCACGCTGGACGGCGCTCACCAGTGAATACGTGACGTCGCCTGCGGTCGCGGGCGGTGCCGTCGTCGTCGGCAGCAGCAAGGGCCTGATCTCGCTGGACGCGGCCACCGGAAGGGAGCGCTGGAGGTCGCTCCAGGACAAGATCGTGAATGCCACGCCGACGGTGACCGGCGACCGCGTCCACGTCGGATGCGACGACGGCCTGCGTTCCGTCAGGGCGGGCAACGGAAGCGAGTTGGAGGACTTCCCCGAAGGCGGCCCGGTCGGCACCTCGTCCGCGACGGTGGTGGACGGGATCGCCTACTTCGGCAGCGGGGACGGCAGTCTGTACGGGGTCGATGCGGTCACCGCCCAGCAGCGGTTCAAGTACCCCACGGCCGACAGTGTGGACTCCACACCGGCCGTGGTGGACGGCGTCGTCTACTTCGGCAGTGACGACGGGCACCTGTACGCCGTGGACACGGCCACCAGCAAGGAACGCTGGCGGTACGCCGCCAAGGGCACCTTCTTCACACCGTCGTCGCCCACGGTGTCCGACGGAGTCCTCTACATCGGCACATACGTGGGCGACCTGCTGGCGATCACCGTGTAGCCGGGCGCAACGCCTGTCGCGGTGATCCGTCCTGGGCGGGCCTCCCGTACGGCAGAGCGGGAGGCCGCCAGCCACGGAGCGGCGCGAACGCGGTTCCGGACGCTGCCCGTTGGCCGGGACCCGGACGCGAAAAGACGGGTCGAGGGTGTACGACTCGGGGACCATCTCTGCCGCCACCCCGTCCACCCACGGTCGGAGCACACATCACACCCGCCGACGGATTCGTCCCAACTGCCGTGTAAGGAAGGGTAGGTGCGGTCACACCCGCACTAGGCCCTTCGTTTGGATCAGGTCGGATCGGTGAGCGGGGTCTGGTGCCGTGTGTCGCAAGGCGGAGGAGGGAGTCATGGCGGAGCCATGCCGACCGACGACAACGCGGCGAGACGCGGTGCCAGGGCACGCGAGCCCGGCAAGATCCAAGCGAAAGGCCCCAGATCCCTAAGGACCTTCCCCACGTGCGCAGCAGACGACGAATAGCAGTCCCCTTCCTGGCGGCGAGCGCCGTCGCCACCCTGGTCCCCGCGCTGGCCCCGGCCTCCACCGCCACCGCCGCCGAGAACCCCCTGGCGCAGTACCTCCAGCAGAAGCCCTCGTGGCACCGCTGCGACAAGTCGGGGCCGGCCTCGTACCAGTGCGCCACGATCAAGGTGCCGCTCGACTACAGCCGCCCCGACGGCAAGAAGCTCGACCTCGCGATATCGAGGATGAAGACGAGCACCAAGAAGGAGCGCCGCGGTGTGCTCCTGATCAACCCGGGCGGCCCCGGCGGTACGGGCGTCGAGATGCCCTTCGTCCTGTCGGGCGAGCTGCCGAAGTCCGTGCAGGCCAAGTACGACCTCATCGGCTTCGACCCGCGCGGTGTGGGCCAGAGCTCCCCTGTCAGCTGCGGACTGAAGACCGCGGAGATGAACTGGCAGCGCCCCTACAAGGCCGGCACGTTCGCCAAGGACGTGAAGTGGGCCAAGACCGTCGCCGACAAGTGCGACGCGAAGCAGGGCGCCAAGCTGCGGCACATCACCACCCGCAACACCGCCCGGGACATGGACGTCATCCGTGGCGTGCTCGGCGAGAAGAAGATCTCGTACCTCGGCTACTCGTACGGCACCTACCTCGGCGCCGTCTACACCCAGATGTTCCCGAAGCGCTCGGACCGCTTCGTGCTGGACAGCTCCGTCGACCCGGCCCGGGTCTGGCGCGGGATGATCCAGGTCTGGGCGGAGGGCGCGGAGCCGGCGTTCGCCAACTGGACCAAGTGGACCGCCAAGCGGGACTCCACGTTCAAGCTGGGCAAGACCCCGGCTGCCGTCAGCAAGACCTTCTGGGACCTGGTGGCCCAGGCCGACCGCAAGCCGATCGACGACGGCAGCGGTGTGCCGATGAACGGCGACGACATCCGCATGTCCATGCGCCAGATCGTCTTCAACGCGGAGTACGCCGCCAACACGGTCAAGGATCTGAAGGCGGCCGCCGAGGGCAAGAAGACCACTCCGGCGCCCACCCGTGAGTCCAGGACCCCCGAGCGCCCGGCCCCGCCCGCCTTCGGCACCGCCGCCGCCAAGGTGAAGGTGCCCTCGGACAACACGGACGCCAGCTTCTGGTCCGTGGTCTGCGCCGACACCCGCGCCTGGCCGACCGACCCCGAGCAGTACCGCCGCGACGCGATCGCCGACAAGAAGAAGTACCCGCTGTACGGGGACTTCGCGTCCAACATCAAGCCGTGCGCGTTCTGGAAGCAGCAGGGCGCCGAGCCCGCCACCAAGATCGACAACAAGGTCGGCGCGCTGCTCCTCCAGAACGAGTGGGACTCCCAGACCCCGCTGACCAGCGGCCAGGGTCTGCACCGGGTCATGAAGGGCTCGAAGATGGTCACGGTCGCCGGTGGTATCGGCCACGGCATCTACGGCACCAAGTCGTGCGCCGACAAGACGGCCACGGCCTACCTGGCCACGGGCAAGCTCCCGGCGAAGGACATCACCTGCAAGGCGACGCCCCCGGCGGAGGGTGAGCGCAGCGGCAAGAGCCCGCTGCCGATCCCGGCCCCTCGGGGTGTCCCGGGCATGGTGAGCCGCTTCTGAACCCCTCCGGGGTGAGCTGAGTTGACGTGGGGCGTCCGCCGGCCGGAAGCCCCACGTTCGCGCTTCACCGGAAGGTCACGGGGTGCTCGGAGAGTCGAGCCACGCCCGCCGGTAGCCCTGGGGCGTGATGCCCAGCCGTCGGACGAAGTGGCGGCGCAGGCTGTCGGCGGTGCCGAAGCCGGAACGCCTGGCGATCAGGGCGATCGGGTCATCGGTGGTTTCCAGATGGTGCTGGGCGAGCAGGACGCGCTGTGCTGTCAGCCATTGCACCGGGGTGGTTCCGGTTTCCTGCTGGAAGCGCCGGGCAAAGGTGCGCGGGGACAGGTGGGCATGGCGTGCCATCGCCTCGACCGTCATGTCCTGGTCGAGGTGGGCTTCGATCCAGTTCAGGACGGGGGTGAGGGAGCTGGTTCCTTCCCGCGGCTGCGGGCGTTCGCGGTACTGGCGCTGGCCGCCTTCCCGGTGCGGCGGCGCGACCATGCGGCGGGCGATGGCATTGGCCGCGGCACTGCCGTGCTCCTTGCGGACCAGGTGGAGACAGGTATCCACACCGGCGGCGGTGCCGGCACCCGTGATGATCGGATCCTCGTCGACGTACAGCACGTCCGACTCGACCCGCGCGTGTGGATGGCGGCGGGCGAGCTCTTCGGTGTACCGCCAGTGGGTGGTGCAGCGCCGTCCGTCCAGCAGGCCCGCCTGACCCAGGAGGAAGGCCCCGGTACAGATGCTCAGGACACGGGCGCCTCGCTCGACGGCGGCACGCAGCTCATCGACCAGGCGGTCCGGCTGCCGCACCCGAAGATCGTAGGCCGGGACGCAGATGAGATCGGCGGCGGAAAGCCGCTCGGGGCCATGAGGGGCCCGCACGTCGAAGCCGTGCCGCGTGGGCACGCTGCCGCCCGCGGCCGAGACGAGCGCGAAGTCGTAGACGGGCAGGGCATCCTCGCTCCGGTCGATGCCGAAGACTTCGCAGAACACGCCCAGCTCGAAGGCATGGCTGCCTTCGAGGGCCAGGACGGCGACATTGTGGATCATCGGACCTGTTTCTGGGAGTGGCAGGAATATGAGCCTACCTGTCGTTACTGCCACTCCCGGCGCGCGCTCCACCCTGGAAGGCTCACAGGACCTTCCCCGCAGGACACGACAGTTGGGCTCCCGATGATCAAGGAACTTCCGACCACAGCCACCACAGCCACCACAGCCGTTTCGTTGCATGCCGCGCAGGTGCTGCGGAGGCTCGCACTCGACGAGGATCTGAAGTGGCGCGTCCCGGAGGACCCGGTCCTGGGTCCCCTGATCCGCAAGGTCGCCCAGCGCTACGTGGCCGGCGAGAGCCTGGCAGACGCAGTGGACCGCGCGCAGCGCGTCCTCACCGAGGGCAACCGCGTGAGCGTCGAGTACATGGGCGAAAGCTGCCGCGACCCCCAGCGGGCCACGGCAGAGACCGACGTGTTCGTCGACGCTGCCCGCCTCCTGCCGCACGGCTGCTCGATCTCCCTCGACCTCTCCCACATCGGTCTCGCCATCGACGAGGAACTCGCCCTGGCCAATGCCTCCCGCATCGCGCAGGCCACCGCCGCGACCGGCCGGGAGATGGTGATCTCAGCCGAGGGCTCCGACCGCACCGACGCCGTGCTGGCCCTGCACCGCACCCTGTGCGAACGGTTCGACCATGTGGGCGTCACCGTCCAGGCACGACTGCACCGGACGGCCGAAGACCTGCGGGAACTGCTGCCGCTTCCTGGGCGCATACGCCTGGTCAAGGGCGCCTTTCTCGAGCCCCGGACCCTCGCGTACCCGCGCGAGGACCCCGCCCTGGCCACCGCTTACCTCGGCTACGCCGAACAACTGGCGGACTCGGGCCACCTGTGTTCCTTCGCCACCCATGACTGGGACCTGATCCACCGCATCGACCACCATCTCGGCGGGAAAGGCGACGAGACGGCTCCCTGGGAGTTCGAAACCCTCCTCGGGCTCGGGACCGACCGCCTGGGCGCCATGGCCGGGCAGGGCCACCCCACCCGCGAGTACATCGTCTTCGGCACCGAGTGGTGGCTCTACGTCTGCAACCGGCTCGCCGAGGACCCCCAGCGCCTGCTCCAGGCTCTCGTCGACGCCGCCGCCTGACATCGGGGCCCGACGGGGCGGGGTGGGGGCGGCGCAGGTCATGTGACCTGATCGCGCGCGCAGGTACCGGCTTCCGGTACCGCCCCCAGCGCCTCGCGGACGTCTACACCCCGGACGCGTACGCGACGGAAGCCAGATAGTCGTCCAGGAGCTCGACCTGCCGCCGCGGCGGGAACGCCTCCGGAGCGAACAGGGCCTGGACCACCAGGCCGAGTACGAAGGACTGGGCGCGGGCGGCGATGTCCGCGGGGTCGCCGGGGGGCAGTTCGCCGAGCTCCTGGGCCGCGGCCACCCGCCGGCTCAGCCGGTCGCGCCCCTCCTCGTACTTGCGGGCGTAGTCGGCGCTCAGCCCGTGGTCGGAGAGTGCGGTGTCCCAGGAGGAGACCCAGATCCGGTTGCTGTCGGTGGCCTCCGGGGTCAGCGGCAGGATGTCCAGCAGTGCGCCCCTGACGGCGGCGAGGCCTTCGCCGGCTTCGCCCGCGTGGCGACGGGGGCGGGACAGCGTGCGCTGTTCGAGAAGGTCGAGGGCGTACTCCACCAGGGCGCGTTTGGTGGGGAAGTAGTGCGTGAGCAGGCCCGTGGTCGCGCCGAGTTCGGCGGCGACGGCGCGCAGGGTCAGTCCGGCGAAGCCACGGGTGGCCAGGACCTGCCAGACGGCCGCGGAGACATCGCGCCGACGGGCCTCATGATCTCCCTTGGTGCGTGGCATGGGGCCACGGTACATTGCCGTAACACTTGTTATGTGAATGGGAGGCCCGCATTGTTCTCGCTGCCGCTGGGCGACGACGCCCGCCTCGGCCCGCTGGAGGTCTGGCACGCCGAGGAGTTCGCCGCTCATCTGGACCGGGCCCGGGAGCACATCCGGCCGTGGGTCGGGGCCGGGTTCGTCACCACCGGTGTGGACGGGGCGCGGGCCACGCTCCAGCGGTACGCCGAACGCCAGGCCGCCGACGGTGGCCGTCTCTACGGCATCTGGCGGGAGGGGGTGCTGGTCGGCGGGGTGATGTTCACGGACTTCCAGGCCGCGGCCGGCTCCTGTGAGGTCGGCTGCTGGCTGGAGCCGTCGGCCGAAGGCGACGGCCTGATCACGCGGGCCTGCGGCGTGCTGCTGGACTGGGCGTTCGCGACCCGCGGGCTGCGCCGGGCCGAGTGGCACTGCCGGGCCGACAACGACCGCAGCTCGGCGGTGGCCAAGCGGCTCGGCATGACCCTGGAGGGCACGCTGCGCGAGGTGTGGCCGTACGAGGGCGTGCGCCACGACAAGCAGGTCTGGGCGGTGCTGGCGCGGGAGTGGCTCAGACAGACGGCGGCGTAGGGGGCCGCGGCCGGAACACCGGCACCGCCACACCCCCCTCATCCCCCTCCCGGAAGGCCACCTCCAGCTCCATCCCCACGCGCAGTTCCGATTCCGGGCACTCCACCACCACGGTCATCATCCGCGGCCCCTCGGCGAGGTCCACGACCGCCGCCGTGTAGGGCGTACGGTCCGCGAACGGCGGCAGGTCGTTGCGGTGGACGACGGACCAGGTGTAGAGGGTGGCCCGGCCGGCGGCCCGCTCCCAGGCGACGTCCTCGCTCCAGCAGTGCGGGCAGAACTCGCGCGGGTAGTGGTGGGCCTCGCCGCACGCCCCGCACCGCCGGATCAGCAGCCGGCCGCCTGCCGCCGCCTCCCAGTACGTACGCGTGAAGTCATCGGCCTCGGGGGTCGCGGCGCTCACCGGCTCAGCACCCGCGTCGCGTGGTCGTGGATCACCGTGGACCTCCCCTGAAGTAGCTGACGATGCATCAGTTCAGCGGATCGCACCGTACAGGCGCAAGAGTCCGGGTACCGGCGCCCGTGACCGATTCGCAATCGATTCCCGTCTCGCCCGAGACCCATCAGGTGATCGGGCCACTACGCTCAGCGTTCATGAACGATGTCATACGCGCCGCTTTCGCCCGTGCGAACGACCTCACGGACGACCGCCCCGTGTACGTCATCGGCGCCGGCCCCGGTGGGCTCGCCGTCGCCGCAGCACTGCGGGAGCGGGGGATACGCGCGGTCGTGCTGGAGAAGTCCGGATCCGTGGGGGCCTCCTGGCGCGGGCACTACGACCGGCTGCGGCTGCACACCACACGCAGACTGTCGTCCCTGCCGGGGCTCGCCATTCCGCGCACGTTCGGCCGGTGGGTGTCCCGGGACAACGTGGTCCGCTACCTGGAGAAGTACGCGGAGTTCCACGAGCTGGAGCTGGTCACGGGCGTGGAGGTCACGCGCATAGAACCCGCGGGCCCGGGTCCCGACTGGGTGCTGTACGCGACGGGCGGGCGCCGGCTGACCGGGCGGGCGGTCGTCGTGGCCACCGGCTTCAACCACACGCCCCGCCTGCCGGACTGGCCGGGCGGCGACGCGTACACGGGAGAGCTGCTGCACGCGTCCGCCTATCGCGAGCCCGCCCCCTACGCGGGCAAGGACGTACTGGTCGTCGGGGCCGGGAACACCGGCGCCGAGATCGCCGCCGATCTGGCGGCGAGCGATGCCGCGCGCATACGCCTGTCCATACGCACCACTCCCCACATCGTGCGCCGCTCCACTCTCGGCTGGCCGTCGCAGCGCGCCGCGATCCTGTCCCGCCGGCTGCCGGTCCGCCTGGTGGACCTGGCCGCCCGCGCGATCTGCCGGATCTCGGTGCCCGACCTGTCGTCGCACGGACTGCCCCGCCCGGACACCGGGCTCAGCTCCCGGGCACGAGAGGGTGCCGTGCCGGTGCTGGACGCGGGCCTCGTCGACGCCGTACGCAAGGGCAGGGTGGAGCCGGTCGCGTCGGTGGAGTCCTTCGACGGGGACAAGGTGGTGCTGGCGGACGGCAGCAGGATCGCCCCGGATGTGGTGATCGCGGCAACGGGCTACCGGCGCGGGCTCGAGGACCTGGTCGGACATCTGGGCGTACTGGACGACCGGGGGCGGCCGATGGTGGTGCGGGGCGGTCGAGCGGCACACGAGGTGCCCGGGCTGTACTTCACGGGCTTCACCAACCCGATCAGCGGGATGCTGCGTGAACTCGCCATCGACGCACGGAGGATCGCGAAGTCGATGGGGCGCCTCGGGGCGGCGAGGGACCGGGCCGCACACCGGACCTGACCGGCGGGCCGTCCCGCTCCCGACCCTGCACAACTGTTCCTGACGTGCAGTCAGTTCGGTTAATCTGACAGTGCGTCAGACAGCTCTACCGGACGACGACGAGCAGGAGCGGCGTAGCGATGCTTGGATCGACCCACGGCAGCCTCACCACCGACCTCCGCGCCCGCGTCGTGGCCTGCGGAGAGCAGCCCGGCCCCACCGTCCACGGTGTCGCCGCGAGCGAGGGCGACCTGGACGTCAGCGGACGTCCGCTCTACGCGCCCGTCCCGGATCTCGACCGGTTCTTCCGTCCTGAATCGGTCGCCGTCATCGGCGCGTCCGACGCCGAAGGACGGCCCAACGCCGGGATCACCCGGCAGCTCATCGCCTGGGCCGAGCGGGTGGGCGCACGGCTGCACCCGGTACATCCGCAGCGCCCCACGGTGTTCGGGCTGCCGTGCGCGGCGTCCGTCGCGGACCTGCCGGAGACCGTCGACCTCGCCGTGCTGCTCGTCGCCGACCCGCTGCCCGTGATCGAGGAACTCGGCCGGGCGAAGGTGCGGTTCGCCGTGGCCTTCGCCTCCGGCTTCGCTGAGACCGGCGAGGAGGGCGCCGCCGCCCAGCGGCGGCTGGCCGCCGCGGCCGAACGGTCCGGGCTGCGGCTGCTCGGCCCCAACACCAACCTCAACGCCTTCGAGAAGTTCCGCGACGACCTCGAAGGACCCGCCATCGCGCTGATCACCCAGTCCGGCCACCAGGGCCGCCCGGTCTTCACCCTCCAGGAGCTGGGCATCCGCCTCTCCCACTGGGCGCCGACCGGCAACGAGGCCGATCTGGAGACCGCGGACTTCCTCTCGTACTTCGCCGGGCGGCCCGAGGTCGGGGCGATCGCCTGCTACGTGGAGGGACTCAAGGACGGGCGTTCCTTCCTGCTCGCCGCCGACCGTGCGGCGCGGGCCGGGGTGCCGGTGGTGGCGGTGAAGGTGGGCCGTACCGAGACAGGCGCGCGTACGGCGGCCTCGCACACCGGCAAACTGACCGGCGCGGACCAGGTGGTGGACGCGGCGATGCGGCAGTACGGGGTGATACGCGTCGACGGGCTCGACGAACTCCAGGACACCGCGGCGCTGTTGGCCCGGGCTCGCACCCCGCGCGCGGACGGTGTCGTCGTCTACTCGATCTCGGGCGGCACCGGCGCCCACTTCGCGGACCTGGCGACGGCGGCCGGGTTGCCGCTGCCGACGCTGTCCACCGCCAAGCGGGACGAACTGCACCAGTGGATACCGGAGTACCTCAACGTCGCCAACCCCGTGGACAACGGCGGCCATCCGGTGGGCGACTGGCGCGGCCGGAAGATCATCGACGCGATACTCGCCGACCCGGCGGTCGGAGTGCTGATCTGCCCGATCACCGGCCCGTTCCCGCCCATGAGCGACAAGCTGGCGCAGGACCTGGTGGACGCGGCCGAATCGACGGACAAGCTCGTGTGTGTGGTGTGGGGTTCCCCGGTGGGGACGGAGGAGGCGTACCGCACGACGCTGCTCGGCTCCTCGCGGGTCGCCACGTTCCGTACGTTCCGCAACTGCGTCACGGCGGTGAAGGCCTATCTCGACTACCACCGGTTCACGGCCTTCTACCGCTCGCCGTTCGACGAGGCCCCCCGCAGCCTCTCTCCCTCCTTCCGCAAGGCGGAGGCACTGCTGCGGCCCGGCCACCGGCTCAGCGAGCACGCGGCGAAGCAACTGCTGCGGGCCTACGGGATACGGGTGCCCCGAGAACAGCTCGTGACCAGCGCGGCCGCGGCGGTGCGGGCGGCCGGCCTGGTCGGCTACCCGGTGGTGATGAAGGCCTCGGCGCCCCAGCTCGCGCACAAGACGGAGCTGGGGCTGGTGAAGATCGGGCTGACTTCGGCCAGCCAGGTCCGCGACGCGTACCGCGAACTGACCGACATCGCCCGATACGAGGACGTCGAACTCGACGGCATCCTGGTCTGCCAGATGGTCGAGCGCGGCGTCGAGATGTTCGTCGGCGTCACCCAGGACGAGCTGTTCGGCCCGACGGTGACGGTGGGCCTGGGCGGGATCCTGGTGGAGATGATGCGGGACTCGGTGGTGCGCGTACCGCCGTTCGGCGAGGACCAGGCCCGCTCGATGCTCGCCGAACTGCGCGGACGGGCCCTGCTGGACGGGGTGCGGGGCGGGCCACCGATGGATGTGGACGCGCTGGTGGAGGTGGTGCTGCGGGTCCAGCGGATGGCTCTCGAACTGGGCGGGGAGCTGGCCGAGCTGGACATCAACCCGCTGATGGTGCTGCCGCGCGGGCAGGGCGCGGTGGCACTCGACGCGCTGGCGGTGTGCCGATGAACGCCGGGGACGTGGTGCGCGAGGTGCAGCACCGTACGGAGAACGGGGTCTCCTGGATCACGTTGAACCGCCCCGAGGCCATGAACGCCGTCACCTGGGACCAGCGCGAGCGGGTCATCGCCCTCCTGGCTGACGCCTCCGCCGACCCCGGGGTACGGTCCGTCGTGATCACGGCGACGGGCAAGGGCTTCTGTGCGGGAGCGGATCTGCGCGGAGCGCCCGCGAACGACGGGGAACGCGCGCCGGGCGATGTGGCCCGTACGATCCGGCGCGGCGCGCAGCGCTTCATCGCGGCGGTACTCGACTGCGAGAAACCGGTGATCGCGGCGGTGAACGGAACGGCGGCCGGGATCGGCGCGCATCTGGCGTTCGCCTGCGATCTCGTGCTCGCGGCCGATTCCGCCCGGTTCATCGAGGTGTTCGTCCGCCGCGGCCTGGTCCCGGACGGCGGCGGGGCGTATCTGCTGCCACGGCTGGTGGGCCCCCAGCGGGCGAAGGAGCTGATGTTCTTCGGCGACGCTCTGTCCGCGGGGGACGCGGAGCGGCTGGGTCTGGTCAACAGGGTGGTCGCGCCGGGTGACTTGGAGAAGACGGCCCGCGAGTGGTCCGAGCGCCTCGCCCAGGGCCCGACACGGGCGCTGGCCCTCACGAAGGAGCTGGTGAACTCCTCACTGGACGGCGACCGTGCCGCGGCGTTCGCGGCGGAGGCTGCGGCGCAGGAGATCAACATGACCACGAGCGACGCGAACGAGGGGGTCGCGAGCTTCGTGGAACGGCGTGTGCCGAGGTACCGGGGGCTGTGACCGGGGGCACGACCCCACGGCCGGGGCAGGCCCGGGAGCCCGACCCCCGCCGCGGGGCGCCATCGCTCACGCGTAGGGGTCGAACGGGATCCCCGTCGGCTTCGCCTCCGCGAGGTTCCCCTCGAAACTGCCGTCCTTGATGCCGAAGTGCGCACTGCCGAAGTCCGCTTGGCTGAGCTTGTCACGCAGACCCGCCGGATAGCCGTTCCAGCCGACCAGCGTGGGGTACTGCCAGGTGTGCTGATGGTTCTCCGGGGGTTCGTCGTTGGAGTTGGCGGGCCGGAAGCAGTGGGTGGACACACCGTCCTTGTGGTAGACGACCTTCGGGTGCGCGCCGTCCCAGCGGATCTTGTCGCGCGGGTAGATGTCGAAGTCTCCGTGGGCGGAGGTGGCGACGTACTTCGCCTCGTTGTTCTGCACCCAGACCACGACATGCTCCCAGTCGTGCCGGTGCCCGAAGGGGTCCCAGCCGGGGACGGTCTGGTCCTTCTCGAAGTAGGAGTCGTACATGACGGCGCACCAGCCGTTGTTGCACTTGGAGCGCGAGTAGCTGTTGGTGTTGACGAGGTCCGATGCGTCCCGGCAGCTGCCGCTGAGAGACCCGGTGGTCTTCAGACCGCCGTTGATGGAGCCGTCGGGGCCGATGGCGGGCACCGCGTAGCAGCCGTCGGTGTCGTAGTCGTACGCCGGCTGGAACATCCGGTCCAGCGCGTCCGCGTTGGCCGGCAGAGCGGGCGGCGGCGCGGCGAATGCGATGTTCGGGACGGCGAGCACCAAGGTGAACGCGCCCGCGAGGATGAGCGGAATCCTGCGGATTCGTGCGCTCTTCAGCACCAAGTCCTCCTGGAGGCCACGGTTGGGGATACACGCCGCTTTGACGTGTACACCGCAGCCTCCAGGTGTTTCGGCGCAAGGCCAAGAGGTGGGAGACGAATATTCAGGAATCCTGCCGACGGGTCCGACGGTGCGTCAGCCCGGAACGGCGATGCGTCAGGCCCGGGACCGCGGAGAGTCAGGTCCGGAACGGCGGGTATGTCAGGCCCGGGACCGCGGGCGCCCCGCCAGGAACTGCTCGAAGGTGACCTCGCCCACGGCCCGCTCCGGCGTCAGATGCCCGCCCTCCCGGAACCCCCGGTACGCCCTGCCCGCCAGGGGCACGTTCAGCAGGGGACGCCGCCGCCCCTCCGCGCGCAGATAGACCCGGGCCAGCTCGGGAAGCGCCCGGATCTCGGGCCCGCCCATGTCCGGCACGCGCCCCGAGGGCGCCCCGGCCGCGAGCTCGGCCAGCCGGTCGGCGACCTCCCCCACCTCGATCGGCTGGTCCGAGACCCCCGCCGGCAGCAGCATGACCGGCAGCTTCACCGAAGTCCGGAGGAACCGGAGCACGAAGTCGTGGAACTGCGTGGTGCGCAGCACGGTCCAGCCGAGGCCCGATTCCTCGATCAGCTCCTCGACGGCCAGCTTGGTCCGGTAGTAGCCGAGCGGCACCCGGTCGACCCCGACGATCGAGATGTACACCAGATGCCCCACCCCGGCCTGGCGAGCGGCGTCGATCAGATGGCGTGCCGCCTGCTCGTCACCGCCGCGCGGTGAACTCGCGCAGTGCACGATCGTGTCCACGCCCGCGACGGCCTCGGCCAGCCCCGTGCCCTCGCGCAGGTCCACGGCATACGGCTGCGAGTGCCTGCTCAGCACCCGCACCTCGTACGCCTCCCCGGCAGCACGCAGCCGCTCGGTGACGAGCCGGCCCAGCGTTCCGGTACCGCCGGTCACCAGGATCGTGTTCATCGCGGTCATCGCCCTTTCGGTGGGCGGGCGCTCCCCGGTGGAACGCCCGTCATCCACCGGGACGTCTCGGCGCCCGGATATGTGACATCCGTCCGCGCGCTACTGCGGCACCGCGCCGCGGGCCGCGCGGATGAACGCCTCGATCAGCCCCGGGCTCTTCACACCCCGGCTGATCTCGATCCCGCTGGAGACATCCACGCCCCACGGCCGCGCCGAGCGCACCGCGTCCGCGACATTGTGCGGGTCGAGCCCCCCGGCGAGCAGCCACGCCTCACCGGGCCCGGGCAGCTGCCTGCCCGTCCGGTCCCAGGTCTCGCCCGCACCGGGCACGGGCGCGTCGAGCAGCAGGATGTCCTCGCCGCGCGCACCGAGACGCGGTACGTCCCCGCGTACGGATACGCCCCGGATCAGGGTGCGTCCGTACGGCCGCAGGGCGTCGTAGTACGCGAGGTCCTCGCCCCCGTGCAGTTGCACGGCGCGCACCCCGGTCGCGTCGAGCAGCCCCCGGACCTCGTTCAGCGGCTGGTCGCGGAACACACCGACGGTCATGATCCGTTCCGGTACGCGCAGGGCCAGCCGTCGCGCGGTGTCCGGGTCGACACGGCGCGCGCTCTCGGCGAAGACGAAGCCGATCGCGTCGGCCCCGGCCTCGACGGCCATGTCCACGTCCTGCTCGGTCCGCAGACCGCACACTTTGATGAACAACGGGGATTGCCCCGCTTCCACTGCCGACACCGCTTCCACACCTCTCGTCAGACACGGAACGGGCAGGACCCTTCCTGCCGCCGGACGGTGAAGGGAATCACCAGGTCGACGACGAGGGCCCGCCTCGTCACCAAGCCGCCTACCGCTCCCATTCTGCCCCGGCTGGCGGGACGAGGGGGCTCAGTGGGGGCCGGGGGTCCTTCACGTACTCCCCCTCCGCCTCCTGCCGCTCCAGCCCTTGCGGCACTCCTTGGGACCGGGGTGGGGCGGGCTCGGGGCCCGGGTCGGCCGGGCTTCCTGGTGAGCGTGCAGGTGCCGGGACAGTCGCCTGCCGGGTCCCGTCGGCGACGACGGTGACGGTCCCCGGGATCGCCTCAGGGGATTCACATCTGACGGTTCGTCAGCTTCAATGGACCCTGTGATGGGTCACGCAGCGATGGCGGCCACCGCCGTCCGCTACCTCAGGTCCACCGGCGCCCCCACGGCCGCCGCCGAGCCGTATGTCGCCCTGCCCCGCCCCGACCTCAGGGCCGTCGGCGAGGACGAGCGGCTTCCGGTCGACCCGGGCGAGTTCCGGCGCGTGCTCGGTCATTTCGCGAGCGGGGTCACCGTCGTCACGGCGCACGACGCCGAGGGCGGGGGACCCGCGGGGTTCGCCTGCCAGTCCTTCGCGTCACTGTCGCTCGACCCGCCCCTGGTCGCCTTCATGGTGGCCCGTACCTCCACGAGCTGGCCGCGCATCGCCCGCGCCGGGGCGTTCTGCGTCAACGTACTCGGCGCGCACCAGGGCGAGCTGTGCCGGGCGTTCGCGGTGAGCGGCGCCGACAAGTTCGCCGGGGTCGGCCACCGCCCGTCGCCGGTGACGGGGTCACCACGGCTGGACCGCGTACCGGCCTGGATCGACTGCACGATCCGGGCCGTGCACACGGGCGGCGACCATCTGATCGTGGTGGGACGGGTGGAGGCGCTGGGCGCCGAGCCGGACGGGGAGCCGCTGCTGTTCCACCAGGGGCGGTTCGGACGGTTCCTGGCATAGGCCACGCCGGGCCTGCGCTCCCGGCGTGCGAGTGCTCCGGGTCCGGGCCCTCACGCCGCCGTCACCAGCGACGACGGAGCGGGGCGCCTCCTGATCACCAGGGACATCAGCGCCGCAGCCGCGCACAGCGCGCCCGAGGCGAACCAGACCACGTCGTACGAGCCGAACACGTCCCGGGCCACCCCGCCCGCGAAGGCGACGACCGCCGCACCGACCTGGTGGGAGGCCAGCACCCAGCCGAAGACGATCGCCGAGTCGTCCCCGTAGTGCTCGCGGCACAGGGCGAGCGTCGGCGGGACCGTCGCCACCCAGTCGAGACCGTAGAAGACGATGAAGAACACCATCGGCGGGTGCACCGACGGAGCCAGCAGCATCGGCAGGAACAGCAGGGACAGGCCGCGCAGGGCGTAGTAGACCGCCAGCAGCCGGCGGGCGTCGTAGCGGTCCGTGAACCAGCCCGAGGCGATCGTGCCGAGGATGTCGAAGACCCCGATCACCGCGAGCAGCGACGCCGCCGCCGTGATGGGCATGCCGTGGTCGTGGGACGCGGGCACGAAGTGGGTCTGGACGAGACCGCTCGTCGATGCGCCGCAGATCGCGAACGTACCCGCCAGCAGCCAGAAGGGGCCGGTGCGGACGGCCGAGAACAGCACACCCAGCGTGCGGCGGGCGGCACCCGGCACCGGGGCGGGCTTGGGGACGAACTCCTTGGCGCCGTACGGCGGAAGGCCGACGTCCGCGGGGTGGTCCCGCAGCAGCAGCCAGACGAACGGGACCACCGCGAGGGCGGACACGGCGACCGTGACGGCGGCCGGGCGCCAGTGGTGTTCCTGCACGATCCAGGAGAGCAGCGGCAGGAAGACGAGCTGCCCGGAGGCAGCGGCCGCCGTGAGGATGCCGGTGACCAGACCACGCCGCTCGGTGAACCATCGGTTGGTGACCGTCGCGGCGAACGCCAGCGCCATCGAGCCGGTGCCGAGCCCCACCAGCAGGCCCCAGCACAGCAGCAGCTGCCAGGCCGCCGTCATCCACACCGTGAGGCCCGATCCGACGGCGATGACGGTGAGCGCGGCGGCGACGACCTTGCGGATGCCGTACCGGTCCATCAGCGCGGCGGCGAACGGCGCGGTCAGCCCGTACAGCGCGAGGTTGACGGAGACCGCGAGCCCGATCGTGCCGCGTGACCAGCCGAACTCCTGGTGCAGCGGATCCAGCAGCAGGCCGGGCAGGGAACGGAAGGCCGCCGCTCCGATGATCGTCACAAACGCCACGGCGGCGACGAACCAGGCACGGTGGATCCGCGGGGTCCGGGGCGCCGTGGTCCGGCCGGAGGCGTCCGGGGCTGCGGAGAGATTGCTTGTCTGGGTCACGCCACCAAGCATCCGAGCAGCGGAGACTCCCATCGAGTGGCCCGAAGGACAGCATTCGATGGGATCGGGCCAGTCGCCCGGGTAACATCGGGCCCATGACCTCCGCCCGGCAGCCACGACGACAAGGACAGCCGCGACAACACCGCGTCGTCGTCCTCGCGCTCGACGGCTGCATCCCCTTCGAGCTGGGCATCCCCCAGCGGATCTTCGGCCGCGCCGCCGGCCCCGGCGGGCGGAAGCTGTACGAGGTCGTCACCTGCTCGATCCGGCCGCCGGGGCCGGTACAGACCGACGCGGACTTCGCCGTCCTCGTCGGCCAGGGCCCCGAGGCGCTCGCCACCGCGGACACGGTCGTCATACCCGCGTCGTACGAGCTGGGCCCGGTGTTCGAGGAAGGAAGGCTCACCCCCGGGCTGGCCGCGGCCCTCGGCCATCTGCGGCCCGGCACCCGGCTGGTCTCGATCTGCACCGGGGGCTACGTCCTCGCCGCCGCGGGCTTCCTGGACGGCCGCCGCGCCACCACGCACTGGTCGCACGCCGAGCACTTCCAGCGCATGTTCCCCGCCATCGAGGTCGACGCGGACGTGCTCTTCATCGACGACGGCGATGTCCTCACCTCCGCCGGTGTGGCGGCGGGCATCGACCTGTGCCTGCACATCGTGCGCCGCGACCACGGGGCGGCGGTCGCCAACGACGTGGCCCGCCGTACGGTCGTACCGCCGCATCGCGACGGCGGCCAGGCGCAGTACATCCAGCGCCCGGTGCCCGAGCCCCAGCTCGCCACCACCTCGGCCGCGCGGGCCTGGGCGCTCGACCGGCTCCATGAGCCGATCCAGCTGCGGGACCTGGCCGGACAGGAGTCGATGTCGGTACGCACCTTCACCCGCCGCTTCCGCGAGGAGGTCGGCGTCAGCCCCGGGCAGTGGCTCACCCAGCAGCGCGTGCAGCGCGCCCGGCAGCTGCTGGAGAGCACGGATCTGCCGATGGACCATGTGGCGAGGGACGCCGGCTTCGGTACGGCCCAGTCGATGCGCCAGCACCTGCTGAGCGCGCTCGGGGTGTCTCCGACGGTCTACCGGCGTACGTTCCGCGACACCGCCACGGCCTGAGCGGTCCCCCGCACCTGGAACACCCGGAGCGCCCGGTACCCGGAGTGCGCAGTGCACCCGGCGCGCTCAGAAGGTGAGCACGCCGCGCGCCACCCGCCCCTGCTCGGCGTCCTCCACCGCCGCCGCGAAGTCCTCCACCGGATACGTACGCGTCACCAGCTCGTCGAGCAGCAGCCGCCCCTCCTCGTACAGCGCGGCGTACAGCGCGATGTCGTGCTGCGGCCGGGAGGATCCGTAACGGCAGCCCAGGATCGCCTTGTCCAGGAACATCGACGCGGGCAGGAACGTCGCCTCCGCCGTCGGCGCCGGCATCCCCAGCAGCACCGCCTGCCCGCCGCGGTCGAGCAGCTCGATCGCCTGGCGGACCAGCGCCGTGCGGCCGACGCACTCGAAGACATGCCGGGCGCCGTCGGGGAGGATCTCCCGCACCCCGTCCACCGAGGTGAGGAAGTGGGTCGCGCCGAAGAGGCGGGCCGTCTTCTCCTTCGCCGGGTTGGTGTCCACGGCGACCACCGTGAGCGCACCCGCGATCCGGGCGCCCTGGAGCACGTTGAGGCCGATGCCTCCGGTGCCGATGACGACGACGGTGTCACCGATGCCGACCTTCGCCCGGTTGAGTACGGCTCCGACACCGGTGAGCACACCGCAGCCGATGACCGCGGCCGAGGTGAGCGGGATGCCCGCGGGGATCCTCACGGCCTGGACGGCCCGCACGACGGTGCGTTCCGCGAAGGCCGAGTTGGCCGCGAACTGGTACAGCGGCCGGCCGCCGCGGCTGAAAGGGCGGTCGGGCCTGCCGATGGAGCTGCGGCACATCGTCGGCCGTCCCTGGTCGCAGGCCGCGCAGGCCCCGCAGTTGGCCAGCGTGGACAGGGCCACATGGTCGCCGGGCACGACATGGGTGACGCCGGCACCGACCGCCTCCACGGTGCCCGCGCCCTCGTGGCCGAGGACGACGGGGGCGGGGAAGGGGATCGTGCCGTCGATCACGGACAGATCGCTGTGGCACAGCCCGGCCGCCGCGATGGCGACCAGCACCTCGCCGGGGCCTGGTTCCCTTATCTCCAGATCGTCGGCCACCTCTGCCCGCCGGCCGTCGAAGACGACACCTCTCACCGCAGCTCCCTGGGTAGGCCGAGCACCCGCTCGGCGATGATGTTGCGCTGGATCTCGTCCGAGCCGCCGTAGATGGTGTCGGCGCGGGTGAAGAGGAACAGCCGCTGCTGTTCGTCGAGTTCGTAGGCGGGAGTCCAGGCGCCGGGACCGGACGCGGACGCTGCGCCGCGCACCCGTACGGCGAGTTCGCCGAGCCGCTGGTGCCAGCCGCCCCACAGCAGTTTGGCGACGCTCGGGGCGCCGGGATCGTCCCGGGTGCCCAGGGTGCGCAGGGCGTTCCAGCGCATGGTGCGCAGCTCGGCCCACTGCCGTACGAGCCGTTCGCGCAGCACCGGATCCTCGTCCTGGCCGTCCACCGATCCGCTGTCCACGGCCAGGGCGATCACCCGGCGCAGTTCCTCCTCGAATCCGATCTGCTGGACGAGGGTGGACACGCCGCGTTCGAGGGCGAGGAGTCCCATCGCGACCTGCCAGCCGTTGCCCTCGCCGCCGACCACGTCCACGGCGAGAGCGCCGTCGAAGAAGACCTCGTTGAACTCGCTGGTGCCGGACATCTGCCGGATGGGCCGTACGTCGACGCGGCCCGGCTGGTCCATCGGCACCAGCAGGAACGAGAGGCCGTGATGGCGGGCCGAGCCGGGTTCGGTTCGGGCCAGGACGAAGCACCAGTGGGCGTCCTTGGCGAGTGAGGTCCAGATCTTCTGGCCGCTGACGCGATGGCCATCGCCGTCCCGAACGGCGGTGGTACGGACCGAAGCCAGGTCCGAGCCCGCGCCCGGTTCGCTGTAGCCCTGGCACCACAGCGCTTCGCCGCGTGCGATGCCGGGCAGATAGCGGGCTTGCTGCTCCTTGTCGCCGTACGCGATCAGGGTGGGTGCGAGCAGGTTCTCGCCGATGTGCCCGAGGCGGCCGGGTGCCCGGGCACGGGCGTACTCCTCGGCCCAGACGACCTGCTGGGTCAGTGTGGCGCGCCGGTTGCCGTGGTCGGCCGTCTCCCAGCCGAGCCCGATCCAGCCGTGGCGTCCCAGCTCGCGCTCCCAGGCGAGCCGCGCCGCCATGTCCTCGTGCTCCCGTCCGGGTCCTCCCCCGGCTGCGCGGTACGGACCGGTGAGATGGTCGGCCAGCCACAGGCGGGCCTCGTCCCGGAATGCCTCGTCATCCGCTCCGAACGCGAAGTCCACGACCGCTCCCTAGGTGTTGGGGCGGTCGCCGGACGCCGCCGCCTTCGCCATGGCCTCCAGCTGCGCCAGCATCGGCATCGGGTCGGTGCCGACGGTCCCCGGCAGGAAGTCCGCGATCTTCTCGGGGGTCCAAGGGCCTTCGGCGTATCCGGCCCGCAGCTCACGCGGCTGCGCCCATACGGCGATCTTGGGGCCGGCGATCGTGTAGACCTGCCCGGTGATGTCCCGGGCCCGGTCGGAGAGCAGATACACGACGAGCGCCGCGACGTCCTCGGGCTCGCCGATCTCCTTCAGCTCCATGGGGACGTTGGCCGACATGCGGGTGCGGGCGACGGGGGCGACCGCGTTCGCCGTGACCCCGTACTTGTGCAGGCCGAGAGCCGCGCTGCGTACGAGGGAGATGATCCCGCCCTTGGCGGCCGAGTAGTTGGCCTGAGCCACCGAGCCCTGGTGGTTGCCGCTGGTGAAGCCGATGAGCGTGCCACCGCCCTGCTTGCGCATCACGGCGGACGCGGCGCGGAAGACGGTGAAGGTGCCTTTGAGGTGGGTAGCGACGACCGGGTCCCATTCCTCCTCGGACATGTTGAACAGCATCCGCTCGCGCAGGATCCCGGCGACGCAGACCACCCCGTCGATACGCCCGAACTCCGCCAGTGCCGTGTCGACGAGGCGCTGTCCGCCCGCCATGGTGGCGATGTCGTCGGCGACCGCCACGGCACGGCCCCCCGCCGCCTCGATCTCCTTGACCACGGCCTCGGCGACCTCGGACGTGGGGGCGCCGCCCTCGATCGAGACCCCGTAGTCGTTGACGACGACCCGTGCTCCCTCGGCGGCGCAGGCGAGGGCGACGGCTCGCCCGATACCCCGCCCGGCGCCCGTCAC
The DNA here is from genome assembly GCF_042731955.1 of Streptomyces sp. NPDC059828. Classification (NCBI taxonomy): domain Bacteria; kingdom Bacillati; phylum Actinomycetota; class Actinomycetes; order Kitasatosporales; family Streptomycetaceae; genus Streptomyces; species Streptomyces sp. NPDC059828. The sequence continues at coordinate 83,683 of NZ_JBHWIW010000006.1, read as the reverse complement.
GGCGATCGTCCTGCCTGCCAAGAAGTTCCCCATGTCCGGCCCCTTCCCGCGATTTCTGACGGACCGTTAGATTTTATGGGCCGCCGGACACCCGAACACAAGACCCGGGAGCCACTGGACCTCAGGAGGACCGCCCATGCCCGAGCCAGCCCTGCCTCAGGAGTTCCACGACATCGCCAAACGGATCAGCAACTGGGGGCGCTGGGGCGCCGACGACGAGATCGGGACGCTGAACCTGATCACGGACGAGGTGGTACGCGCGGCCGTCGCCGAAGTCCGCAGCGGCCACCGGGTACCCCTGGCCCTGCCCCTCCAGCAGGACGGGGTGCAGACGGGGATGATCCCGGGCCGGGTGAACCCGCTGCACACCATGGTCCAGATCAACCAGGAGCTGTTCGGCCCGGGCACGGTCGCCACCAGCGACGACGCCGTGACCATGGGGCTCCAGGCGGCGACCCACTGGGACGCCCTCACCCATGTCTCGCACTCGGGGCGGATCTACAACGGCCGCCCGGCCGACACCATCACCGCCCACGCCGGGGCCCGCTTCAGCGGCATCGACACGGTGCGGACGCTGATCACCCGTGGGGTGCTGCTCGACGTGGCCCGCGCCAAGGGCCTCGATCGGCTGCCCGGCGACCATGCCGTGACCCCTGAAGACCTCGCCGAGGCGGAGGACTTCGGCCGGGTGCGGGTGCGGTCCGGCGATGTGGTGCTCGTACGGACCGGGCAGATGCAGGTGTTCCTGGCCGGGGACAAGCACGCCTACGCCTATCCGTCACCGGGCCTCTCGGTGCGTACGCCGGAGTGGTTCCACGCTCGCGATGTCGCCGCCGTCGCGAACGACACGCTGACCTTCGAGATCTTCCCGCCCGAGATCGAGGACCTGTGGCTACCCGTGCACGCCCTGGACCTGGTGGAGATGGGCATGCTCCAGGGCCAGAACTGGAACCTGGAGGAACTGTCGGCGGCCTGCGCGCAGGAAGGCCGTTACACCTTCCTGCTGTCGGCGACCCCTGAGCCGTTCGTCGGGGGCACGGGTACGCCGGTGGCGCCGGTGGCGGTGCTCTGACCGGTGGCGGCGCCTCGCTTCGGCCCGCCCGGTGAGCGAAAGGCGTCGCACGCCTCAGGCCGGGACCACGGGCGCGGTCGCCGCCGAAGCGACCGGCGCGGCGGACGCCGCAGGCACGGCAGCCCCGGCGAGTGGCCCCGGTGCGGCGGGCTGCGCGGGCGGCACCACACACCGGTCGACCTCGCACCAGATGCTCTTTCCCGCGCCCTCCGGCTGCCAGCCCCAGCGGTCGGCGAGCCCGTCGACGAGTTCGAGGCCGCGGCCGTTGGTGTCCTCGCGCTCCGCGCGCCGCGGGCTCGGCGGGCAGGCGCTCGTGTCGGCGACCTCCACCCGCACCGTGCCCGCCGCCGTCTCGCCCGCCCCGAAGAGCATGCGCAGCACGGCGGGGCAGCCGGTGTGCACCACGGCGTTGGTGACCAGCTCGGAGATCAGCAGCACCAGCGTCTCCGCGACCGGCTCGTCGTCCCTTATCCCGGATCCGGCGAGCCGCGACCTCGCCCATCTGCGGGCCCGCCCGACCTCCGCGGGATCGGGGCCGACCTCCATCTGAACCAGAAGCACCTGCACCGCTCACACCATCCGAACCGGCGGACACAACGCCTCGCGCCTGAAAGCTGTCACGGAACGTGATTTCCTTGCGTGACAGCATGGTTGACGTACAGTCACCGCAACAAGCGCTTCGGGCATATTCCAGCGCGAAGGAGTATGCGTAGTGCATACTGTGCGACGCACGCTGCGGATAGTCGAACACCCTGTGCGAGCGGCGCGTTCGAGCCCGGCGGCCACGCGGGTGTCCGGCCGGAGGTTCGGGGCCCCTGCCCCGTGGCAGCACGCATCTCGCACCCCACGGAGCGTACCGGAGGGCGAGGCGACTGCGGCCCGTGACGAGTCCGCCGAAGGACACAACCCGATATCGGCGCCCTCGACAGCCACGCTCAGTGACGCTTTGCGCTGCGTTGGAGGCAGGTCGGACACATGTGGCGTGTCACAGCGCCGACGCCAGCAACTCCTCCGCGCGGTCCGCCGTCTGCCAGAGCCGGGCGCGCACCCAGGCGCGCTTGAGATGCAGATGGACATCGGCTTCCCAGGTGAAGCCCATGCCGCCGTGCACCTGGAGGCATGCACGGGCTCCGCGCACCGCGGCATCGTCGGCGAGCAGCTTGGCACCGGCGATCTCGGCGGGGTCGGCGGTGACCGCGGCGGCGTAGACGGCGGCGCGGGCGAGCTCTGCGCGCACGAACATCTGCGCGCAGAGGTGTTTGACCGCCTGGAAGCTACCGATGGGCCTGCCGAACTGCTCCCGCTCCGCGGCATAGCGCGTCGCGAGCTCGGTGGTGCGGAGGGCCGAGCCGAGCTGCTCGGCCGCGGTGAGCAGTACCGCGTCATCGGTACGCGCCACTTCATGTGCGGCGTGCACGCCGCTGCCGGGCAGCCGGTGCAGGGGCGTCAGCGGATCGACGGACCGTACGCGTACGGCACCTGCCACGTCCCCCAGCACCGCGTCCGCCCCGTCCAGCCAGCTCACCAGCGCGCCGTCCGCCATGGTCACCACGGACTCGCCGGTGGCGGCTCCGGGCACCGCACCTGCCGCGAGATGGGTCGCGACCAGCGGGCCCGGCAGAAGCACCCGTCCGGCCTCCTCGAAGACGAGCACCGCCTCCGGGAGTCCGAGTCCCACCCCGCCGTCGGCCTCGGGCAGCCGCAGCGCGAAGAAGCCCGCATCCCCGAGCTCCCGCCACAGCGCCCGGTCCAGGCCGGGTTCGTCCACGGCGGCACGGAGGGCGGCCCGGTCGAAGCGCGCCTCCAAGAGCTCCCGCACCCCTCTGCGCAAGGCTCGCTGGTCATCGCTGAGTTGGAAGCGCACGCCGCTCAGGCCCCCTTCGGCAGGCCGAGTATCCGCTCGGCGACGATGTTCTGCTGGATCTGCGAGGTGCCGGCGGCGATGGTGTACGACAGCGCGGACAGCCGGTCGAGGGTCCACTCGTGGGAGGCGTCGAGCGCGTCGGGCCCGAGTACCTCGGCAGCCGCGTCGTACAGCTCCTGGCGGGCGTGCGAATAGTGGAGCTTGAAGACGGAGCCGCCCGGTCCCGGTATGCCTCCGCCGCGCTCCGCCTCGCTGACGTTCCACTGGATCAGCCGCCACAGCGCGGTGAACTCCGCCGCCAGCCGCCCCAGCCTGCGCCGCAGCACGGGGTCGTCCCAGCGGCCGTTCTCGCGGGCGGTGCGGGCCAGTTCGCCGAGGGTGCGGCGGCAGGCGACGACCTCGCCGACGAATGCGGTTCCCCGCTCGAAGGACAGGGTGACCATGGTGACCCGCCAGCCGTCGTTCTCCTCGCCGATCCTGTGGTCCACCGGCACCCGTACGTCGTCCAGGAAGACCTCGGCGAACTCCGTGGATCCGGCGAGGGTACGCAGCGGGCGCACGGTGATGCCGGGTGCGTCCATCGGCATGGCCAGCCAGCTGATCCCCCGGTGCTTCGGGGCCTCGGGGTCGGTGCGGACGAGCAGTTCGCACCAGTCGGCGACCTCGGCGTGCGAGGTCCAGATCTTGGACCCGGTCACCACATAGCAGTCGCCGTCCCGTACCGCCCGGGTGCGCAGCGCGGCGAGGTCGGAGCCCGCGCCCGGTTCGCTGAAGCCCTGGCACCAGATCTCGTCGCCGCGCAGGATCGGCGGCAGCCAGCGCTCCCGCTGCGCGGGCGTGCCCTCGGCGGCGATGGTCGGTCCGGCATGCAGCAGCCCGACGAAGTTGGCGCCGACGTAGGGCGCTCCGGCCTTCTCCGTCTCCTCGAGGAAGATCAGCCGCCGGGTCGGCGACGCGCCCCAGTGGACGTCCCCGTAGCCGGCGTCGTGGAGCGCGCGCTGCCAGCCGGTGTCGTGGGCCCGCCGCGCGGGCCAGTCGCCGGGCACGGGCTTCGGCGGCAGCTTCGGCAGCGCCACGGACAGCCACTCGCGCAGCCCTGCCCTGAACGCCTCTTCCTCCTCCGTGTACGCCAGGTCCATCGCGGGCCTCCTATTTGACACATCGTCAGATAGCTGAAGCAGCAGGCTAGCCGCGCACCTCCGGGGCCGGCAAGGCTGGACCGGCCGGGCGAGCGGCCCTACGCTCTGCACACCATCTGACTATTCGTCAGCTGCCTGTGCCCGGAGGGGACGGACATGAACGAGACCGCACACGCCCTGAGCGCCTCCCGCACCCTCTGGGAGCTGATCGACCGCCGCGCCGCGCTCACCCCGGACCACCCGGTGCTGATCCAGGACGACCGGAGGATGCTCTTCGGCGAACTGCGGGACGGCTGCGAGCGGGTGGCGGCCGGACTGCACGCCCTCGGCATACGTCCGGGCACGGTCGTCGCCTGGCAACTGCCCACCCGGATCGAGACCGTGCTGCTGACCGGGGCACTCGCCCGCATCGGCGCCGTACAGTCCCCCGTCATCCCCTTCTACCGGGACCGGGAGGTGGGCTTCGCGCTCAACGCCGCGAAGGCCGACTTCTTCGCCGTGCCGGGCGAGTGGCGCGGCTTCGACCACACGGAGATGGCCCGGCGGCTCGGCGCGCGCGGAGTCATCGAGGTGTACGACCCGGGCTCGCTCCCGGACGGCGACCCCTCCGCACTGCCCCCGCCGCCCGCCGACGGCACGGATGTCCGCTGGATCTACTGGACCTCCGGGACCACGTCGGACCCCAAGGGCGTGCTGCACACCGACCGCTCACTGATCGCCGGTGGCTCCTGCCTGGCCCACGCACTGCGGCTGACCGCGCATGACGTCGGCTCGATCGCCTTCCCCTTCGCGCACATCGGCGGGGCCGACTACCTGGTGATGCAGCTGCTGTACGGCTTCCCCGCCGTCCTCTTCGAGCAGTTCGCGCTGCCGGACGCCCTGGAGACCTATCGCAAGCACGGGGTCACGACGGCCGGCGGCTCCACCGCGTTCTACTCGATGTTCCTGACCGAGCAGCGCAAGCAGCCGGGCGAGCCGCTCATCCCGACCCTCCGTCTGCTGGCGGGCGGCGGCGCACCCAAACCGCCCGAGCTGTACCACTCCGTGGTCCGCGAGATGGGAGCCCAGCTGACCCACGGCTACGGGATGACCGAGGTACCGATGATCACCATGGGAGCCCCGGACGACAGCGCCGAGCAACTGGCCACCACGGAGGGCAGACCTCCCGAGGGCATGGAGATACGGATCGTCGACGGAGAGGTGCGCCTGCGCGGAGAGGCCGTCTGCCAGGGCTATCTGGACCCGGCGCAGACCGCGGCGGTGTTCGACACGGACGGCTTCCTGCGGACCGGTGACCTCGGCCACCTCACCGAGTCGGGGCATCTTGTGCTCACCGGCCGCCTCAAGGACGTGATCATCCGCAAGGGCGAGAACATCTCCGCCAAGGAGATCGAGGACCTGCTCCACGAACACCCGGGCGTCGGAGACACGGCGGTGATCGGGCTCCCCGACCCCGAACGCGGCGAGCGGGTCTGCGCGGTGATCGAACAGCCCGAGGGAGCGACGCCACTGACACTCGCCGAGGTCACGGCGTATCTGCGCGGGGCGGGGCTGTCCGTGCACAAGCTGCCGGAGCAACTGGAGGTGGTGGCCGCGCTGCCGCGCAACGAGACGCTGCGGAAGGTGCTGAAGTACCGGCTCCGCGAACGCTTCGGCGGGAGCGGGGCCTGACCCGTCCCCTGCTCCGCCGGGTGGGCCGTCCCGCACCCGGCGGCGGCCACCCCGCCCGAATGCCCCGTCGGGGGACGGCGGGGCTTCGCCGGCTGCTCGGTCCGGAACCGGTCCCAGACCGGTCCGATCCGGGAACTGGGCGGGGTCTCGCCCCGCGACCGCCTACGGCTCGGGAGTGACGTAATACGCGGCGAACGCCTCCAGGATCTGCTCCTCGCTGATCCTGCCGTCGCCGTCCGCGTCCAGCGCGGTGGCCACCAGGGCGCCCCGCTCCTGCTCCACGCCGAGTACGCGGAGCACCCGCTCGGCGCTGGCCGGGGTGACACCCGCGCCGTCCTCGTCGGCGATCGCGATCAGGGCGTGGAGGAAGGGCCGGGCGATCTCGGCGAAGCGGTGCGGGTTGTCGCGGAGCCGCTTCACCGCGCCGGTGATGAACTCCTCACGGGTGACCCGCTGGTCTCCGTCGACATCGGCGATGCCCGCCATGCCCTGCCAGAACGCCTCCGCGCCCGAATAGAGTGCCTGTCCCCTGTCCGAGCGTGCCGTCGTGCCGAACTCGGCGAGGATCGCCTTGGCCGCCTGGTTGAAGTCCGCCCGGTCGATGTAGCCGTTGCCGTCCTGGTCGAACTCGGCGAACCGGTGGGCAACCTTCCGCTCGTACTCTGCGCTGTCCATGCGGCGAGACTACGACGTTCCGGGCCGGTCCCGCTCCCGTTCCGTCGACCTGCGGCGATGCTGGGACAATACGGAGACAGTGCTGACCGACGCCGTGACCTGGCCTAGGCGGAGAGCGGTTCCGCCTCGTCGTCGACCGCCGCCACGGCGCTTTCGTACACATCGAAGAGCCGGCGCACGCCGAGTGCCGCAAGCACCCTGTTCACATGCGCTCCCTCGGCCGCTGTGACACCGGCCACGCCTCCGGCCGGGAGGATCAGCCGGAGTCTGCCGCGGCAGGAGCGGATCAGACGGCGGGCCGCGATCAGCACACCGACCCCGCTGGAGTCACAGAACACCACCCCGGACAGGTCCAGCACCACATCGCGACGGCCCCTGGCCACAGCGTCGTGCACATGGCGACGGACCACCGGTGAACTGACCAGGTCGAGCTCACCTTCTATCCGCAGCACGGTCCAAGGGCCCGGTGATGCGCTTCCGGCGCTTCCTGCGCTTACCGCGCTTCCTTCAACTTCCTCGACCTCGACCTCGACCATCACACACCCCGCGATCCGGAGGTTCGTCTTCCAGGCGCCGCTTCCCAGTCACCGCAAGGTCAAACCCGCACGGGCGGACTTGCCGCAAAGACGCGTGGTCCTCAGGTGCGGCCCACTACATTCGAAGCAGCGAAGACGACTCACGAGTAGCAAACCGGGGAATGCCAGGAACTGCGGAGGTTTGGGGGCGCCGGATGGCAAAGGACACACCACCGCGCTGGGACCGCAAGATGCAGCAGCGGCTGGCGCGGGGCGAGGCAGCCGCGCTCGGTGAGCTGTACGACCGGTTCGCCTCGCTCGTGCACAACCTGGCCCACCGGGTGCTGGACGACACCGAGGCCGCGGACCAGATCACCCGCGAGGTCTTCGGCTATGTGTGGGAGAACCCCGACGCCTACGACCCCAAGCAGGGCTCCATGCGCTCCTGGGTGGCCAGACTCACCCACAGGCAGGCCGTGCACCGGCTGCGGCAGCACGAGGCCGCGACCCAGGCCGCGAACGGCGGCGGCTCCGCCGAGGAGTTGGAGGAGCTCGAGGAGAAGGTGCGCCGCGCGTCGGTCGCCGCCCGGGCCGACTACATCGTGACGTCGATGCCCGCCTCCCTGCGGGCGGCACTGGATCTGGCGTACCACAAGCGCAGGGACTACCGGCAGACGGCATCCGACCTCGACATCACGGCGGACGAGGCCCGGCGCCGGCTGCGGCTGGGGCTGCAACTGCTGTCCACGGCGCACACCCGCCCGCTCGTCGGAGGCTCGTCACCGCCCGGTCCACCGCGCGGTTACGGACGTACGCGGTGACCGGCCCGCTCGGCGGAGGCCGGGGCCCTGGCGGGCCCGATGACGGCCCGGGCGCGGCACCGCGCATTCCGGGACCGCGGGCGGCGGGCGACGACCTCGATCCGCCGGCGGTCCTGCCGGACCCGGTGAGCCGGGTGAGCGCGCCCCGGCTGCCGCACGGCGTGCTCAAGTCGCTGCTCGGTGCCTGGGCGCTGGCGGCCTGCTCAGCGGAGGAGACCGCGGCGGTCGAGGAGCACCTCACCGAATGCGCGCCCTGCGCGGACGAGGCAGTACGGCTGCGCGACGCGGTCGGGCTGCTGCACAACGACGGGGAGCTGGACCTGGATCCGCTGCTGCGCTCCCGGGTGCTGGAGAACTGCCTGGGCCGCCGCCCCGCACGGATCCCGGTGCCCGCCTGGGCGTCCCCGTACGACGCGGAGACCGCGCGCCTCGACGCGCTGCTGCGCGACTTCGGGGACGCGGACTGGCACACCCCGCTGCGGCTGCGCTGGTTCGACGGCAGGGAGCAGGTGAGCCGCAGGACCACGGTCGCCGGGGTGATCGGCCATCTGATGTCCGTGGACGGTCTGGTGGCTTCGGCGCTGGGTCTCGACGACCCGCTGACCCCGCTCGCGGCGGACGCGGCACCGCCGCCGTACTCCCCGGCCGAACGCACCGAGCGCTTCTGGCGCTCCGCGCGGAGCCCCGTCACCCGGACGATCCGCGCGCCCTGGCGTGACCAGGCCCACACACTGGTCCGGACGGTGTCGTTCGCCGGCCGCGGGGTCGCCGAGCTGTCCGTCCCGTACGGGGACTTCGCACTGCCGCTGCGCGACGCGCTGCTCGACCGGGCCTTCGAGTGCTGGGTGCACGCCGACGACATCGCGCACGCCGTCGACTACCCGTACGACCCGCCCAGCGGGCCGCATCTGCACCACATGATCGAGCTCGCGGCACGCCAGCTCCCGGCCGCGCTCGCCGCCCGCCGCCGCGCGGGACTCGCCGGGCCCGCCCGCCACCTGGTCACGGCGGGCTCCCCCGGCCGTTCCCTGCACCTGGAGGTCGAGGGTGCGGGTGGCGGCCACTGGCACATCCCGCTGGACTCCCCGGCCGCCATCGGCGACCCGGACCAGTCCGTGGCCCAGATCGCCCTGGACGCGGTCGAGTTCTGCCAGCTGGTCGCGGGGCATGTGCCGCCCGCGGAGGCCGCGGTGGGCCAGGACGGGGACCGCGAGGCGATCCAGGACGTGCTGTTCGCGGCGGCGTCGCTGTCCCGGCTCTGAGCAGCCGGGGTGTTCGGGCCTGTGGGGTCCTGTCCGGACTGGACCTAGGCGAAAACCACCGTGCGTCGGCCGTTGAGCAGGATGCGGTGCTCTCCGTGCCACTTGACCGCGCGCGCCAGTGCCTGGCACTCCACATCGCGCCCGATGGCCACCAGCTGCTCCGGTGTCACCTCGTGGCCGACCCGTTCGACCTCCTGCTCGATGATCGGGCCCTCGTCCAGATCGGCGGTCACATAGTGGGCGGTCGCCCCGATCAGCTTGACGCCCCGCTCATGCGCCTGGTGGTAGGGCTTGGCGCCCTTGAAGCTCGGCAGGAAGGAGTGGTGGATGTTGATGATCCGGCCGCTCAGCTGCTTGCACAGATCGTCGGACAGCACCTGCATATAGCGGGCGAGCACGACCAGCTCCACTCCCTCGGACCGCACCAGCTCGAGCAGCTCGGCCTCCGCCGCCGCCTTGGTGTCCCTGGTCACGGGGATGTGGCGGAAGGGGATGTCGTACGAGGCCACGAGCTCGGCGAAGTCGGTGTGGTTGGAGACGACGGCCGCGATGTCGACCGGCAGCGCGCCGATCCTGGACCGGAAGAGCAGATCGTTCAGGCAGTGGCCGAACTTGCTGACCATCAGCACCACCCGCATGCGCTCGTCCGCGCGGTGGATCTGCCAGTCCATCTGGAACGAGTCCCCCACGGCGGCGAAGCTGGCCCGCAGCTTCTCCACCGTCACCGGCACCTCAGCCGCGAAGTGGACCCGCATGAAGAACAGACCCGTGTCCCGGTCTCCGAACTGCTGGCTGTCCTCGATGTTGCAGCCGGTGATGAAGAGATAGCTGGAGACGGCGTGCACGATGCCCTTTTTGTCCGGGCAGGAGAGCGTCAGGACGTACTGGTCGGTCATTCTCGTAGGGTGCCACACCGCACGGGCTCCGACGGTGCCGTGTCCGTCAGACGGACCGCGTCACACGGACCCGTCAGGCCCCCGCGCCGGGCGGAAGGCCTCAGGCGGACCGTGTCATGATTCGCAGCACTTCCAGGGTGTGCGGGGGCGTGTCCGGGTCCTCCCCGTCGTTGGTCGCGAGCCGGATGTGCGCCTCGCGCGCGGCCCGCACCGCCTCCGGCCAGCCGTGGTGCTCCACGTACACGGACACCGCGGCGTCCGCACCCACCTGGTGCATGATCCTCAGCACCCGCAGCACGGCCACGTCGACGAGGGCCGCCTCCCCGGAGTCCCGGAAGATCGTCCCGACGTACTTCTCGGCGGACCAGTTGTCCAGCCAGGTGTCCTCGACCAGCCGGTAGACGGCGTCGGTGACGTCTCCGTAGCCCTCGTGGCCGGCCAGCCAGACGTCCTGATGGAAGGTGGGATCGGAAAGCATGTGCAGCGCCGAGCGCACATTGCTGCGCCAGCGCCACCAGGGCATGTCATTGAGCGGCATGTCGCCCATGGTGGAGGAGCGACGGCCGCGACGGGAAGAGTTCATTGACGTTCACCTCGGGAGCCCGGTCCTTAGCCCGGTCCTTGCGAGCCTCCCCGATGGTACGACCCGCACATTCCGGCACCCCCGGCCCCCTGGAATTCACCCCGCGGTCACTCACCGTTGAAGTCCGCACACTTCGGCGTTACCCACGAGGCGGAAGTGTGAGGCGGCATGACCGGATGGCGCCGTACCTTCACACCCCGTCACCGCAGGACCTCCGTGGCACTCGCCCTGTCCATGGCGGTGACCGGGGCGTCACTCACACTCACCGGGTGCGGTGTGCTCCCGGGCACCTCGGACGGCTCCAGGGAGCCTCTGACCGTGATGACCTTCGCGCCCGAGGAGACGAAGGCCACAAACATGCCGGGGATGCCCGCGATGGCACAGGCCTACGCCAAGTACGTCAACGCGCGCGGCGGGATCGACGGCCACGAGCTGCGGGTGCTCACCTGCAACGAGCGCAACACGGCGGCGGGCGCCGCCACCTGCGCCCGCCGCGCCGCGCAGGAGGGCGCGGTCGCGGTGGTCGGCTCCTACAGCCAGAACGGCCGCGCGTTCATGGGGCCGCTCGAAGCCGCGGGCATCCCCTATATCGGCGGCTTCGGGATCTCCGACGAGGAGTTCACCAGCTACCTCTCCTACCCCATCAACGGCGGCGTGGCCGCGCTGCTCGCCGGCAACGGGCGACAGCTCGCGGCCAACTGCCGGAAGGTCTCGCTGGTGCGGCCCGACACCATCCTCGGCGACGGGCTGCCCGCGCTGCTCAACGCGGGCCTGTCCCAGGGCAAGCGGCAGCCGTCGGCCGACATCAAGGCCGCCGAGGACTCGTCCGAGTACGAGCGGCAGGCCGAGGAGGCGCTCGACGGCGCGGGCGGCAAGCGAGGTTGTGTGACCGCCGTCCTCGGCGAGCGCACGGAGACCTTCTTCGACTCGTTCCGGCGCGTGCGCGACGAGAGCGACGAGAACAACGGAGGCGACGCAGGCGACGGGGACAGCTCCGGGGTCCGGATCTCCTCCGTGCTCAGCTCCGTCGACCAGCCCCTGATCGACCGCACGGGCGGCGCGGACGGGCCCTTCGAGGGTGCCCTCATGACCGGCTGGTACCCGGACTCCGGGGACGAGCGCTGGGGGACGATGCGTGAGGTGATCCGCGAACACGCCTTCGGGGACGACCGGATCGACGCGGCGGACGCGGGGGTGCAGACGACGTGGATCGCCTACACCGTGCTGCGGAAGGTCATCGAGTCCCTCGCCCGGCCCGAGATCACCCCGGGCGCCATCGCCCACGCCCTCGACACCGGCGTGACCACCGACACCGGGGGCCTCACCCCTGACCTCCGCTGGCGCTTCGAGGACATGCTCGGGGTGCAGGGGCTCCCGCGGGTGGTGAACCGGAGCGTGACGTTTCAGGTGGTACGGGAGGGGCGCCTGATCGCCCAGAAACCAGGGTTCGTGGACGTCACCTCGACCATGCGGAACGCGCCTACGGTGTAGGGGCGGGCGGGTTTCGCGGCGTACCGGGCCCACGCGGCCTCAGAGCTGCGTGGCCTCGCGCTGCGTGAGGCCGTACTTCGTGGCGATGGCGTTCCACAGGCCCGATGCCTCGCGCTTCGCCTTGCTCGCCTCGCCGCTCGCCCGGTTTCCCTGCGCCGCGTCCTTCGTCTGGCGGGCCTTTCCGCCGCGGCAGCCCTTCTTGCCGTCGACCTGGCCCGCCCACTCCGCGTAGTGGTCGTCCGCCGAGGCGGAGGCCTCCCAGGCCGTGGTGAGGGACTTGGTGAGCTGCTCGTGGTTCTGGAGCTTGTCGACCTCCACGCCCTTCAGCCGGGTCACCAGGCTGCGGCGCTGATCGGCGGCGGCACGGAGGTCCCTGGCCGCCTGGTCGAGGTTGTCGCAGCCCTTGATGGACTCGACCGAGCGGATCACCGAGGCACGGCTGTTGTTGCTGTCCGCGAGCAGCTTGTCCAGCTCCTCGGCCTGGGCCTTCGCCGGGTCGTCCGCGGGCGCGGCCGCGCCCTTGGTCGGGGCTGCCGGTGTGCTCGCGGCGGCGACCGGCGCCGAGTCGGCGTCCTTGTCGTCCCCGCCGAACATCACGGCGCTGACGCCGAGGCCGACCACGGCGCAGCCCACGACGACCGCGGCGATCAGCGGAAGGCGGGAGGGGCGGCGGCCCTGCGGCTCGTCGTAGTCGGAGGGGCCGGCAGGACCAGAGGGACCTGCCGGGTACGGATGCTGCGGGGCGGCGGCGTACAAGGGGTGCCGCTGCGGCTCCGTCGTGGGGCGCGGCATCTGCTGCTGAGGCGAGTCGCTCCGGAAGAGGTTCTCGAAGCCCGCGGGCGGCTGCGGATCGGCGGGGGCACCGGGGCGCACCCCGTACGGGGCACCGGCGGCCTGGGGCGGGGTCTGCTGCTGGGGTACGGGCGGCAGGTACTGCGTGGCCTCGGCGTCACCGCCGCCCGCCGCGGGGGGCCGCAGCCCGAGGAACTGCGTCGACTCGACGGGAGCCTCAGGGGGGAGCGGCCCCGCGGTCCGCGGGACTGAAGGGGTGGCCTGGACGGGCGGGATGTACTGGGTGGCCGCGGCGTCCGCGCCGCCCGGTACAGGCGGGATGTACTGGGTGGCCGCGGCGTCCGCGCCGCCCGGTACAGGCGGGATGTACTGGGTCGCGGCCGCGTCGCCACCGTACTGCGGCGACTGGGGCTGCGGCTGGGACTGCCCTTGCGCGGGGCCCCACGGCGCACCCCAGGGCGCGCCTCCGGCCGGGGCGACCTGCTCCCCGCTGACCCCCGGTATCCAGGGCTCGTTGCTGTCTGCGGGCAGCACGACACCTTCGTACGCGGGCCGCGCAGCGCCGGGGGCGCCGGGAGCGCCGGGGTGCTGCGTCTCGTCACCCTGTCCGCTTCGCGTCACCAGGACTCCTACACGTGGGCCTACGGAACCGTCGGCCCACGCTACCGGGTGTACGAAGGCATCCGCACACACGTGTGGTCCCCGTAACAAGAAGACGCCGCGCGACGCTGGTTACGGCGCTGATGCCGTTACGACGCGGTCTGGAGCTGCATCCTCGCTCCGAACTCCCGTACCGCCGGTTCGTCCGCGAACGGTTCGAGCCGGCGGGTGAGGTCCTCCAGATACTCCACGCCCCGGCTGGAACGCAGAGTGCCGAGCAGCTCCACCGCCCGGGTGCCCGTGTGGCAGGCGGCCTCCACCTCGCGCTGCTGGACCTGGGCCGTCGCAAGCAGCACCAGACCGATGGCCCGGCGACGTGCGCGGGACTCGGGGTGCCCGTCGAGGGAGTCGGCGGCGCGGCGGGCCGCCGCGTCCGCCTGACCCAGGTCGCGGTGGCAGTGGGCCAGCTCGTCCGCCAGATAGGCCTGGTCGAAATGCATGATCCACGCGGGATCGTCACCGGATGCCGGATCTGCCAGGTCCAGCGCCGTCAGCGCCTTGCCCGCGACCTCGTGGCAGGCGCGGGCGTCACCGAGGAGTGCGTGCCCGCGCGCCTCGGCCGCGTAGAACATGGCCTCGGCCCGCGGCGTCACCTGTCCGCGCGAGCCCTCCTGAGCGGCCCTGGCCAGCTGGGCGATCTCCCGCGGGTTCCCGAGCTGGGCCGCGAGATGGCTCATCGAAGCGGCCAGCACATACCCGCCGTAGGCCCGGTCTCCGGCCGCCTGGGCCAGCCGCAGTGCCTGGATGTAGTAGCGCTGGGCGAGCCCGGGCTGGCCGGTGTCCACGGCCATGTACCCGGCCAGCTCGGTGAGCCGGGCCGCGGCCGCGAACAGCCTCCGGCCGACCGGCTCGCGGTACGAGCCCGAAAGCAGCCCGGACACCACGCTGTTGAGGTAGTGGACCAGGACGGGACGCACATGCCCGGCCCCGAAGCGGTGGTCCAGCGTCTTGAGTGCCTCCGTCATGGCCTCCACGGCCTCGACGTCCGAGGCGCCCACCCGGGACCCCGCCGTCCGCTCCACCAGGGCGTCCGCGCCCGTGATCAGCCAGTCGCGGCTGGGCTCCACGAGCGCCGAGGCCGCGACCGTGGAGCCGGACAGGAAGTCCCGGCGGCCCACATCACTGCGCCACAGCTCACACACCTGCTCGATGGCGCCGAGCACGGTCGGGGCGAACTGGAGCCCCACACCCGATGCCAGGTTCTTGCCGTTGGCCATGCCGATCTCGTCGATCGTGACCGTGCGGCCGAGCTTGCGGCCCAGCGCCTCCGCGATGATCCCGGGTGCCCGGCCGCGCGGCTGCTGCCCGCGCAGCCAGCGCGCCACGGATGTCTTGTCGTACCGCAGATCCAGTCCGCGCTCCGTCCCCACCATGTTGACCCTGCGGGCGAGCCCGGCGTTCGAGCACCCGGCCTCCTGGATGAGCGCTTGCAGCCGTTCGTTGGGCTGGCGGGCGACAAGTGGCCTCGCTGCCATGACAACAACCCCCTGTACCGGACGTACCGGACCGCCCAGCGAGCGATCTCCCATTGATCGCTTCCCGGTGCCAATCCGGAGAATGCCGATGAGCTCGGACGATTACGGGTGAATGCCGCTACAGCACAAGGGGCTACCCCTCCACCGGGCCTCGCCCGCACGCGCGCCCCCGTCCATGCTTCCGTGCGCCCCAATCGCAGGATCGATGCGCCGTGCTCCCGGCTGCGCGCGCCCGTAACCCGTACTGGCAACGGGAGTTGAGCGGATCGTGAACAAGACCGAAGAGACCGACGAGATCATCGAAGAGCCGGCCGGCCGATCCCCCGGTGCACCGGTTCGCACACCGGGTGCGGGACTTATCCCCCAGCAGCGTGGTGAGCAGCTGCTGGACAGCGCCGTGCGGTACGCGGACGAGCGGCACTGGGACGTGTTCCCCGGCACCTGGCTCCAGGTCGTCGACGGCGTGGAGCGCTGCTCGTGCGGGGCGGCCGTGTGCGCCGCGCCGGGGGCGCACGCGACCCGGCCCGACTGGGTGGACCAGGCGACCGGCAGCGCCGCCTCCGTGCGCCTGGCATGGGGGCGGCAGCCCAGGGCCTCGATCCTGCTTCCCACCGGGCGGACCTTCGACGCCCTGGACGTCCCGGAGTCGGCCGGTTTCCTCGCGCTGGCCCGGATGGAGCGGATGGACCTCACACTCGGCCCGGTGACCTGCACCCCTGACCGGCGGATGGTGTTCTTCGTGCTGCCCGGTACGGCGGCCAGGGTCCCCGAGCGGGTACGGACGCTGGGCTGGGCACCGGACGCCATCGATCTGGTGGCACACGGTGAGGGCCGCTACATCGCCGCCCCGCCGACCAGGATCGGTGGCCGGGGCGCGGTGCAGTGGGTACGGCGCCCCACGGTCGCCAACCGCTGGCTGCCGGATGCCGATGAGCTGCTCAGTCCGCTCGTGTACGCGTGCGGGCGGGAGGCCGCGGCGGGGAGGGCGCGTCACTCATAGCGCACTCATAAGGTGGTCCTTGCAGTGACACGGGGACTATGAAGGGGGATGCGATGCCGGACCAGGCGTCAGCACACACCGCATCGGCGACCGGGGGTGCGCCGGACACGGCGCCGCCGCCCGCGGTGCGGGTCGAGGGACTGTGGAAGCGGTTCGGTGAGCAGACCGCGGTGGCGGGGATCGATCTGGTCCTGCCCGCCGGCAGGTTCATCGGCCTGGTCGGGCCGAACGGCGCGGGCAAGACCACGACGCTGTCGATGGTGACCGGGCTGCTCCGCCCCGATCAGGGGCGTATTGAGGTCGCGGGCCATGATGTCTGGCGCGATCCGGTCGAGGTCAAGGCCAGGATCGGGGTGCTCCCCGAGGGGCTGCGGCTCTTCGAGCGGCTGTCGGGGCACGAGCTGCTCGCCTACACCGGGCGGTTGCGCGGACTGCCGGGCGACGAGGTCGACAAGCGCGCGGCGCAGCTCCTCGACGTACTGGACCTGTCGGACTCGCAGCACAAGCTGGTGGTCGACTACTCGACCGGTATGCGCAAGAAGATCGGTCTGGCCGCGGCCCTGCTGCACAACCCGCAGGTGCTGTTCCTGGACGAGCCCTTCGAGGGCGTGGACCCGGTGTCGGCGCAGACGATCCGCGGGGTGCTGGAGCGGTACACGGCGTCCGGGGCGACCGTGATCTTCTCCAGCCATGTGATGGAGCTCGTGGAGTCGCTCTGCGACTGGGTCGCGGTGATGGCGGCCGGCCGGATCCGGGCCCAGGGCACGCTGGAGGAGGTACGGGGCTCCGCGCCGTCGCTCCAGAGCGCTTTCCTCGAGCTGGTGGGCGCGAACGGTCGCGACTCCGGGCAGACGCTGGACTGGCTGGGCGGCGGCGAGAAGCGATGACGGCTGCGGTATTCGATGCCCCGACCCCGGCCCCGGCCGGTGCGGCGGCGGCTCCCGCGACAGGCGCGCTGACCTCGATCTTCGTACGGCTGAAACTGACGCTGCTCGCCAATGGGCTGCGGCAGTCGTCGGGCCGCAAGGCGGCCTTCATCTCGTCGGCCGTGCTGACGCTGCTCTTCGCCGCCGGCCAGCTCGTCGGGTTGGTCCTGCTGCGCGGCCACGCGCACGCGGGCTCGCTGGTCGTGCTGCTGATCGGCGTGCTCGCGCTGGGCTGGACGTTCATGCCGCTGTTCTTCCCGAGTGGCGACGAGACGCTGGACCCGACCCGGCTGGTGATGCTGCCGCTGCGCCCGGCTCCGCTGGTGCGGGCCCTGCTGGTCGCCTCGCTGGTCGGGATCGGGCCGCTGTTCACGCTGTGCCTGGTGCTGGGCGGCGCGCTGGCGCTGGCGCACGGTGCGGTGGCGGTGCTGGTGGCGGTGGTCGCCGTACCGCTGACGCTCCTGGTGTGCGTGGCCCTGGCACGGGCCGTCGCCGCGGCGAACACCCGGCTGCTCACGTCCCGCAAGGGCCGGGACCTCGCGGTGCTGAGCGGTCTGGTGATCGCGGTCGGCATCCAGGTCGTCAACTTCGGTGCCCAGCGGCTCGGCACGGCGGGCGGGCTCGCGGCGCTCGACCCGGTCGCCGATGTGGTGCGCTGGGTTCCGCCCGCGTCCGCGATCGGTGCGGTCGACTCGGCGAGCACCGGGGCGTACGGCACGGCGTTCGGGCAGCTCGCGCTGTCCGCCGCCGCGCTCTTCGCGCTCCTCTACGCCTGGCAGCACAGCCTCACCCGGCTGATGACCGCCCCCGACGGCTCCACCCTCGCCGCGGCGTCGGAGCCGAGCCGCCGTCCGGGTTCCTCGTCCGCCGCTGGGTTGCAGCGGCTGCTGCCGGGCGGCCGTACGGGCGCGGCGATGCAGCGCTCCCTGCGCTACATCTGGCGTGATCCGAAGACCAAGGCGGCATGGGTGACGTCGTTGGCCCTTGGCTTGATCGTGCCGCTGTTCAACGCCCTCCAGGGCACGGGTTCGATCTACTTCGCCTGTTTCGCCTCGGGCATGCTGGGCGTGCAGATGTACAACCAGTTCGGGCAGGACTACTCCGCGTTCTGGATGGTCGCGCAGACCATCTCGACACCTCGGGACGCGTACCTCGAACTGCGCGCCCGGGCGCTGGCATCGCTCCTGATCACGCTCCCGTACACCGTCCTGGTCACAGTGGTGACAGCAGCGGTGCTGGACAACTGGCGGGCGCTGCCGGAGGCGCTGGGGCTCGCGCTGGCGCTGCTGGGCACGATGATCGGGACGGGTGCGGTGGCCTCCGCGCGGTTCCCGTACTCGATTCCGCAGGAGGGGCACAAGAACGTCGCCGCGGGACAGGGTGGTCTCGCCTGGATCTCCATCGTCGGCGGAATGTTCGGCTCCGCACTGCTGTGCGCGCCGGTGATCACCCTCACGATCTGGCTGAACGTGGCCGACGCCGAGGCCGCGCTGTGGATCCTGCTGCCGCTGGGTCTCGTATACGGCGCGGTCATGACGTGGGGCGGCCTGCGACTGGCCGGACCGCGGACGTCGGAGCGGCTGCCCGAGATCCTCGCGGCGGTCAGCAAGGGTTGAGTCGCCATGGGGTGAAGTGCCGCGCGAGCGGCGCCATGTGAAGACTTCACCCGTCATCTATCCATGGGCGGACCCGCGTTCACGCGGGTCCGCCCATGTGCGTGTATGAGCCCGTGACTCCGCAGCCGCGAACACCGGCGCATCACCGGACCCCTCGGGGGTCCGCCTTGGCACGTGTCGAACGAGCCTGCGGCCGACGCTTTCCGGTCGAACGGGCCCAGGGAGGGTTAATCTCGTTCGAGAACCACCTTCACCAAGTAGCAGGTCAGACGGTTGCTTTCGATTGGACCACCTGAATCAGTCCAGATACCGGACGGCCGTTCACCCTCCCCGCGCACCCCTTCCGAGCTGCCCGAACGACCATTCGGTTGAGTAATCGGATCGTATGCGGCCGGAAACGGGTCATCGATGTGCGATCACTGTGCGCATCAGCAAGACTCCCGACCGCAATCACCGCTCAAGCGAAAGGGAATTCACCAATGCGTTACACCGCCACCACAATCGGCGCCACGGTCTCCATCGCCGCCCTCCTGCTGGCCGCAGGCGCCGCCAACGCGGCGCCCACCTCCCCGACGTCGCTCTACGCGCCTTCGGCCCTGGTGCTCGCGGTCGGCCACGGCGACGACGCCGCGACCGTCACCGTCGAGCGCGCGGTGACCCTCAGCTGCGCGCCGACCCCGACCGGCAGCCACCCGGCGCCCTCCGCCGCGTGTGCGGAACTGAAGGCGGTCGACGGCGAGTTCGGTCTGATCGGCAGCACGCCCACCACTCCCTGCACCCGCCAGTGGGACCCGGTCACGGTCACCGCGGCCGGGGTCTGGAAGGGCAAGCAGGTCAGCTGGTCGACCACCTACGGCAACTCCTGTGAGATGCGGGCGCGTCTGGCCGACAGCGCGGTCTTCTCGTTCTGACCGGCCCGATCAGCCTGACGCGGCGCCGACCAGGGCCTGCTACGCCGGGGGAAGCCGGGTCACTCGACGACCCGGCTCCGCCCCGGCGGGCTCACGGTCACGGCCGGCCTGCTCAGGGCCGGGCCGCCAGCACACCGTCCAGGAACGGCTCGATCGCGGAGCGCCAGGCGGCCGGCTGGTCGTAGTGCACAAGATGGCCGGCGTCCGCCACCTCCGCGTACTGCCCGCGCGGGAGCACCCGCACCATCTCCTGCGCCTCCGCCCGCCCCAACTCCCCGTCGAGACCACGCACCACCAGGGTCGGGCACTGCACCTGCGCCAGGGAGTCCCAATGCGCGTCATGGACCCAGGTCTCACGGGAGACGAGCATCTGGCGACGGGAGAACACCGGACGCCAGCCGTCCGGGCCCTCGGCCATCACCTCGGCGAAGAACTCACCGCGGCCAGGACTGGGACGCTCCACCCAGGGGTCGTCCGCGCCGAACCACCTGCGCACATCGGCGAGGGTCGCGAAAGGAAGAGGCCAGGTGCGGAACCAGTCCTCCCACTCTCGCTGGGAGGCCGCCCCCAGCGCGGAGGCCCGCATGTCGCAGATGACCAGCGCCTGCACCAGGTCCGGCCGCTGGGCGGCCAGCTGCCAGGCCGTGAGCGCGCCCATGGAGTGCCCGATGAGCGTCACCGGGGCGAGGCCCAACTGCTCGACGGCGGCAGCGGCGTCGTGTACGTACGCCTCGCGTGCGAACAGATCGTCCGCGGGCTTCTCGCTGCGGCCGTGCCCGCGCTGGTCGAGCGCCACGGCGCGATGGCGCCCGGCGAGCCAGCGGGCCGTGGACGCCCAGTGCGCGGCGCGGCCCATCAGCCCGTGCAGCAGTAAAGCCCCGGGCACGCGGTCCGTTTCACCGCGATCCTTGGGTGGATCGGCGAACTCCCACGCAGCGAGGCGCAGTCCGCCCGCTCCGGTCACGTCGATGCGCCGCACCATGGTTGGCACCCCCTTGGATCCCCCACGGGTCTTCGAATGATGCGAGAGACTATCGAACTTCTATTCGAAAACGCGGCTCCCGCACCCAAGACCCCTCGTTCGAGTGACCGCGCTCAAGGATTGACGTCCTTCGAGGCGGGGAGATCTTCAGCGGGAGGCGGGCCGCTCGGGGAAAACGGTCCGAGGGGACTGACCCTGGGAGCTCGGGGCTCCGGGTCGGATCAGGGGAGGACAGGCCCCGGCGCCCTTCGGCGCCGGGGCCCCTTGTGTGCGACATGCCGCACACGTGCGGGACGGTGTGCGTGCACGACGAGTACCGGCGCGGTTCGCGGACGTACGGCATCTGCCCACCCCCAGTCATATGCCTCAGCCACAGCGTGGCACGCGCAGCGCCCGGGCGCTGCCGTTCCGGCCGGAAAACGCCCGCAAGAGGGCTGACTCAGGAGGTCGGTACAGGAGGTCAGTGGCAGAGGGTCCGGAAGATCTCAGCGCTTCGCCACGAACACATGCGAGGCGACCTCCGCCTCCAGCTCCGCCGCCTCACCGCCGCTGCCCACCAGCACTCCGCCCGCGGACTCCGTCACGCTCACCACCGAACCGGGCTGCACACCCGCCCGGCGCAGCGTGTACATCAGCTGGGCGTCGGTCTGGATCGGCTCACCGATCCTGCGGACCACGACCGTCTTGCCCTCCGCGCCCGCGTCGAGCTCGGCAAGGCTCACCATGGAGTCGTCCAGGAACGGATCGGCCTCCGTCTTCTCGCCCAGCTCCTCGAGGCCCGGGATCGGATTGCCGTACGGGGACTCCGTCGGGTGACGCAGCAGCTCCAGCACCCGCCGCTCGACGGCCTCGCTCATCACGTGCTCCCAGCGGCACGCCTCGGCGTGCACCTGCTCCCACTCCAGGCCGATCACATCGACCAGCAGGCACTCGGCCAGCCGGTGCTTGCGCATCACACGGGTGGCGAGCCGACGGCCCTCGTCGGTCAGCTCGAGGTGCCGGTCACCCGCGACCGTCACCAGACCGTCGCGCTCCATCCGGGCAACGGTCTGGCTGACCGTCGGGCCGCTCTGGTCCAGGCGCTCGGCGATCCGGGCGCGCATGGGGACCACGCCTTCCTCTTCAAGCTCGAGGATGGTGCGGAGGTACATCTCCGTGGTGTCGATCAGTCCGGACATACATGCCCCTCGATGCTGTGGCAAAAAAATCGTGCGATGGCCCTGACTCAATTCTGACGCATGCCGCTGACAACCGGGCCCACCCGGGCGAAGCCCGTATTGACAGAGCAATGGTCCAGACCTCACCGTGATCCGCGAGACGACGGTAAGAGCACGGGAACACAACGAGATTGGGGCCACCGTCATGGGCGAGACCACCCCCGCGGGGCAGTTCCTCGACGCCGCGATCGGCCTGCTGGAGCGGGTCCGCGAGGAGGAGGCGGCCACGGTGGCGGCCGCGGGTGCCGCCGTGGCGGACACCGTCGCGGCAGGCGGCCGGCTCTTCGCCTTCGGCGCGGGCCACTCCTCGCTCGCCGCACAGGACGTGGTCTACCGTGCGGGCGGCTTCGCCCTGATGAACCTGCTGACGGTGCCCGGCACCGTCGGCGTCGACGTCATGCCCGCGACCCTCGGCTCCGCGCTGGAACGGGTGGAAGGGCTCGCGAGCGCCGTCCTTGAGTCCAGCCCGGCCCGCGGGGGCGACCTGCTGATCGTCGTCTCCCTCTCGGGCCGCAACGCCCTCCCCGTCGAGATGGCGATGAAGGCCCGGGCCCTGGGGCTCACCGTGATCGGCGTGACCTCGGTGGCGTACGCGACCGGGACAGGCTCACGGCACGCCTCGGGTACGTACCTCAGGGACCACTGCGACATCGTCCTCGACTCCAAGATCGCTATCGGGGACGCGGAACTGACGGCGGACGGCATCGGGGCGCCCTTCGCCCCCGCGTCGACGGTCGTCACCAGCGCGCTGATGCAGGCGACGATGGCCGCGGCGGCGGTGGAGCTCGCCTCGCGGGGCCTGGAACCGCCGCTGTTGCGGTCGGGGAACGTGGACGGGGGACCCGAGTGGAACGAGCGCGTGATGTCGGAGCACGCGGACCGTGTCTTCTATCGGGCGTAGCGACCTCCGGTGTGCCGCGCCCTGTGCGCCCCTGACCTCGTAGGGGGGTCCGGACGGGCCGGGCAACCAGGGCAGCCCGGCGCCAGGGGCTGCCATCAGCCCCGCTCGCCACTCACCCCCGCGAGGTCCAGCGCCGACGCCACGCGCATCGCGACGTTCTCCGCGTACACCGCGTCCGCGCGTTCGAACGCAGGGCGGTTCACGGCGCGGACGAAGGTGAGGACACCGAGGGTGCGGCCACGGCTGCGGAGCACCGTGCACAGGGCGTGCACCGCGTCGCGGGGCCACTGGCGTTCCGCGGCCCAGGTCTCCGCGCGGGCGTTGGCACTGGCGCTCACCAGAACCGTGCCGATGCGGTCCAGTGCCTGGAGGGCCGGGTGTCCGGGGGTGTAGCGCACCGGGACGCCCGCACCCGCCACCCGCGCGACCGGTCCCGGTGCGCCGGACGGGGTCGCGGCGGCACGTACCAGCCGCTCGCCCGCCACGACATCGAACAGCGCATGGTCCGCGAAGCCCGCCAGGGCGAAGTCCACCTGGGCCGTCGCCGCCTCCATCGGGTCCTCGCACTCGGCGACCGCACGCGCCGCACGGTGCAGCTGGCTGTAGCGGAACCGCAGCCGGTCCGCCTCCTGTTCCCTGAGCTTGTCCTCCGTCACGTCCTGGAAGAGCCAGGCGGCACCCAGGGGCACGGGTTCCTCGGCGAGCGGCGAAGCCAGCCGCAGGAAGCCACTGCGCCAGCACCGCCTGCGCTGCTCGCCCGAGCGCAGGGTCACCCACAGTTCGGCCGGGGCGCCCGGGGCACCCTCGGCGAGCACATGGTGCAGGGCGCCTTCGAGTTCCTCCACGCCCTGGACGATGAGCTCGCCGAGCGGCCGGCCGAGCGGCGCGGTCCGCCCACCGGTGCCGAGCATCCGAGCCGCGCGCCTGTTGACGACCGTCGGCCGCAGATCCACGTCCACCAGGACGACCCCCCACGAGGCGTCGTCGAACAGTGCCTCACTGAGCGCGATCGAGCGCTCCAGATCGATCTGCGCGTGGACCTCGCTGAACGCGCAGTACACCCCGGCCGGCCCGCCGTCCGCCCCGCGCACCCCCGCGGACTGGGTGCGTACCAGCACCCGCCCGCCGTCCTTGCGCAGCAGCGCGAACTCGTGCACCTGACGCCCGGGCGCGTGCATCGAGGCCATCAGCCGCCCCTGCACCTCGTCGGCGTCGGCGGTACGGACCGCCCAGCCCGCGAATCCGGGACGTCCCACGGCCTCCGCGGGCGACCACCCGAGGATCCGTTCGGCCTCACGGTTCCAGTGTGTGAGGACGCCCTCCGCGTCGAACGCGCACAGCGCCGCGTCCATGCCGTCCAGCAGCGCGGCGAGCAGATCCGAGCCCGGTCCGGGTCCGTCCCGTTCGGACCCGCTGGCGCCTGGGCCGTCCCGCCCTGGCCCGTCAGGTCCCAACGCGCTGGTGGTCTCGCTCCTGGAAGCACTCATCCTGGCACCCCCTGCCGGACGTGTCCGCGCATGTCCGCGGTCCGTTGCCGCTCCGCTCCGTGGGCGGCACCCCGGCCATTCAACTGGAACGTGACACACGACACATGAATTTCGGGGAAATCGATGTGCCGTGCAGCCGGTCTCAAAAATGGGTTGAGCGTGGCTCCAGAGGTTCCTAATGTGGGTCACACGTTGGAAAGGAGGTGGTTCGGAAGTGATTTCTTACCGGACAAGCGAGGTGGCTGCGGGCTGACAGCCCGTTGTCGCACTCAGTGCACCGCGGCGGGTAGTCCTGCCGGAATCCAAGCAGTCACCGACCCGCGGGCTCGCCGGTATGTCCGGCCGGCCTCCTCCCCGGAGGAGACCAGAGCCCGCGGGTTTCTGCGTTTCCCCGCCCGCCTCCCGCCTTTCCCGCCCTCTCGTCCTCTCGTCCCTCGGTCAGGAACGGGCCGGGGGGCTTCCTGAGCTCGCCCAGCGGGGGCAGGTCAGGGTGCCAGGCGTTCCACCCGCCAGCGGCCCGCGCCCGGGCCTTCGCCCGGGGACGGCTCCGCCTCGCGTACGTACCGCAGCCGGTCGTGCAGCCGGTTCTCGTGCCCCTGCCAGAACTCCACCGTCTCCGGGGTGACCCGGTAGCCGCCCCAGTCCGTCGGTACCGGCACCTGCTCGCCCTCCGGATAGCGGGCCGCCAGCTCCTCGTATCGCCCCAGCAGCTCGGCGCGGGAGGGGATCACGGAGGACTGGGGGCTGGCCCAGGCTCCGAGCTGGGAGCCGTGCGGCCGGGTGCGGAAGTACGCGGCGGTCTCGTCGCGGCCGACCCGGGCCGCGGTGCCGCTGACGATGACCTGGCGGGTGAGCGGATGCCAGGGGAAGAGCAGCGAGACCCGCGGGTTGGCGTCGAGGTCGCGGCCCTTGCGGGAGCCGTAGTTCGTATAGAAGACAAAACCGCGGTCGTCGAAGTGCTTGAGCAGCACCGTGCGGGACGAGGGGCGGCCGTCGGGGGTGGCCGTCGACACGATCATGGCGTTCGGCTCGTGCAGATGGCCGGCCGCGGCGTCCTTGAACCAGCGGACGAACTGTTCCATCGGTTCCGCGGGCAGGTCCGCCTCTTCGAGGGGCGTCGAGCGGTAGTACTCACGCATGGCTGCGGGGTCCAGAGCGTCGGTCACGGGAGTCATCCTGCCGCAGCGGCGCAGTTTGCCCGGCACCGAGTGCCGCTAATCCTCAGGAACTAAATCGGCGCGGTGTGCCGGATGTCACGCTTCCCCGCACCAGGGTGATCGATCAAAATCGGGTGCTGGGCCACTGAGGCCTCCCTACGACGCGGTGCGGGTGACCACCCACCGCGCGGGGCATCACCCGGGTGACCCTCCCGGGCCGAAGCTTGTCTCGCACAACATCATGAGGAGCCGCCTGATGTCCGACTTCGTACCCGGACTTGAAGGAGTCGTCGCGTTCGAGACGGAGATCGCCGAACCCGACAAGGAAGGCAGCGCGCTCCGCTACCGAGGTGTGGACATCGAGGACCTCGTCGGCCACGTCTCGTTCGGAAACGTCTGGGGCCTGCTGGTCGACGGGGCGTTCAACCCCGGTCTCCCGGCCGCCGAGCCGTTCCCGATCCCGGTCCACTCCGGTGACATCCGCGTGGACGTCCAGTCGGCGATGGCCATGCTGGCACCCGTGTGGGGCCTGCGGCCCCTGCTCGACATCGACGTGGAGGAGGCCCGCGACGACCTGGCGCGGGCCGCCGTGATGGCCCTGTCGTACGTGGCACAGAGTGCACGCGGCCAGGGGCTGCCGATGGTGCCGCAGCGCGAGATCGACAAGGCCGAGTCCGTGGTCGAGCGGTTCATGATCCGCTGGCGCGGCGAGCCGGACCCCAAGCACGTCAAGGCCGTGGACGCGTACTGGACGTCCGCCGCCGAGCACGGCATGAACGCCTCCACGTTCACCGCCCGGGTCATCGCCTCGACCGGCGCGGACGTGGCCGCCGCCCTCTCGGGTGCCGTCGGCGCCATGTCGGGACCCTTGCACGGCGGTGCGCCGTCCCGCGTGCTCGGCATGATCGAGGAGATCGAGCGCACCGGTGACGCCGTGGCGTACGTGAAGAAGGCCCTGGACAAGGGCGAGCGGCTGATGGGCTTCGGTCACCGTGTGTACCGCGCGGAGGACCCGCGTGCCCGGGTGCTGCGCCGCACGGCCAAGGAGCTCGGCGCGCCGCGCTTCGAGATCGCCGAGGCGCTGGAGCGGGCGGCCCTGGAGGAGCTGCACAACCGCCGCCCGGACCGGATCCTCGCGACGAACGTGGAGTTCTGGGCCGCGATCATGCTGGACTTCGCCGAGGTCCCGGCGCACATGTTCACGTCGATGTTCACCTGCGCGCGTACGGCGGGCTGGTCGGCGCACATCCTGGAGCAGAAGCGCACCGGGCGGCTCGTGCGGCCTTCCGCCCGGTACATCGGCCCCGGCTCCCGCGACCCCCGCGACATCGAGGGCTACGCCGACATCGCCGGCTGAATCCGGCGCCGGCGCCCCGACGGGTGCTACGCCGCCCGCTCCACCAGCTCCGCGTGGTGGCGGGCGGCGACCAGCGGGTGCGCCCGCAGCTTGCCCTTGAGCTCGTTGCGCCCGTACTCCGCGAACAGCGGATTGGCCGGGTCCGCCGTGACACCGGGCGCGCCCGACGCGTACGGGAACGGCAGCGGGGCGATACGGGCGTCGAGCCGCGGGTTGTAGAAGAACGGCACCGAGTAGCGCTCGACGGCTCCGGGCGGGCTGACCACCCGGTGGTTGGTGGCGATCAGATAGCCGTTGGTGGCGACTTCCAGCAGCTCGCCCAGGTTCACGACGAACGCGCCGGGCATCGGCGGTACGTCATGGAAGGCACCGTCCTCCCGCTGCACCTGGAGCCCACCGACCCGGTCCTGGTGCAGCAGGGTGAGGAAGCCGTAGTCCTTGTGGGCGCCCACGCCCTGATCGGCGCCGTCGCCCGAGCTGCCCGGGTAGCGCACCAGCTTGAGGTGCAGATGGGCCTGATCGCCGAAGATGTCGTCGTAGAAGTCCGGCGGGGCACTGATCGAGGCGAGCAGCTCGTGCAGCAGCTTGTGCGCGACACCGCTGAGCCGCTCGATCCACCCGAGCGCGGCGGTCCGTAGCCCCGGCAGCGCGTCGGGCCACTGGTTGGGTCCCTCGAGCCACCAGTACGCGGGCTCGCCCGGCGCCGGAATGTGCGCGGGCCGCTCCGCGCCGATGTCCATCTGGTCCCGCCAGTCCCGGCTGCCACCGGTGCGCTCGTCGCCGATGCGGGTGTAGCCGCGGAAGTGCGGCGAATTGACGTTGTCGATGGCGAGCCGGTCCGCCTCGGGCAGCGCGAAGAAGGCCCGCATGGCGTCCGTCAGCGCATCGGTCTCGGCCTGGGTCACCCCGTGCCCGACGAGCTGGAAGAAGCCGACGTCATGGGCCGCACGGTGCAGCTTGGCGTGCAGTCCGGCGCGGGCTTCGGGGCCGCGGTCGGCCGCTGACAGGTCGATGACCGGGAGCTGCGCGTAGTCCTGGGAGCTCTGCGAGTGGATCAGGGAGAGAGACATGGGTGCGTCCGCTGTGGGTGTGTCCCGGCCACGGTCCCGTGATGTCGGGTGACTCGTACGACCGGCGGCGCCAGGATGCGGCGGGGCCGGAGGGCCGGAAAGGGTGGAGTGGGGCTTGGATCAGGCTGGGTCAGAGGTAAGCCCGACAGCCCATGCTCGTGACGCGGAGGAAGTCCACGTGGCGGCGTCGTACGAGCGGAAGCATGGGGCAAGGATACGCCGTGCCCGGGGCGCACGGCGGTGACCCGGGTCACACCCCCTGGCGGGCCCCGGCCTGCGGCCCACGAGCTGCCTCCTGTCGCCGGCCGGCCAACCCGGGCTCAGACCAGAACCTCCTCCAGCAGCGCCGCCCACTGCCCCACCACCCGCTTCCGCCGCGCCCGGTCATCCGTCAGCAGATTCGCGAGTCCGAGGCCGCGCGCCATGTCCAGCAGGCCCTGGACCGTCTCCCGTACTCCCGGGACCGACTCGTCCGCGCCGAGCAGCTCCACCGCGATGCGGTGGGTCTCGCGTCCGACGCGGGCCTCCAGTTCCGTGACGCGGTCGCGGAGCTGGTCCTCACTGGAGGCGGCGACCCACAGGTGGAGGGCGGCGCGGAAGAGGGGGCCCGTGTAGAGGTCGACCAGGGCCGCGACGACGGCCGGGCGGTCCGTGACCGGTAGGGCGCGCAGGGCGCTGGAGCGCTGCTCGGCGACGTATTCGACGGCCGCGGTGAAGAGGTCCTCCCGGGTCGGGAAGTGGTGTTGTGCCGCGCCCCGCGAGACCCCGGCCCGCTCGGCCACCACCGAGACGGTCGAGCCTGCCCAGCCGCGTTCGGCAAGGCAGGCCACCGCGGCCTCCAGAAGCCGCTGCCGGGTCACCCGGCTGCGGTCCTGCTTGGGGGAGGTCACAACACCCATGCGGGGTCCCGTCGTTCGAGGAAGGCCGTCATCCCCTCGCGCGCCTCCGCCGAGGCGAAGAGCGACGCCGAACGCTGGACCAGGTCCTCCGCGTCTCGGTCGAAGGTTTCCCGCACCCTAGCCGTGAGCAGCTGTTTCGTCGCCTCCAGGGCCACCGGCGAGGCCCTCCGGAAGCCGTCGAGTATGGGTGCGAGTGCCGTGACGGCCGTGTCATCGTCCTCGTCCACCGCGGTCAGCAGCCCCATCCGGGCGGCTTCGGCGGCGCCGAAGAGCTCGCCGGTCAGATAGTGGCGGGCGGCGGCACGCGGTTCCAGGCGCGGCAGCAGCGGCAGCGAGATCACCGCGGGGGCCACCCCGATCCGGACCTCCGTGAAGGCGAAGTCCGACGCCGCCGACGCGACGGCGATGTCGCAGGCGCCGACCAGGCCGAGGCCACCGGCCCGCACCCGGCCCGACACCAGGGCCACCACCGGCTTGGGCAGCTCGATGATCTGCCGCAGCAGGGCGACGAAGGTGTACGGGTTCGGCGGCTCCTTCAGGTCGGCGCCCGCGCTGAAGGTCGTGCCGGTGTGGGTCAGGACCACGGCCCGTACGGACGGGTCCTTCCCGCACGCCGCCAGGGCGTCGGCGAGCTCACCGACCAGCCGGGCCGAGAGTGCGTTGCGGTTGGCCGGTGAGTCGAGGGTCAGCGTCGCCGTCCCTCGCTCGGACGCCTTGGCGACCAGGGTCATGTGATGTTCTCCTTCTCACGGTCTTCGCGGTCGCTTTCGCGGGTGCGCAGTTCGCGCCGGAGGATCTTTCCGGACGCGGCTCGTGGTATCTCGCCGGTGAACTCGACGCGGCGGACCTTCTTGTACGGGGAGACGCGTTCGGCCACGTACCCCATCACGTCGTCGGGGCTGAGGTCGTCGGCGGTCGGCTGCCGTACGACGTACGCCTTCGGGATCTCGTTGCCGTCGCCGTCGTACACGCCGATCACGGCCGCGTCGGCGATGCCCTCATGGGTGAGGAGCAGGGCTTCCAGCTCGGCCGGGGCGACCTGGAAGCCCTTGTACTTGATGAGTTCCTTCACCCGGTCGACCACGAACAGCCAGCCGTCCTCGTCGACCCGCCCGATGTCGCCTGTGTGGACCCAGCCGTCGGGGTCGATCATCGCGTCGGTGGCGTCGGGCCGCCCGAGGTAGCCCTTCATCACCTGCGGGCCGCGGATCGCGATCTCGCCTTCCTCGCCGGGCCCGGCGTCGCGGTCCGGGTCGTCGAGGGACAGCAGCCGCATCTCGGTGTTCGGCAGCAGCTTGCCGACCGTGCCGGGCGGCGGGGCCGGGGCGTCCAGCGGTACGACATGGGTGCCGGGCGACAACTCGGTCATGCCGTAGGCCTGGAGCACGGGCGGCAGCCCGAGCCGGGCCGCGCAGGCCTGGGCGAGCCGGGCGTCGAGCGGGGCGGCTGCGCTGACGATGTACTCCAGCGAGGACAGGTCGTAACGCGCAACGGCCGGGTGCTTGGCGAGCGCGAGCACGATCGGCGGGGCCACGTACAGACCGTTGATGCGGTGCTTCTCGATCGCAGCGAGGAACTGGTCGAGGTCGAAGCGCGGCAGCACGATGACGGTGGCGCCGTGCTTCAGGGGGGCGTTCATCAGGGCGGTGAGGCCGTAGATGTGGAAGAACGGCAGCACGGCGAGTATCCGGTGGCCGGGCTTCATCGGGATGAGCGGCTCGAGCTGGGCGAGGTTGGTGGCGATGGAGCGGTGGGTGAGCATGACGCCCTTGGGGACGCCGGTGGTGCCCGACGAGTACGGGAGGGCCGCGAGGTCGTGGGCGGGGTCGATGGCGATGTCCGGCTCGGGCGCGGTGGAGCCGAGCATCCCGAGGATCGAGCGGTGCCCTTCCGCCTCGTCGCAGACGAAGATCTCCTCGATGCCGCCGACGAGTTCGGCGGCTCTGCGGGCGGTCTCGATCAGCGGGGAGACGGTGACGATCCAGCGGGCGGAGGAGTCACGGAGCTGTTTGGCGAACTCCTCCGCCGTGGCGAGCGGATGCACGGTGGTGACGGCCGCACCGGCGCGGGTGGCGGCGTAGAAGACCGCCGGGTAGGCGACCGTGTTGGGGCTGTGCAGGGCGAGTACGTCGCCCTTGCGCACACCGGCCTCGGCGAGTGCCGCGGCGATGCGACGGTGGAACGTGTCGAGCTGTGCGTAGCTGATCGTCATGTCGCCCGCGCCGTCGATCAGCGCGGGTGCGTCCCCGTACTCGGCCGCGCGGCCCAGAACGGCGTCGTGGATGGGGAGGGAGACGACCGGGACGTTCGCGTACTCGCTGCTGAACACCATCACAGCCCCTTCGCTCGGCATCGACTCCACGTGGAGTCGACAGGTCGTGGCCGCCAGAATGTCTCCTCTCAGTAGGACTTGGGGAGACCCAGGGACTGATGGGATATGTAGTTGAGGATCATTTCCCGGCTGACCGGTGCGATCCGGGCGACCCGGGAGGCCGTGATCAGCCGCGCCAGGCCGTACTCGCGGGTGAGGCCGTTGCCGCCGAGGGTGTGCACGGCCTGGTCGACGGCCTTCACACAGGCCTCGCCCGCCGCGTACTTGGCCATGTTCGCCGCCTCGCCCGCGCCCGCGTCGTCGCCCGCGTCGTACAGCGCCGCCGCCTTCTGCATCATCAGCCGGGCGAGCTCCAGCTCGATGTGCGCCGTGGCCAGGGGGTGGGCTATGGCCTGGTGGGCGCCGATGGGGGCTTTCCAGACCTGGCGCTCCTTGGCGTAGGAGATCGCCCGCGCGAGTGCGTAGCGGCCCATGCCGATGGCGAAGGCGGCGGTCATGATCCGCTCGGGGTTGAGCCCGGCGAACAGCTGGAGCAGCCCGGCGTCCTCATCACCCACCAAGGCATCGTGCGGCAGCACGACATCGTCGAGGGTGAGCTCGAACTGCTTCTCGTGGGACTCGAGTTGCATGTCGATCTGCGCGCGCCCGAAGCCGGGGGCGTCACTCGGGACGATGAAGAGGCAGGCCTTGAGCTTGCCGGTGCGGGCGTCCTCGGTACGGCCGACGACGAGCGTGGCGTCGGCGATGTCGACGCCGGAGATGAACACCTTGCGGCCGGTGAGCACCCAGCCGTCCTCGGTCCTGCGCGCGGTGGTGGTGATCCGGTGGGAGTTCGACCCGGCGTCGGGCTCGGTGATGCCGAAGGCCATGGTGCGGCTGCCGTCGGCGAGTCCCGGCAGCCAGGCCTGCTTCTGCTCCTCGGTGCCGAAGCGGGCGATGACCGTGCCGCAGATGGCGGGCGAGACCACCAGCATCAGCAGTGGGCAGCCGGCCGCGCCCAGTTCCTCCAGCACGATGG
Organism: Streptomyces sp. NPDC059828; assembly: GCF_042731955.1. NCBI lineage: Bacteria > Bacillati > Actinomycetota > Actinomycetes > Kitasatosporales > Streptomycetaceae > Streptomyces > Streptomyces sp. NPDC059828. The sequence continues at coordinate 51,894 of NZ_JBHWIW010000006.1, read as the reverse complement.
ACAGCTCGGCCATGCCGCTGCCGCCGCCGCCGTACTCGACGGGGAGGTTGACGCCGAGGTAGCCCAGCTTGGCGGCCTCGGACCACAGGGCCTCGCGGTCGTGGGCCGCTCCGTGGCGCTGCCCGAGTGCGGCCACGGCGGCGCGCAGTCCGGCCTGTTCTTCGCTCTCGATGACGCTGCTCACGTTCAGGCTCTTGCTCATGAGGTTTCGTCCTCCTGTACGACGGCGAGAAGGGCGCCGACCTCGACCTGGAGACCGGGGACGGCGTGGAGCGCAGTGAGCGTGCCGGCGGCGGGAGCGGAGATCCGGTGCTCCATCTTCATCGCCTCCAGCCAGACGAGCGGCTGCCCCGCGGTGACCCGCGCGCCGGTGGCGAGGCCATCGGCGACACGGACGACGGTGCCGGGCATGGGTGCCAGCAGCGAGCCGGGCTCGAGCTGGGCGGTGGGGTCGGGGAAGCGGGGTGCTTCCGTCAGGGTGTACGCCGCTGTCGCGGTGTCCACGTGGATACGGTCTCCGTACCGGCTGACCTCGAACGCGCGGCGCACGCCGTCGACTTCGAGGTGTACGGCATCAGGTGTCGCGTCGGCGACCCGCACTCCGGGGAGGTCCACGGCCTCGGTGCCTGTATGGGTGGTCCGGTAGCTGACCTCGTGTTCCGTGCCGTCCGCCACCGCCATATAGCGCTTGGTCTGCGGCTGGGACGGGAGGTTGCGCCAGCCGCCGATGCGACCGGTGACACTGCCCGCGTCGCGACGCGCTGCCGCGTCCGCCAGGGCGGCGGCGAGCGCGGCGGTCTCCGTACCGTCGCCGGTGGTGGTCAGCCCGGGCAGCCGGCGGTCGTAGAAGCCGGTGTCCATCCGGGCCTCGCGGAACTCGGGGTGCCGCAACGACCGTACGAGCAGTTCCCGGTTGGTGACCGGGCCGTGCACCCGGGCCCGCTCCAGTGCCCCGGCCAGTTTGCGCACCGCCTCGGCGCGGGTCGGTGCCCAGGCGACGACCTTGGCGAGCATGGCGTCGTAGTGGACGCCGATGGCGTCGCCGTCCGTGAACCCGGTGTCGAGACGGACTCCCGAGTCGGCGGGCAGGGCCAACCGGTGCAGGGTGCCGGTCTGCGGGGCCCAGCCACGGGCGGGGTCCTCCGCGTAGAGGCGGGCCTCGACGGCATGGCCTTGGGCGGTGGGCTGCTCGGCCGGGAGCGGCTCGCCTTCGGCGACCCGGATCTGCAGGGCGACCAGATCGATCCCGAAAACCGCTTCGGTGACGGGGTGTTCGACCTGGAGGCGGGTGTTCATCTCGAGGAAGTGCGCCGTGCCGTCGGCGATCAGGAACTCCACCGTGCCCGCACCCCGATAGTCCGTCGCGCGGGCGGCGCGTACGGCCATCTCGGCCAGTGCGGAGCGGAGTTCGTCGTCGAGCCCGGGGGCCGGTGCCTCCTCGATCACCTTCTGGTGGCGGCGCTGGAGGGAGCAGTCGCGGGTGCCGAGTGCCCACACGGCGCCGTGGGCGTCGGCGAGTATCTGCACCTCGACATGGCGGCCGTTCTCGACATACGGCTCGACGAAGACCTCGCCGTCGCCGAAGGCGCTGAGCGCCTCCGCCCGAGCCGCCACCAACTCGGACTTGAGCTCGTCCAGTTGGCGTACGACCCGCATACCGCGACCGCCACCGCCCGCTGCGGCCTTCACCAGCACCGGCAGTTCGGCTTCGGTGATCGCGTCCTCGGCCAGGGGGGCGATCCCCATCAGCTGCTTGGCCCGGGTCTTGGACGCCATCGCCTCGATGGCCTGTGGCGGGGGACCGATCCACACCAATCCGGCGTCCATGACGGCACGGGCGAAGTCGGCGTTCTCGGAGAGGAATCCATAGCCGGGGTGCACGGCGTCCGCGCCTGCCGCCAGGGCCGCCTTCACGATCAGGTCCCCGCGCAGATACGTCTCCGCGGGGGCCGACCCCGGCAGCCGCACGGCCGCGTCGGCCTCCCGTACGTGCAGGGCGTCGGCGTCCGCGTCCGAGTACACGGCGACGGTGGCGATGCCCAGCTCACGGCAGGTGCGGAAGACTCGGCAGGCGATCTCGCCGCGGTTGGCGACGAGCAGTGTCTCGATCATCGGAGATTCCGAGGTCATCGGGGTCATGGGAGTCATCGCGGTCATCAGGGCCTCACATCCGGAAGACGCCGAAGCCGCCACGGGCGCCTTCGACCGGGGCCGTGTGGATGGCGGACAGGCAGATCCCGAGAACGGTGCGGGTGTCGCGCGGATCGATGACACCGTCGTCGTAGATGCGCCCGGACAGGAACGCGGGCAGCGACTCCGCCTCGATCTGCTGCTCCACCATCGCCCGCAGGGCGGCGTCCGCCTCGTCGTCGTACGGCTGCCCCTTCGCGGCGGCGGACGCCCGGGCCACGATCGACAGCACACCGGCGAGCTGCTGCGGGCCCATGACCGCGGACTTGGCGCTGGGCCAGGCGAAGAGGAAGCGCGGATCGTAGGCCCTGCCGCACATGCCGTAGTGCCCGGCGCCGTACGACGCGCCCATGAGGACGGACAGGTGCGGGACCTTGGAGTTCGACACCGCGTTGATCATCATCGCGCCGTGCTTGATGATCCCGCCCTGCTCGTACTCCTTGCCGACCATGTAACCGGTGGTGTTGTGCAGGAAGAGCAGGGGGATGTCGCGCTGGTTGGCTAGCTGGATGAACTGCGCGGCCTTCTGCGACTCGGCGCTGAACAGCACACCCTGCGCGTTGGCGAGGATGCCGACGGGGTAACCGTGCAGCCGGGCCCAGCCGGTCACCAGGCTGGTCCCGTAGAGGGGTTTGAACTCGTCGAAGTCCGAGGCGTCCACGAGCCGGGCGATCACCTCGCGCGGGTCGAAGGGAGTCTTGAGGTCCTCGGGGATGATGCCGAGCAGCTCCTCGCCGTCGTACTTGGGCGGCTCCGCGGCGGCCGGGTCGGGGTGCGCCTTGCGGTGGTTGAGCCGGGCGACGATACGACGGGCGTGGCGCAGGGCGTCGAGCTCGTCGACGGCGTAGTGGTCGGCGAGCCCGGAGGTGCGGGCGTGCATCTCTGCGCCGCCGAGCGACTCGTCGTCGCTCTCCTCACCGGTGGCCATCTTCACCAGCGGCGGCCCGCCGAGGAAGACCTTCGACTGCTCCTTGATCATGACCGTGTGGTCGGACATCCCGGGCACGTACGCCCCGCCCGCGGTCGAGTTGCCGAAGACCACGGCGATGGTGGGGATTCCGGCGGCGGACAGCCGGGTGAGGTCGCGGAACAGCGCGCCGCCCGGGATGAAGATCTCCTTCTGGCTGGGCAGGTCCGCGCCACCGGACTCGACCAGGCTGACGAGGGGCAGCCGGTTGGCGAACGCGACCTCGTGGGCCCGCAGGATCTTCTTGAGGGTCCAGGGGTTGCTGGCGCCGCCGCGTACGGTCGGGTCGTTCGCCGTGACCAGGCACTCGACGCCCTCGATGGTGCCGATCCCGGTGACGATGGAGGCGCCGACGGGATAGTCGCTGCCCCAGGCGGCGAGCGGTGACAGCTCGAGGAACGGTGTGTCCGGGTCGAGCAGCAGCTCGATGCGCTCCCGGGCGAGCAGCTTGCCGCGCCCCCGGTGCCGGGCGATGTACTTCTCGCCGCCGCCCGCGAGGGCTTTGGCGTGTTCGGTGTCGAGTGCGTCCAGCTTGGCGAGCATGGCGGCGCGCTGGGCGGCGTATTCGGGAGACGTGCTGTCCAGTGTGCTGGCGAGTACGGTCACGGGGTCACCTCCGGTGCGGGGGTCGACGCGGGAGTCTTCTCGGGTGCGGTCACAGCAGGGACTCCGGGATCTCGACATGCCGCGCCCGCAGCCACTCCCCGAGGCCCTTCGCCTGGGGGTCGAAGCGCGCCTGGGAGGCGACGCCCTCGCCGAGCAGCCCGCGGACGACGAAGTTCAGCGCCCGCAGGTTCGGCAGGACATGCCGTTCGATGGTCAGGTCAGCCGCCTCCGGAAGGAGTTCGCGAAGGCGCGGCACGGTCAGCTCATGGGCGAGCCAGCGCCACGCGGCATCCGTGGCGACCCACACGCCCACATTGGCGTCCCCACCCTTGTCGCCGCTGCGGGCCCCGGCCACCAGGCCCAGCGGTGCGCGGCGCACCGGACCGGGCGGCAGCGACGCGGGCAGCTCCGGCTCCGGGACCGGCGCGAGCTCCTGGGTGCGGTGCGGTGCCGTGACGGCCAGCCGCTGCCCGTCCGGCAGTACGGCGATGTGCGCGACCGACCCCGCGTCCGCGTAGGCCGTGTCGAACACGCCGTAGGGCGCGCCCTTGCCGGGCGGAGCCGTCACATGGAAGCCGGGGTAGCTGCCGAGCGCCAGCTCGATCGCGGCGCCGCTGACCACCCGGCCCACGGCCGCCGCGTCCGGGTCCCGGACCACGAGCCTCAACAGGGCGCTGGCCGTCTCCTCCGTGCCCGCGTCAGGCCGATCGGTGCGGGCCAGCTCCCAACGGATCTGCCGAGGGCGGGACTTGGCTCGGTCGAAGGCGTCCTCGACCTGTGCCCGCACCAGCTCCGCCTTGGCCTCGACATCGAGACCGGTGAGCACGAACACCACCTCGTTGCGCCAGCCGCCCAGCTTGACCAGACCGGTCTTCAGCGTGGGCGGCGGTGCCTCGCCACGCACCCCGGAGACCCTGACCCGGTCGGGTCCTTCCTGCGTGAGCCGTACGGAGTCGAGGCGGGCGGTGACGTCGGGGCCCGCGTAACGGGCGCCCCCGGTCTCGTACAGGAGCTGCGCCGTGACGGTGCCGATGTCCACGACCCCACCCGTGCCGGGGTGCTTGGTGATCACAGACGAGCCGTCGGCATACAGCTCGGCGACCGGGAATCCGGGTCGCCGCAGGTCATGCCCATGGGAAAGCCCGGCGAAGAAGGCGTAGTTGCCCCCCGTCGTCTGGGTCCCACACTCCAGCAGATGCCCGGCGACCACGGCGCCCGCGAGCGCGTCGTCATGTCCGGGGTCGCCCGGCCGCCAGCCGAAGTGCCACTGGGCGGGCCCGGTGACGAGGGCGGCGTCGGTGACCCGGCCGGTGACGACGACATCCGCCCCGGCGCGCAGGCACTCGGCGATCCCGCCGCCGCCGAGGTAGGCGTTGGCGGCGAGCGCGTCCGGGAAACGGGCGGAGAGGTCGTCGCCCTCGACATGGGCGACACGCACCGGCACCCCGACCCGGCCGGCCAGTTCACGCACGGCGTCGGCGAGGCCGGCGGGGTTCAGCCCGCCCGCGTTGGCGACGATCCGCACCCCGCGCTCGTGGGCGAGCCCGAGGCCCTCTTCGAGCTGCCGCAGGAAGGTCTTCGCGTAGCCGAGGCGGGGGTCCTTCATCCGGTCGCGGCCGAGGATGAGCATGGTGAGCTCGGCAAGGTAGTCGCCGGTGAGGACGTCGAGTTCGCCGCCGGTGAGCATCTCGCGCACGGCATCGAAACGGTCACCGTAGAAGCCGGAGGCGTTGCCGATCCGCAGCGGCTCCCCCGGTGTCCCGCGTGCGGGCTGTCGCGCGAGCTCCTTTGCGGGCCCGGCGGGCTCTGCGGGCTCTGCGGGCTCTGCGGGCTCTTGTGCGGGCTCCCCCACCGCTCAGGCCCCCTTCGGCGTACGGCCCTGACCGGCCGGCCCTGCGAAGGCCTGCGCGATGTCCAGCCACGCGTCCGCGTCCGCGCCCTCCGCCCGTACGGCGAGATCGTCGCGGTGCGCCCGCTGGGTCACCAGCAGGCAGAAGTCCAGGGCCGGCCCGGTGACCTTCTGGGGCGCGTCATCCGGCCCGTATGTCCACAACTCGCCACCGGGCCCGGTGAGCTCCACCCGGAACTGCCCCTGCGGTGGTTCGAGTCCGCGTACGAAGTAGGCGTAGTCGCGGGCGCGGACCCCGATGTGCGCGATATGCCGCAGCCGGGTGCTCGGTTCGCGTACGACCCCGAGGGCGTCGGCGATGTCCTGGCCGTGTGCCCAGGTCTCCATCAGCCGGGCGGTGGCCATCGATGTGGCGCTCATGGGCGGTCCGTACCAGGGGAAACGCGACCCGGGAGGAGCGGCGCGCAGCGCCTGCTCCAGCCGCTCACGGCCCTCGCGCCAGCGGGTGAGCAGCTCGGCGGGCGGCTGCCCCGCTCCGGCTTCGGCCGCGCGGTCGACGAAGGCGTCGGGCTCGGTGAGGGCCTTCTCGACGTGCTTGGCGAACGCACCCGCGTCGGTGACGGCGAGCAGCGCGACCTCGTCGGTCCAGGCGAGGTGGGAGATCTGGTGGGCGATGTCCCACCCGGGGGCCGGCGTGGCCGCGGCCCAGCGTTCCTCACCCAAGTCGGCGACGATCCGGTCGAGTTCCTCGCTCTCCGTACGCAGGTCGTCGAGCACGACGGCAGGGTCGGACACAGTGCGCTCCCCTCGGGACATGTCCCTCGGCCTCCGGCATGGGACCAGTGCCCCGGAGCATGGCAGCGCGCACAGAAACAATCAAGCGTGCTTGCTTTACTTTTTTCCCGGGTTTCCCGTGGCCGCCTCGCGGGGTTCTCCCCGATCGGCCCCGCGGGCGCGACGCGTCTGCGTGCGCACCGCCCCCATGCTGGCAGCGATGACCAGCGCGATCGCCAGTACATCGGCCCAGGACAGGGCCTGGTCGAGCAGCAGGAACCCGGCCGTCGCGGCCACCGCCGGTTCCAGGCTCATCAGCACGGCGAAGGTCTGCGCGGGGAGCCTGCGCAGCGCGAGAAGTTCCAGCGTGTACGGCAGCACGGACGACATCAGCGCGACCGCGAGCCCGAGCCCGATCGTGGACGGCACCAGGAGCGCGTCACCCGCCACGGCGATCCCGAGCGGCAGACTGAGCACCGCCCCGACGCCCATGGCGAGGGCCAGCCCGTCCGCCTGCGGGAAGCGGCGCCCGGTGCGGGCGCTGAAGACGATGTACGCGGCCCACATCACGCCCGCCGCGAGGGCGCAGGCCACTCCGACCGGATCCAGCCCGGCCCCGCCGAACCCTCCGCCGCCGAGCAGGGCGACACCGCCGAGGGCCAGCCCGGCCCACAGGAGGTTGATGAGCCTGCGTGAGACCAGCACCGAGAGCGTGAGCGGTCCCAGCACTTCCAGGGTGACGGCCACCCCCAGCGGGATACGCTCCACGGCCTGGTAGAAGACCATGTTCATGGCCGCCATGGCGGTACCGAAAGCGAGCACCGTCCCCCAGTCGGCCCGGCCGTACCCACGCAGCCGGGGCCGGCAGACCAGCAGCATGACGGCGGCACCGAGCACGAGCCGCAGGGTGACCACCCCTACGGCGCCCGCGACCGGCATCAGCATCACGGCGATGGCGGCGCCGAACTGCACGGACAGCGCTCCGGCGACGACGAGGGCGACGGGCCCGAACCCCCCGGCCCCAAGGTGCCCACCCGGCGCTCCGGCCAGCGAGCCGGCGGCCTCGGGCAGCGCGACGGTGGCGGCGGCAGCCTGTTCCGTGCCCGTGCCGGTACCCGGGCCTCCACTCACCGCTTCCACCGCTCCCCGATCCCTTCGTGCCACGTACAGGTTTCCCTCCTCCACGCTACGCACCTCCCGCGTCGCGCGTGAAATGCATTCTGGTCTGCGGTTATGCTCCGCACGCATGAGCATCGAGCTGCGTCATCTGCGCTGCTTCCTCGCCATCGCGGAGGAACGGAACCTCACCAGGGCAGCCGCCGCACTGCACCTCACCCAGCCCGCCGTCTCACGCACACTGGCCGCCCTGGAACACCATCTCGGCGTCCGGCTCGTCGACCGCTCCACCCACCACCTCGACCTCACCCCCGAAGGCCGCGCCTTCCGCGACAAGGCCGCGGCGGCCGTCACCGCCTTCGAGGACGCCATCGACACCAGCCTGCTGCGCCGCCGTCCTCTACGGCTCGGGCACGCCTGGGCGGCACTCGGCCCGTACACCACCCCCCTGCTGCGACGCTGGCAGCAGGAGCACCCGGACACCCCGCTGGAGCTGCTGCGCATCGACGACCGCACGGCGGGCCTCGCCCGTGGCGAGGTGGACGCGGCGGTGCTGCGCGGGCCGGTCGACACGCCCGGTCTCGTCACCGAACTGCTCTTCACCGAACCGCGCGTGGCGGCGATCACCTCCGACGGCCCGCTCGCGGAGCACACCACGCTCACCCTCGCGGACCTGGCCACCGAGCCCATCGTGCTCAACCCGGTCGCAGGAACGACGACGCTCGATCTGTGGCCCTCCGACGCCCGTCCGCCGTCGGCCGTGACCGTCGCCAACACCGACGACTGGCTGACCGCCATCGCGGCGGGCCGGGGAGCGGGGGTCTCATCGACCTCGACGGAGTCCCTGTATCCGCGCCCCGGAGTGACCTACCGCCCCCTGACCGACGCACCGACCGTCCCGGTCCTCCTGGCCTGGCGGGCCGGCGCCCCCCATCCCTCGGTCGGAGCACTGGTACGGCTGGCCCGTGAACTCATCCGCCGGCACTGAGCCGTGACGCACCCGCAGACCCGCGCCCTCCAGACCCCTGAGGAGACGTCACCTGTATGGCCACCCGAAGTCGCGGCGCCCTTCCGCGCACCGGAAGCTGGCCTGGCAACCGACCGCCTCCAGCCCTGGGAGCCTCATCGTGCCTCGCCTCAAGCAAGCCGCCAGGACCGTGGGCGCGGGACTGGCCGTCGCCCTTCTGATGGGCGCTCAGCCCGCCTCGGCCGCCGATGACACGGTGGACCCGTCAGGACGCGAGAGACACGAGAGGGACAGCGGTTCGTCCGGACCGGACGGGCGGGACAAGGGGGAGGAGGTCTTCGTCCTGCTGGCACGGACAGCGCAGAACAGCTTCATCGATGTCGACGGCTCCGGCGAGCTCTCCCAGGGGGACGAGTTCATCAACGGCGGCGCGCTGCTCCGGAACGACGACGAGGTCGGCACGTACGGCGAGGTCTGCACACTGACCCGAACGGCTCCCGGTGACGAGTACGACATGCAGTGCCTGGCCACCCTGAAGCTCTCCAAGGGCGCCCTCACCCTCCAGAGCCTGATCACGTTCACCGGGACGGACGCCGGCGAGATCACCTTCGCGATCAACGGCGGCACGGGCAAGTACCGCAAGGCCCGGGGCTTCGTCGACGCGGTCAACATCAGCGATACGGAGACCCGGCTCACGGTCCACCTCAGCGACTGAACAGCCTTTGGACGGGCCCGTGGATGTCCTTGCGGGGAGGTGAGCAAAGACACCGGCACACAGTCCCGCCCCGAGAACCACACCGCACACGCCTGGAGATGGAGATCCGGCGCCGCCTCGGGCCGTCGTGCGCGGCGGCAGGGGCGCGGTCTCGGGCACGACGGGAGTTCCGTGCGGCGCCGGCCGTGCAGAGGGCCGCGGAACACCCTCAACTGCGTGCGGAGTTGGGAAAAACGCTGACGGAAGCAGGGGCGGACAGAAAGCGAGCGGGTGCCACCGGCACTTCCCGCGGATCGCCTTCGACCACGCATCTCCCCGGCCGCGGCCCGTCACCCCTCGATACGATGAGCCATGCCCCACCCCCGACTGATCGCCACCGACCTCGACGGCACCCTTCTGCGCCGGGGCGGAAGCATCTCACCGCGCACCGTGCGCGCCCTGCGCGCCGCCGTGGACGCCGGGGCAGAGGTGGTCATCGTCACCGCCCGCCCGCCGCGCTACATCGACGCCGTCGCCGTCGCGACCGGGGTGACCGGGATCGCGGTGTGCAGCAACGGCGCGCAGCTGTACGACATCGCGCCCCGTACCGTCATCAGCTCCCGCGACCTGTCCCTTCTCACCGCCCGCCGCGTGGCGACGATGCTGGCCGAGTCAGCGCCCGGCCTCGGCTTCGCCGTGGAGACCGGCCACCAGATCCGGTACGAACCGGCCTACCAGCTCCGCCACGGGGAGCACCTCGGCGCCGAGTCCCCCGTGGCCTCGCTGGCCGACCTGTGGCTGCTGGACACACCCATCGTCAAGCTCCTCGCCCACTCCACCCGGTTCGAGGCGGAGGCACTGGTCGCCCTGGCCGAGCAGGCGGCCGGCGGAGAAGCCCAGTTCACCCACTCGGGCGGGCGCGGCCTCCTGGAGATCAGCGCGGCGGGCGTCACCAAGGCCGCCGCCCTCGCGGCCCTGTGCGCCGAGCGGGGCATCAGCGCATCCGAGGTCGTCGCCTTCGGGGACATGCCCAACGACCTCTCGTTCCTGGGCTGGGCGGGCACGGGCTACGCCATGGGGAACGCCCACCCGGACGTGCTCGCGGCCGTGGCCCGGCACACGGTGACCAACGAGGAGGACGGTGTGGCGCGGGTGCTGGAACAGCTCTTCACCTGAGCGGGCTCAACCGCCCCTGTGCAGCTACCGTGTGGGAATACTCGACCGGGGGTCAACGGGGGGAACTGTGACGAGGGTGGACTATGTCAGACGGGGGCGCCTGCACCCCTGCCCCGGATGCGGGCTCACGGACCGCGTGACGGCGGTGCCCGCCGTGTACCGGTCCGGCCTGGACACCGTGGCCGAGGTGTCGACCAACAGCGAGGGGCACCGCACGGTGCGCTCGGTGAGCACCGGACTGACCAAGGGACTGGCGCCCGCTCCGCCGGCGAGCCCCAACGGGTGGGGCTGCCTCGGCGTGGTCGCCGTCCTCGCGGCCATCGGCACGTTCGTCGGCGGGGCCCTGGGCGGTGAGTGGTTCGAGGACGAACCGGCCTCGCCCAAGGACTTCTACGGTTCGGGGTTCGTGAACGGCCCGGCGCCCGAGACCACCGCGCACCAGCCCGAGTTCCTGTTCCTGGCCTGGATTTCGGCGATCGCCCTGGTCGCCGCGGTCCTGCTGCTCCTCATGGCCGCCAGGCACCGCGCCGCCTCCCGCAGGATCGCAGCCGGTCAGCCCGCCGCGGAGGCCGTGTGGTCGGACGCCTGGTACTGCACGCGCTGCGGCACCGTCCACTTCCCGGACGGCCCCGGACTGCCACGCGGCGCCCTCAGCCTGCGCGAGTTCCGCGTGCTGGTGTGGGATGCCGGGGGATACGGGCACCTGGTGGAGCGCCATCCGGTGGTGTGAGACGCGCGTGGCCCAGGGGGCGGGCTCAGCCTCGGGGGAACTCGTCGGTCGTGACGCCGGGTTCGAATGGTGCACCGCTGAGGTCGACGTCCGTGCCGAAGAGTGGGACACGCCCGCAGCACCGCACCGGGATTCCGCCGGAGTCGGCTCACCGGTCGACCCCTTCTCCAAGGCCCTCCGCTTCCAGCCCCTCCGCCAGCACCTCCGCCAGATGCCGCCCCCTCCGTCCCGCCAGCTGCTCCAGCTGCGTGCGGCAGGAGAAGCCGTCCGCCAGCACCACCGCAGCGCCGCCCGCCGCCACGGCGGCCCGGACCGAGGGCAGCAGCCGGTCCTCGGCGCAGGCCACCGACACCGCGTAGTGGCCGCGTTCGAAGCCGAAGTTGCCGGCGAGGCCGCAGCAGCCACCGCTCAGCTCTCCGGTGAGGCCGGCGCGGTCGCGCAGACGGCGTTCCGGGGCGTCGCCCAGGATGGCGTGCTGGTGGCAGTGGGTCTGGCCGACCACCGGGCGGTCGACGCGGGGCGGGGTCCATGAGGGGGCGTACTCCTCCAGGGCGCCCGCGAAGGTGCGTACGGAGTCGGCCAGGGACCGGGCGCGCGGGTCTTCGTGGAGCAGCTCGGGCAGGTCGGTCCTGAGGGTCGCCGCGCAGCTCGGTTCGAGTACGACGACGGGGGCTCCGCGGTCCAGGGCCGGGGCCATGGTGTCCAGGGCGCGGCGCATCACGGTGCGGGCGCGGTCGAGTTGGCCGGTCGAGACGTAGGTCAGTCCGCAGCAGACCGGGCCCGGCGGCAGGGACACCTCGAGTCCGGCCGCCTGGAGCACGGCGACCGCCGCGCGGCCCACCGAGGGCGAGAGGTGTTCGGTGAAGGTGTCGGGCCACAGCACAGGACCGTCGACGGCCCCTTCCCGCACCGCGCCTTCGCCACCGCGCCACCAGGACGTGAAGGTGCGGCGCGCCAGGACCGGCAGGTCACGCTCGGGCGCCACACCCGACAGGCGTTTCACCAGCGCGGCCAGCGGCGGGATCCGGGCCGCGGCGTTGAGGGCCGGGGCGTACGGGGCGGCGGCGCGCAGCCACTGCGGCAGGCGTCCCATCGTGTAGTGCGCCGCGGGCCGTCTGCGGCCGGCATAGTGGTGGTGCAGGAACTCCGCCTTGTACGTGGCCATGTCGACGCCGACCGGGCAGTCACTGCGGCAGCCCTTGCAGGACAGGCACAGGTCGAGCGCGTCCCGTACCTCCCGCGACCGCCAGCCGTCCGTCACCACCTCGCCGGCCAGCATCTCGTGCAGCAGCCGGGCCCGGCCACGCGTGGAGTGCTGCTCAGCGCCGGTCGCACGGAACGACGGACACATCACGTCGGGCCCCGGACTGCCGTCCGCCACACGGCATTTGGCGACACCCACACAGCGCCTCACCGCCCCCGCGAAGTCCCCGCCGTCCTGCGGATAGCCGAACTCCACGTCGACCGGAGTCCCCGGCAGCACGGCGAACCTGAGGTTCTCGTCCAACCGGGCCGGTCGGACCAGCATGCCCGGGTTGAGCCCGCCAGCCGGGTCCCACAGGTCCTTGAACCGGCCGAAGAGGCCCACCAGTTCGTCCCCGTACATCCTCGGCAGCAGCTCCGCCCGCGCCTGTCCGTCCCCGTGCTCGCCCGACAGCGAGCCGCCGTGCGCCACCACGAGACCGGCCAGGTCCTCCGAGAAGTCACGGAAGCGCCGTACCCCCGGCGGGCTCAGCAGGTCGAAGTCGATACGGACATGGATGCAGCCGTCGCCGAAGTGCCCGTACGGTGTGCCGCGCAGGCCGTGCTGGGCCAGCAGTCTCCTGAAGTCCCGCAGATAGGAGCCGAGCCGGGCCGGGGGCACCGCGCAGTCCTCCCAGCCGGGCCAGGCCTCGGTGCCGTCCGGCATACGCGTGGCGGTGCCGGCCGCGTCCTCCCGTACCCGCCACAGCGCCCGTTGCCCGGCCGGGTCGGTGACCACGGCGCCGTCCAGCGCGTCGGCGGCCCGAAGGACCTCCTCCGCGTGTGTCCTGGCCTCGGCGGCGGTGGCGCCGCCCGTCTCCACGAACAGCCAGGCACCGCCCCGGGGCAGCGCGTCCGGTTCGGGCACGAGGTCGGCCGCCATGCCCTCCACGGTCAGCGGCCGCAACGGCAGCAGACCGGGCGTCGCGTCGGCGGCGGCGGACTCGTCCGCGTAGCCGATCACCGCGAGGGCGCGGTGCGGCGGGGACTCGACGAGCCGTACGGTCGCCTCCGTCAGCACCGCCAGCGTGCCCTCACTGCCGCAGAAGGCGCGGGCGAGATCGGCGCCGTTCTCGGGCAGCAGGGCGTCAAGCGCATAGCCGGAGATGCGGCGGGGCAGTCCCTGGGGAAAGCCGGTCCGCAGCAGGGCCAGATGGCGGTCGACCAGCTCTCGCAGCCCGGTCGGCGCGGACCCGGGATCCTCCAGGCCGCCACTGCCACCGCCGCGTCCGAGGCGCAGGCGCCTGCCCCCGTAGGTCACCACCGACAGTCCGTGAACGTTGTCCGCGGTGGTCCCCCAGGCCACCGAGTGGGAGCCGCAGGCGTTGTTGCCGATCATCCCGCCGAGCGTGCAGCGGCTGTGGGTGGAGGGATCGGGCCCGAACGTCAGTCCGTGGGCACCCGCGGCGGCACGCAGCGTGTCGAGCACCGCGCCAGGCTGGACCACCGCCGTGCGGGACCGCGGATCCACGTCGACGACGGCGTTCATATGGCGGGTGAAGTCGAGCACCACACCCGTGCCCGTGGCCTGCCCCGCGATCGAGGTCCCGGCGCCGCGCGCCACCACCGGCACCTCGTGGCCGCGGCAGACGGCCAGCGCGGCGGCGACGTCGTCCGCGTCGCGCGGGGCGACGACACCGTCAGGGACGCGGCGGTAGTTGGACGCGTCCATGGTCATCAGCGCCCGCGCGGCCGAGGTGAAGTCCACCTCTCCGCGCAGGGCGGCTCTGAGGTCGCGTTCCAGCGCCCCGCGGTCCCGCTCAAGCCCCGCAAGGTCCCGCGCCAGGCCCGCAAGGTCCCGCGCCAGGCCCGCCATGAGCCTCCTCCTCTGCTACCGCCCTGCCGCCATGCGCCCAGCCTGCTCCTGCTCACGCCTTCCCGCCCGCACGATCGGGTGAACCCCCTCCGTGCACGGTGCCCGTCCCGGCCCACGCGTCGCCCCGTCCCGTTCGTGCACACGCCCGTGCACGCCACGGCGTCCCGACCCGTGATCAGTTGTCTCATCCGCCGGACAACGCCCCCTGCGACCTGGCAGAACCGACTAGGCTCCGGCTCGTGGCCGATATCCAGATTCCCGCTGACATCAAGCCCGCCGACGGCCGTTTCGGCGCAGGCCCCTCCAAGGTGCGGACGGAGGCGCTGGACGCCCTGGCCGCCACCGGTACGTCTCTGCTCGGTACGTCCCACCGCCAGGCCCCGGTCAAGAACCTGGTCGGCGCGGTGCGTGAGGGAGTGTCCGAGCTGTTCCAGCTCCCCGACGGCTACGAGGTGATCCTCGGCAACGGCGGCTCCACCGCCTTCTGGGACATCGCGACGCACGGTCTCATCGAGAACAAGTCGCAGCACCTCACCTTCGGCGAGTTCTCGTCGAAGTTCGCCAAAGCCGCGAAGCTGGCCCCCTGGCTGGCCGAGCCGACCGTAATCTCCTCGGACCCGGGTACGCACCCTGAGCCGCGTGCCGAGGCGGGCGCCGACGTCTACGCCTTCACCCACAACGAGACCTCGACCGGTGTCGCCGCCCCGCTCAAGAGGGTCGCGGGGGCCGACGACGGCGCGCTGGTGCTGGTGGACGCCACGTCCGGCGCCGGTGGTCTGCCGGTCGACATCGCCGAGACCGATGTCTACTACTTCGCGCCACAGAAGTCCTTCGCCTCCGAAGGCGGCCTGTGGATCGGGGTGTTCTCGCCCGCCGCGCTGGAGCGTGCCGAGCGGATCCATGCCTCCGGGCGGCACGTCCCGGAGTTCTTCAGCCTCCCCACGGCGATCGACAACTCCCGCAAGAACCAGACCTACAACACCCCGGCGCTGTCGACTCTCTTCCTGCTCAACGAGCAGCTCAAGTGGATCAACGGCCAGGGCGGTCTGGACTGGGCGGTGCGCCGCACGGCCACCTCCGCACGGGCGCTCTACGGCTGGGCCGAGGAGTCGAAGCACGCGGCGCCGTTCGTCGCCGACCCGGCGAAGCGCTCGCAGGTCATCGGCACCGTCGACTTCTCGGACGAGATCGACGCGGCGGCGATCGCGAAGGTGCTGCGCGCGAACGGGATCGTGGACACCGACCCGTACCGCAAGCTGGGGCGCAACCAGCTCCGGGTCGCGATGTTCCCGGCGATCGACCCGGCGGACGTCCAGGCCCTGACGGCCTGCGTCGACTACGTCATCGAGAAGCTGTAGACGGACGACGTACGACTCCACCCGTAGCGAGGGCCCGGCCACATAGGCCGGGCCCTCGCCGGCGTTCGCCGTGCGCACTGTGGTGCCAGTTACGTGTAGGTAGCGTGTAGGCCGCGTGTGCGTACGGCTGATATCCGCCCTATCGGGCGCCCTGCTCCCTCCCTACGATCGGCAGCGATCCGACGCAGTGCCATGCGCGTCATGGGATCGGCTGGACCCCCCACGGTTCACCACGTGCATCAACTGCATCGCGTGCACCACCGATAGGCCACCGACCACCATCACCGATCGGAGCGCTCAGCATGCCCCGTGCCTTACGCACCGGCGCCGCCGTCACGGCGGTACTCGCCTCCACACTCGTCGCCGGCAACGCCGGCACCGCCAGCGCATCGAGTGCCACCATCGTCGCGCCCCCGGACAAGATCGTCATCGAGATCGCCACGGTGAACGGATCAGGGTGCAAGGAGGGGACCGCCGCGGTCGCGGTCTCCCCGGACAACACCGCGTTCACCGTCACCTACAGCGACTACCTGGCCAAGGTCGGGGGCAACGCCGACCCCACCGACTTCCGCAAGAACTGCCAGCTCAACCTGATCGTCCATGTCCCGTCGGGCTTCACCTACGCCGTCGCCAGCGCGGACTACCGCGGCTACGCCGCCCTCCAGCGCGGCGCCAGCGCCATCCAGAAGGCCTCCTACTACTTCCAGGGTTCGCCCGACACGGCGGCCAGGAACCACAACTTCGTCGGGCCGTACGACGACAACTGGCAGGCCACCGACACCACCGAGTGGGGGCAGCTGGTCTGGGCCCCCTGCGGTGTGAAGCGCAACTTCAACATCAACACCGAACTCCGGGTGAAGGCGGGCACGTCCAGCCCGTCGAAGGTCAGCTTCATGACGATGGACTCGACGGACGGCGAGATCAACACCGTGTACCGGCTGGCCTGGAAGGAGTGCCCGGAGGGCTGACCTGATCTGACCCGAGCGAGCACCGCAGAGCAAGCACAGCAGAGCAAGCAGAGCTGAACGGAACCGAACAGAACGCCGCACCACGGCCCCGAGGCCCAAGGTGCGCGAACCATGGCGCGGGCCCGGGGCCCGCCCGGTCGGGACGATGTCTCCCCGCTCCCGACCGGGTGCCCCGGGCTCCGGCTTTTGACGCCAGGCGGGCGCCGAGCTCGCCCGTATCTGCTGGCACACGTCGCGGCGGCACATGGTCCGGCATCCCGGACATGGACGACGGGCAGCTGCCGAAGAGCGGCGAATCGGCCTGGCACAGGCTCAGTTCAGGCACGGTTCCACGGCGGCGACGTGTCCGGCGACGGGACGAAGCCCCCGTCCCGTCGCCGGGCGTCCCGCCCACTCCGCCCCGTGCGGGCCGCCTACCGAGCGCCCCGCCGCCTGGCGCGAACCGCCAGCACCACCACCGCCACGGCGACCAGCAGACCGGCAGGCACGGCCAGTTGCTTCCCACTCCCGTCACCGTCGGCACCGGAAGCCCCGCCGCTCGCGGACCCCTGCGGCGAGTCCGTCCCTCCGCCCCTGCCGTCGCCGTCCTTGCCGGGCAGCTCCCGGCGGACCACCTCGCTCTGTTCGCCCTCCGTGCCGAACATCAGCGCCTTGCCGTCGGACGTGTACGTCACCGACTCGGACTGGCCCTGCAGCGGAGCGCTGACCGCGTGGTCGGCGCCGAGGTGCCCGTCGCTCCACTCGTAACCACGGGCGCTGAAGTAGGAGCGCAGCACCAGCTCCTTGCCGTCCGGCGAGAACGCGCCGTCCGTCACCCACGGCACCTCACCGATCCTGCGGAAGACGTTGGTGCCGTTCTTCACCAGCCGCTCAGGGCCCTCGTACAGCCCTCCCCCGCCGTCCTTCTTGCTGGCGATGTAGACGCGACCGGTCTTCGGATGGACCATCAGCGCCTCGGCGTCACGCGGCCCGTCGGCGTACTTCACCGTGTACTGCGTGGCGCGGACCGTGGTGTCCTTCAGCTCGCGCGGCTCGGGGAAGCGGTAGATCCAGACATGGTCCCAGCTTCCGTTCAGGTTGTCGCCGATGTCGCCGACGTAGACATCGCCGTCCGGGCCGACCGAGACGGCCTCCATGTCGCGGGGTTTGCCGACGCCCTGGAGGGTGACGGTGGCCACGGTCTTTCCGGTCTTCGCGTCGACGGCGAAGACCCTGGGCTCGTCCTGGTCGTTGTGCGTCCAGTAGATGCCCGGGTGGGCGCGGCTCGCGGCGAGGCCGCTGGATTCGGTGATCCGGGGGTCCTTGATCGTGAAGCCCCCGTCGTCACCGTCGTCGGCCACCGCCGGGGCGGCGGGCACGGCGACGGCACCGCCCACCAGCAGGACGGCAGCGGCGGCGGCAGCGGAGATCGGAGTCCTACGCAACGAACGCATGCCCCCAAGTGTCCATCGTCACGTCACCGGTCAGGACCGCACCCCGCGGGGGTCGGCGATGATAGGGCCCATGCGTTTCATGTTCGTCGGTGACTCCATGACCATCGGACGCGCCGGCGACTACACCTGGCGCTATCGGATGTGGCAGCACCTCAACCGGTCCTTCGGCGGACCGTACAAGATCGTCGGACCGCGCTCCGAGCTGTACGACGCCACCGCCGACGCCGCCGTCTCGACGGACTACGCCGATCCCGACTTCCCCGCCCACGCCCGTCGGCATCTGGCCGGCTGGGGCGAGGGCTGGCTGCACATGGCTCCGCTGATCGCGGACGCGGTGCGCACGGCCCGCGCGGACGTGCTGCTCGTCTCGCTGGGCCTGATAGACCTCGGCTTCTACACCAGCAGCGTCCAGACAGCCCAGAACGTCCGCGCCTTCGTCGATGCGGCCCGCACCGCGAATCCGCACGTCAGGGCCGTGCTGCTGCCCGTCATCCCCAATGTGCGGGCGCTGACGGACGCTCCCTTCGCCGTCGAGTGCGCGCGCTTCAACGAGCTGCTCGCCAAGACGGTGGCCGACGTGGACTCCGACACCGCCCCGCTGCTGCTGGCGTCCACGCCCGACTCGTACGACATCGACACCGACACCTACGACGGCACCCACCCCGGCCCGTCGGGCGAGCACAAGCTGGCGGGGGCCTTCGCCGACGCGATGCACCAGGCGTGGGGCCTGGGCGATGCCTACGAGGCCCGCGACAGGGCGACGCGCCGGTAGCTGCTGCCGTCCCTGGTGCGGGCCAGCAGTCCCGCGACGACCAGATACCGGCGGAGCGCGGCGGCATCGTCGTGGACCGTGCGCAGTGCGTCGTTGATCTCGGGCTCGCTGTAGTCACGGCCCGGCTCGAACAGGGTGTGGGCGAGATGCGTGAGCAGTTGCTCACGACGGGCGGGTTTGCGGGGGATGGTGGTCAGCCGCCCGTGCGAGAAGAGTGCGGCCACGTCGTTGCTGGACATGGCGGGAAGCCTTCAGCACCACACGCCGGGCGGCAACGGATTTTCGTCGAAGGTGCGGGCGGCGGGGCGGGAGGTGACCCTGGAAGGCGGGGGCTCATCTCAAGGAGGTCGTCCATGTCCATGATGGACAAGATCAAGCAGATGCTGAAGGGCCACGAGCACCACGCCTCGCAGGGCGTCGACAAAGCCGGCGACATGGTCGACGACCGGACTCAGAACAAGTACACCGGGCAGGTCGACACCGCCCAGGACAAGCTCAAGGAGCAGCTCGGCGGCGACCAGCCCGGCCAGACGGGCCAGGACAGGCCCCCGCAGCGCTGACGTACAGGACGGAACGGAAGGGAACGGAAGGGAATCATGACCCGGACATCCCAGCTCACCGCCAGGGACATCATGACCAGCGGCGTCCAGTGCATCGGCGCGCACCAGTCCCTGCTGGACGCGGCGCGCATGATGCGCGACCTGAACGTCGGCTGCCTGCCCATCTGCGGTGACAACAACAGGCTCACAGGCCTGATCACCGACCGCGACATCGTGGTCCAGTGCTGTGCCGAGGCAATCGACCCCGCCACCGTCCAGGCCGGTTCCCTCTCCGGAGAGCTCCGCTGGATCGACGCGGGTGCGGCCGCCGACGAGGCCCTCGCACTCATGGAGCAGCACCAGATCAAGCGCCTCCCGGTGATCGACGTCGCGCACGGCCATCAGCTCATCGGCATGATCACGGAGGCCAACCTGGCCAAGAACCTCACAGACGCGCAGATCGCGGAGTTCGCGACCCGGGTGTACGCGAACGTCTGACGCATCCGAACCGGCACCGTCAGGGCGGCGCTCCCACACGTCCGAGCGCCGCCCCGCCTGTGCCCTGACGTGTCCGCTCTCACGCGTCGAGCGCGATCGCGTTCTTGGCCCGGGCCATCGACTCCTCGCTCGCCGGACCCTCCGGATTCTCCGTCGCCAGCGCCTGGTTGAGGGCGACGAACGGACGCATCCGCTCCTCGTAGCGGGCGAACGCCGTGCCGTGGTCACCGGGTGTGCGTCCGAGTTCCTCGGCGAGGACGTACGCGCCCACCAGCGCCAGACTCGTGCCCTGGCCCGACAGCGGGGACGGGCAGTGGGCGGCGTCGCCGATCAGTGCGGCGCGGCCGTGTGACCAGCGGTCCATGTGGATCTGGGCCATCGCGTCACAGAAGAAGTCAGGGGCCTCTGCCGCGGCCTTCGCCAGTCGGGAGCCTTCCCAGGACAGCGAGGCGAGGCCGGCGACGACCCGCTGCCGCATGGTCTCGGTGTCCTGGTCGGCGAGGGGCTCGGAGCGGAAGCCCGCGGCGATCCTGAGCTCGGAGTTGTCCCGCACGGGCATGAGGCCGAATCCGGTGTCACCGTCCCGCAGCCAGACCTGCCAGTTGTCCAGGTCCAGGAAGTTTTCAGCGCTGAAGACGGAGAGATATGTGCCCAGGTGCCGGATGAAGTCCTGCTCGGGGCCGAAGACCAGTCGACGCACCCCCGAGTGGAGACCGTCGGCCCCCACGACCAGGTCGAAGGTCCGGGAGGGGCCGTTGGCGAAGTCCACGTGTATCCCGGCAGCGTGCCCTTGCTCGTGCTCGTGGAGGGCGCAGATGCTGTCACCGTAGATGAACTCGGCTC
This sequence comes from Streptomyces sp. NPDC059828, assembly GCF_042731955.1. Taxonomy (NCBI): domain Bacteria; kingdom Bacillati; phylum Actinomycetota; class Actinomycetes; order Kitasatosporales; family Streptomycetaceae; genus Streptomyces; species Streptomyces sp. NPDC059828. Next base: position 31,356 of record NZ_JBHWIW010000006.1, on the reverse strand, counting down.
GTTCGGCGGCCTGTTCGCTGAGCAGGCGCACCAAGTCCTCGCGCAGGACCTCGATATCGGGGCTGTCGAACCGGCCGCTGCTGTAGGCGCCTTCGGTCGAACGATGGATCTCTTTGCCGTCGCCGTCGAGCACCGACATGCCCCGCATGCGTGTCCGCAGCTCGCGGGCCCGGTCCAGCAGGCCCATGCGGTCCATCACATCGAGGGCGACGCCCCGGATGTCGATGGCCTGGCCTCCGGAGCGGGGGCGGGGGGCGCGTTCGAGGACGGTGGGGCTGAGGCCGTGGCGGTGCAGCCAGTAGGCGAGTGCGGATCCGGCGATTCCGCCGCCGGAGATGAGGACAGTCGTCATCGGTGAACTCCTTCATACGGTGTACGCAAGCTGAATGTACGCCGTACACACAGTCCTGCCAACTGCACTTTTCTGGCAACTGTCCTAGATCAGTAGGGAGTCGGGCGGGCTTTGCGCTGCTAGGCTCTGAGCTAGTACAGCGAGAGATCCGCGAGAAGATTCTCGGAAGACTCACCGACCGACAGGCGGGCCCACATGCCTCTCCCCACCGAGCCGCCCTTCCGGCGCATCGCCGCCGAGATCGGGGGCCGCATCTCCCGTGGCGAGCTGGCTCCGGGCGACCGCGTGCCGTCGACGCGGCAGATCGCGCGGGAGTACGGGGTCGCGCTCGCCACCGCGACCAAGGCGCTCACGGCCCTGCGGCTGGAGGGACTCGTAGAGGCCCGCCCCAGAGTCGGCACGGTCGTCGCCGGGGAGGCCGGCACCCGAGCGAACATGTCAGCTACGCCGGCCGCGGCGGCCCCGGCCCGTGACCTGACCCGCGAGCGGATCATCCGCGCCGCCATCGAGATCGCGGACGCCGAAGGCCTGGCCGCACTGTCGATGCGGGGGGTGGCGGCGCGCCTGGGGGTCGCCGCGATGTCCCCGTACCGCTACATCACCAGCAAGGACGACCTCGTCCTGCTGATGGCCGACACCGCCTTCGGCGAGGAGACGTACCCCGACGAACCGCCGGAAGGCTGGCGGGCCCGGCTGGAGTTGGGCGCACGGACCTTCTGGGCACTGTTCCGCAGGCACCCCTGGCTGGCCCAACTGAGCCCGCTCACCCGGCCGCTGCTGCTGCCCAATCTGATCGTCCACGCCGAGTGGCTGCTCAGCGCCCTGGACGGGCACGGTCTCGATCCCGTCGCGATGTTCGACCTGCACGTGGTGTTCTACAGCTATATCGAGGGTCTCGCGGTCAACCTGGAACGCGAGGCACAGGCCGCGTCCGCCACGGGCATGTCCGACGACCAGTGGATGGACGGCCAGGGCTCCTCGCTACAGGCCATCGCGTTGTCCGGCAGATACCCGGTGTTCAACAAGGTCCTCGCCGCCTTCGAAGCCCAGGGAGGGTACGACCTCCACCTCGACGCCCTCTTCGAGCTCGGGCTGCGCTCACTGCTCGACGGCTTCGCCGCGCGACTGGGCGACGAGGGCGGGTGCGGGGCCGAATCCGAGGTCGGTGCGCGGGCAACCCCTAGGGTGGGGTGATGCGAAAGTCCCGCCGAGCAGCGCGAGTTGCCGTACTCGACCCCGAGGGTGCCGTCTTCCTCTTCCGGTACGACAACGAGGAGGTCGGCGTCCACTGGGCCATGCCTGGCGGTGGTCTGGAGCCGGGCGAGACTCCCCGCGAGGGTGCCCTGCGGGAGCTCCGCGAGGAGACCGGCTGGACGGATCTGGAACCGGGCGGCCTTCTGTGCACCTGGGAGCACGACTTCACCCGCGCGGGCATCCTCGTGCACCAGCACGAGCACATCTACGTGGCCCACGGCCCCCGGCGCGACCTGACGGACGACCTCGCCGCCTCCCATGCCGCGGACAGGATCCTCGGCTGGCGCTGGTGGACCCCCGACGAGTTGGCCGCCTCACCCGACGCCCTGTGGCCACCGAACCTCGCCGCCCTGCTGGCCGACCCCCAGGAGCGGGCGTAGCAGCGCCTCTCCCCCGACCGCCCCGCCGGGGACCCGCTCGTCAGGCCTTGCGCGAGGATTCGAGGTGGGCGAACACCACGACGTTCTCCTTGTAGTCCTTGACCTTGTGGTCGTACTGGCCCCCGCAGGTGATCAGCCGCAGTTGGGCGGACGAGGCGTCGTTGTACACCCGGGCATTGGGGAACTTCGCCTTGCTGAACGACTCCACCGAGTCGACCTTGAACGTGGCGATCTTGCCGTCCGCGCGGGTGATCTCGACCTTGTTGCCCTTCTTGAGCGCGCTGAGGTTCACGAACACAGCAGGGCCCGTCTTCGTGTCGAAGTGGCCCGCGACGATGGCCGTGCCGCGTTCGCCGGGTGTGGCGCCGCCGTTGTACCAGCCCACGAGGTTCTTGTCGTTGGACGGTGGGGCGTTGAGCTGGCCGGATGCGGCGAGCGTCAGCGGGGTGAAGGGGGCGTTCACGGAAATGGTGGGGATCCGGATGCGCTGCGGGATGGAACGGACCAGCGCGGGTCCGGGCCCCACGGGTGCGGCGGTCGAGAGCGGGTTGGGGCCGATGAGGCTGGGGGTGACCACCACCACCGGGCGGACCGGCTGGAGTTGGAGCGTGGAAGCATTGAAGGAGCCGTAGACCAGGAGCGCGCCCGCACTCACGGTGGCGGCGGGCCACAGCACGGCCTGCCGAAGAGACGTGAGCGAGCCGATGAAGGAGTGGGCGGGCTCATCGGACGCCTGCCGGAAAGTCATGTGTCTGCCTTTCAGTGCGATGGACCGGCCTGGTGCGGTGGGGAAACGTCGGCGCCGCGGCCGCCGTCCGGTCCGGACGGCGGCCGCGACAACGCGGCGAAACGGCTGGAGAGGGGGCCGTCTCAGGCGCGGGCACCACCAGAGGCGTTACGACGACGCAGCTTGTACACAGCGGCGCCGATGCCACCGAGCATCAGGATCGACCCGGCAGCCAGACCGCTGCCGTTCGAGGCAAGGCCACCGCCACCGGTGTGGACGCCACCGTCAGGCTTGTCGCCCTTGTCGTAGTCGCCCTTGTCACCCTTGTCGCCCTTGTCGTAGTCGCCCTTGTCACCCTTGTCGTAGTCGCCCTTGTCTCCCTTGTCACCCTTGTCCTGACCACCCTTGTCGTGGTCACCCTTGTCGTGGTCACCCTTGTCGCCCTTGTCCCAGTCCTTGTCGCCCTTGTCACCCTTGTCCCAGTCGTCGCTGCTCACCACGCCGGAGAGGGCTCCACCACCAGCCTTGACGCCACCGTCAGGCTTGTCGCCCTTGTCGTAGTCGTCCTTGCTGTAGTCGTCCTTGCTGTAGTCGTCCTCGTAGTCACCCTTGTCGTGACCACCCTTGTCACCCTTGTCGTGGCCGCCCTTGTCCCAGTCCTTCTTGCCGTGGTCGTCCTTGTGGCCACCCTTTTCGTGGTCACCCTTGCCGTGCTCGTCCTTGTCCCAGTCACCGTTGGCTACGACACCGGCAAGTGCGCCACCACCGGTCTTGACGCCACCCTCGGGCTTGTCACCCTTGTCGTAGTCGCCCTTGTCGTAGTCGTCCTTGCTGTAGTCGTCCTCGTAGTCACCCTTGTCGTGACCACCCTTGTCACCCTTGTCGTGGCCGCCCTTGCCGTGGTCACCCTTGTGACCCTTGTCGTGGCCGCCCTTGTCCCAGTCCTTCTTGCCGTGGTCGTCCTTGTGGCCACCCTTTTCGTGGTCGCCCTTGTCCCAGTCCTTCTTGCCGTGGTCGTCCTTCTCGTAGTCGTCCTTCTCGTAGCCACCCTTGCCGTAGTCGTCCTTCTCGTAGTCGTCTCCGTAGTCGCCGTCGCGGCTGGAAGCAGAACCGGCGGCGCCACGGTCGTCAGCGACGGCGATGGCATAGGCGGCGGGAGCGGTAACCGACAGGACCGCGGTGACCGCGGCCGAAATCCACAGGGTGCGGGCAGAGCGCATGGATCCATTCCTTTCGCCGCGACTGCGACGGCCGACACATCATCGGCTCATCGGTTCGCAGCAGCGACTGCCTTCACCGTCAGCCGAATTCCGGGGACGCACCATTCGAGAACGCCGCATTCGAGCTACACCGTGGGCTTTTCGGGTGGCGATCGGCCCGATAATCACCCATTGGACGGCCCCCCGAATCGCACCCCCGCACCCTGGCCCGACGACGGCCCGGTGCCTACGGACACCGCCCCCGGGCCCCCGAAGCACCCGGCAGAGCCCTGCGAAAGCCCGGCAAAAACCGGGAAAGCGCGGCTCGCTCGGCCAACACCTGGGCCTAGCACGCTGGCTGGTGTGACCTGACGCTGCGACGGACTCCGGCGTGTCGCGGATCGTCGGCGTGTCGCGCATCATCGGCGTGTCGCGGAGTCAGATCCCTACCCCCGCGCCCGTCAGACGGTTCGCGTACGTGGACATCGTGTACGCGCCGACGCCCAGCACGACCTCCAGGGCGTGACGCTTCGTGAAGCCGTGCGCGAAGAACCGCCGCAGCTCATCGTCGTCCACCGCACCAGCCCCGGCGAGTAGGGCGAGGGTGAACCGCCGGACCCCCTCGAGTCGCTCCACGGGCAGCGGACGCCGGTCGGTCAGCGCCGCGACGAGCCGCTCTCCGTCCGCGCCGCCCAGTGCGCGGAGCTTGTTCGTGTGCATCACCACGCACACATGGCAGTCATTGCGCACGGCGACGGTCAGGATGACGACCTCGCGCGCCACCGGCTCCAGCGTGCTCCGCTCGAACACCCCGCTGACGTGGAGGAATCCGGTGAGCAGCTCCGGCGACTCAGCGAGCCGGGCCACGGCTGACACGGTTTCGGGCAGCTGACCGGGATGGCGCACCACCGCCTCCATGGCCTTGCGGGACGCCTGCGGAGCGGTCTCCAGGGTGTGTTCGACGAACATGTCTCCCCCTCTAGAATGGACAACATGGTTGACGAAAATAAAGTAAACCAGGTTGTCGAACCTGGCAAGGGAAGCAAGGGAAGCGGCGGTAGGGGGTACGAGCTGCCGCTGCTGCTCTTCGCCGGCTTCCGCACCCTCATCGACCGGCTGCACGCCGAGCTGGCCCGCCAGGGCCACCCGGACCTCAGGCCCGTGCACGGCTTCGCGCTACAGGCGATCGCGGCACCCGGGGCCGGCCACCCCACGGCGAGCGAGGTCGGGCGACGCCTCGGGGTGTCCAAGCAGGCGGCCGGCAAGACCATCGACCGGCTGGTCGCGCTGGGGTATGCCGAACGCACCGACGACCCCGCCGATGCCCGCCGCAAGACGATCCGGCTCACCGCGCACGGCGTGGACGCTCTGACCCGGTCGGCCGCGGTCTTCGACGAGTTGCACGCGGAGTGGGCCCGGACCCTGGGCGCGGGGCGGCTGGGGCAGCTCGAGGACGGGCTGCGGGCGGTCGTGGCGGCGGACTCGTTCCGGCTCGACGCGGCGAGCTGGTTCGGGGGGATGTGAACCCGGCTGGGCAAGGGGCGGCGATCAGGTGAGCACTCTTGCCCGGAACGGACCCCAGGGAGTTGGCTGGGGCCCATGAAGTACACGCAGCTCGGACGCACGGGACTCAAGGTCAGCCGACTCGTCCTCGGCACGATGAACTTCGGACCGCAGACCGACGAGGCGGACAGCCATACGATCATGGACGCCGCGCTCGACGCGGGCATCAACTTCTTCGACACCGCCAACGCTTACGGCTGGGGCGCGAACAAGGGCCGTACCGAGAAGATCATCGGCAACTGGTTCGCCAAGGGCGGCGACCGCCGGGACAAGGTCGTGCTCGGCACCAAGGTCTACGCCAACATGGGCGCGGACGGCGCCGCCTGGCCCAACCACGACAAGCTCTCGGCGCTCAACATCCGCCGCGCCGTGGACGCCAGCCTCAAGCGGCTCCAGACGGACTACATCGACCTGTACCAGTTCCACCACGTCGACCGGGACACCCCCGTCGAGGAGATCTGGCAGGCCGTCGACGTCCTGATCAAGCAAGGCAAGATCCTTTACGCGGGCTCGTCCAACTTCCCCGGCTGGAAGATCGCCCAGGCCAACGAGACCGCGAACCGGCTCGGCATGGTGGGTCTGGCCAGCGAGCAGTGCCTGTACAACCTGGCCGAGCGGCGCGCCGAGATGGAGATCGTCCCTGCCGCCCGTGAGTACGGCCTCGGGGTCATCCCCTGGTCGCCGCTGCACGGCGGGCTGCTCGGCGGCGTGATCAAGAAGGAGGCCCAGGGCGGACGCCGCGCCGAGGGGCGCTCCGCGGCGTCGCTCGCCGACACGTCCGTACGGGAAAAGGTGCAGGCGTACGAAGACCTGCTGGACAAACACGGGCTCGCGCCGGGCGAGGTGGCCCTGGCCTGGCTGCTCACCCGCCCAGGGGTGACCGGGCCGATCGTCGGGCCGCGCACGGTGGACCAAGTGGCCTCGGCGCTGCGGGCGGTCGAGCTGGAGCTGGGCGAGGACCTGCTCGGCGAGCTGGACGGGATCTTCCCGGGGCCGGGACCGTCACCGGAGGCCTTCGCCTGGTAGCCGGGATCCCGGGTACCGCGCGGCCGGGATGCCGGTGCCGGGACTGGCAGTCGCGGTCGGTCGTCAGCCTCAGTCAGCGGCCGAGCGCGGCTGCCACCGCCACGATCGCGAACATCAGCACGAGCACACCGGCCATGATCCGGTTCCTGGTCTTCGGGTCCACTCTTCGAGCGTAACCGGCGCGCAGGAGTGGTCTGCCCACGGGGCCCGTGGGCCCCGCGGTCCGGAAGCCCCCGCTCAGTCCCCGGTGCCCAGCGGCCAGCTCCCGACGACGTCGTAACGGGGCTGGGCCCCGGGGACACCGCCGCCCGGCAGATTGCTGCGGATCAGCAGCAGCTCGGGCACGGTCCACGGGGAGCCCTCGAAGGAGCTGAGCTCGTCCACGTACGGCACGAGATCCACATCCGCACGGGCCCGGGCGATGGTCAGATGGGCCTGGTAGCGACGGTGCTCCTCCATCGACACGCCCGCCCGCCTGGCCGCCGCGTCCGCGCGCTCGGCCAGCATGCGCATGGCGTCGACTCCGCCCGCAGCCCCGACCCAGAGGGCCCGCCGGCCGAAGTGGCCGCCGCCGTGCAGCCGCAGCCGGAAGGCCTCGCTGCGGTGCGCGGCGCGGCCGAGCCGCTCCCGCAGATCGGGCAGGATCGAGTCGTCGACCTCTCCCATGAAGGCCAGGGTGAAATGCCATCCCGGGCGCGACGTCCAGCGCAGGCCATCGGAGCCGGGCAGTGTGTGCAGCCGGTCGACGGCGTGGCCGAGCTCGCTGAGGGCATCCGCGGGCGGCACCAGGCCGGCGAAGAGTCTCATACGGCGAGTCTGGCAGCCCCGTCGCGACGACGTGGACCCTTTATCCGCGCTGTCCGGCAGCCCGTTCGGCGGCACTCGCCTGCCACTCCCGCCCCATGGCCCGGAGCAGCGCCGGGTACACGCCCATGTATCGGAACGGCTTGATGCAGGCCATGTACGCCGCGCCGAAGAAGCCGTTCGGCTTCACCAGAACGGCCATCTGCCCCCGGTAGCCACCCTCGCGGGTCTCGTCGGGCACCCAGCCGATGTGCATCACCGCGTGCACGGTGCGGTTGGCCGCCTCGGCCGCCCACTCGTCGTGCAGCTGGTAGACGGAGGTGAAGGGCACGGACGCGGCGTCGGGCCCCCTGGGGGCCTCGCGCAGATCCGCCGGCAGCCGGTCGCGCAGGGTCCGCACCCGGGAGCCGATCCCGTCGCGGTCCTTGTCCCAGCCGAGCAGCCTGCCGAGTTGCCAGCGAATGGCGAAGAGCGCGCGGTACACGGGGGACGGGACACCCGCCTTGTCGTTCGTGCCACTGGTGATCTGGTGCACCAGGTGCTGGAGGTCGCCGGGACCGCCTGGTGTCGGCAGCGCCCAGACGTCCTCCAGATGGAAGTCCCCGGCGATCTCGTGGATACGCCACGGGCGGGCGGTGTGCGCGGTTCTGGGGAGTCTCATGAGCGGGCCCCTGTCTATACGATGCCGTATAGACAGCAACCTAGACCGTTTGCACGGCATCGTCTATACGGAACCGTATAGACCGCATTCGACGTGAGGGGAAACACACCATGGCTCTGGCCCGCACACCTCGCGCCAGGTGGATCGAGGAGGGGCTGCGGGCACTCTCCGCAGGCGGTCCGGAGGCCGTCCGGATCGAACTGCTCGCACAGTCACTCGGCGTCAGCAAGGGCGGTTTCTACGGCTACTTCCGCAACCGCGCCGCACTGCTCGCCGAGATACTCGACACCTGGGAGCGCGAGGTCACCGAGAACGTGATCGAGCAGGTCGAGAGCGGCGGGGGTGACGCACGGACCAAGCTGAACCGGCTGTTCACCATCGTCGGCTCCGCCGACGACCACCCCATGACCGCGGCCGTCGCCGAGCTGGCGATCCGCGACTGGGCCCGGCGCGACGAGGCCGTGACGGAGCGTCTGCGGCGGGTGGACAACCGCCGGATGGAGTACATGCGCTCGCTGTACCGCTCCATCTGCCCGGACGAGGACGAGGTGGAGGTGCGCTGCATGATCACCTTCTCGCTGCGGATCGGCGATCACTTCATCGCCGCCGACCACGGCACCCGCGACCGCGCGCAGGTGCTGGAACTGACCAGGAAGTGGCTCCTGCAGTAGCCGCCCGCTTCACTCCCGCAGCGCCTCCCGCAGATGGCCGCCCGCCTTGTCGAGGCGGGCCGAGGCCGTCGGGGCGTCAACATCCGCGAGCAGCATCAGGATCGCCGTCTTCACCTCACCGTCCGCCGCCGTCAGCGCCGCCTCCGTCGCCCCGTCCTGCGCGCCCGTCGCCAGTGCGACGATCCGGCGCGAGCGGGCGCGCAGCTTGTCGTTGGAGGCACGGACATCGACCATCAGGTTCCCGTAGGTCTTGCCCAGGCGGATCATGGTGATGGTCGAGATCATGTTGAGCACGAGCTTCTGGGCCGTACCCGCCTTCAGCCGGGTGGATCCGGTGAGGAGTTCGGGGCCGACCACGACCTCGATGCCGTGCTCGGCGGCAGCCGTCAGCACGCTGCCGGGGTTACAGGACAGACCGATCGTCAGCGCCCCCGCGGCGCGAGCGTGCTCGACCGCCCCGACGGCGTACGGGGTGCGGCCGGAGGCCGAGACCCCGACCACCGTGTCGTCGGCGCCGAGGCCGATGCCGTCCAGGTCCCGCGCCGCGAGCTCCGCGGAGTCCTCCGCGCCCTCGACGGCGTTCACCAGCGCCGTCGGGCCGCCCGCGATCAGGCCGATGACCTTGTCGGAGCCGGTGTTGAAGGTGGGCGGGCACTCACTGGCGTCCAGCACACCGAGCCGGCCCGCCGTGCCCGCGCCCGCGTAGACCAGTCGCCCGCCCCGGGCCATACGCTCCGCCGCCGCGTCGATCGCGGCGGCGATGACGTGGAGCTGCGCGGCGACCGCGCCGGGGACGGTCCGGTCCTCGCCGTTCATGATCCGGGCGATCTCGGACGTGGGCAGCCGGTCGATGTCGGCGAGCTCGGGGCGGAACGCCTCGGTGGTGAGCGTGGCGAGCTGCGCCCGGAGCCGCTCGATGTCATGCGCCAGCTCTTCTGCGTCTTCCGCGTCGTACGGGGAGGTCATGGCGTCGGCTCCTTCGACGGACGGAGGTCGGGTCGTCGGGTCAGCGGGCGGTGCCGCGCGGCGCATGGCGGTGCGCCAGTGCCTCGTACGAGGCTGACAGCGCGGGCGCCGCCGTGTCGTAGGTGCGCTGGGCGACCCCGATGAACAGACAGTCGACCACGAGCAGCTGGCTCGTGCGCGACGACATCGCAGCCGGGCGCAGTTCGCTCTCCCGGGCCGTGGACGTGGTCAGCACATGGTCCGCGTACTGCGAGACCGGCCCGTCGGGGCGACCGGTGATCGCGACGGTCGTGGCGCCGTGGTCGAAGGCCACCCGAAGCGGCTCGATGATGTCGCCGGTCGAGCCGGAGTGGCTGATCGCCACGGCCACATCGCCGGCACGCAGCAACACGGCGTTGGTGACGGCGAGGTGCGGATCGCTGTGAGCGTGTGCGATCAGGCCGATCCGCAGCAGCTTCTGCGCCAGGTCCTGCGCGACCAGGCCGGATGCGCCGACACCGTAGACATCGATACGCCGGGCACCGGCGAGCGCGCTGACGGCTGCGGCGAGCTGGACGGTGTCCAGCCCGGCGGCGGTGTCCGCGAGAGTCTGCTGCTCGTCGTACGCGAGCTTGGCGACGACGTCGGCGATCGGGTCGTCCACGGCGATGTCGGCCGTGACGGCCGGGGCGCGACCCGACTGCTGCTGGGCGGCTATACCGGCGAGTGCGAGCCGCAGATCGCGGTAGCCGGGGTAGCCGAGCAGCCGTGCGGTGCGCACGACCGTGGCCTCGCTGGTGCCCGTGAGCTGGGCGAGGGCGGTGACCGTGAGGGCGGCGCACCCGGCCGGGTCTCCCGCGACGGCTTCGGCGACGCGCCGCATGGAGCGGGTCATGGAGGGGGCGAGCGTGCGCACCTTCGCCGCGAGCGCGGCGGGCGCGGGCGGGATGGTGAAAGTTTCCTTCACATCGCCTGTCACGATGGAAAGATATTTTCGGATCCAGGGGCCCGTCAAGCCGTCCGAGCCCCGGGAGACAATGGCGCCATGGACGACGTGGAACCGCTGGAGCAGGCCCTGCACACGGCCCGTGCCCTCGTGCTCGCCGACCTCGCGGCCCGCGATGTCGCCCATGCCGAAGTCGTCTCGCTGGTCGAGGAAGCGGTCAGGCAGCGCCGCTGGTGGGTGGAGCAGTGGCCGCAGGGGGCGGAGTACGTCGCCGGGCTGATAGCGCAGGATGTCCAGGACGCGCTGCTGGAGCAGTACGGACGCTGGCCCCTGTGCCCCGTCTGCGCGTCGGGCGAGCCCCACGCACTTGAAGTCGAGCCGGAGCTCGGCTCCGACCCCCACTGGGTGTGCGGCAAGGCGGGCATCGTGGTCGCCCCGGTCGGGAGGCTGCCGTGACGGGCCGACCCGAGAGGGTCCGCTCATGACGGTCTACATCGACCCGCCGAACTGGCCGGGCCACGGACGCATGTGGTCGCACCTGGTCAGCGACGTGTCCTTCGACGAGCTGCACGCCTTCGCCGCGTCGATCGGCTGCCCGCCGCGCGCCTTCGAGCGCGACCACTACGACGTACCCGCGGAGCACTACGCGGAAGCGGTGCGGGCGGGCGCGGTGGAGATCGGCTCGAAGGAGCTCGTCCGCCGCCTCACACAGGCGGGGCTGCGGCGGCGCAAGCACGGCGACGGCGGCAGAGCCGGCGGGTAGGTCAGCCGGCTCCCAGCAGCTCAAGCTCCGTCGACAGATTGTGCCGGGCGGCGGCCTCCCACTCCCGTTCCCCGTACGGCGTACGGAAAAGGCGGGGCAGGTCGAGCAGGTGCCGCAGCACGTCAGCGCGCCCCACGCGGAAGGCGTCGTCCGGGACGAAGCCGTACTCCTCGCGGACGGCGGCGGCATAGGCGGCGTACGCCTCAGGCGCCGACGCCAGGATCGCGAGGTCGGCGTCGCACAGGACCATGCCGTTGCGGTCACCGTCCTGGGCGGCGTGGCTGATCGTGAGGCGGACGAGCCTGGCGACCTCGTCGGTGCCCTGCCGCGTCAGTCCGGCCTCGGGCAGCGCCTTCTCGGCGAGCCGTGCGCTCCGCTCCTCGTTCATGGAGCGCTCGGGGTCGTAGACGGCGTCGTGGAACCAGGCGGCGAGGCGCACCAGGTCGGGGTTATCCGCATACTCCGCGAGCGTGTCGATGTGGTCGAGTACGGCGGTCAGATGGTCCACGGTGTGATAGCGGCGCTGCGGCTCTGACCAGCGACGGAGAAGATCGTCTGCGTACGGGAACGGATCGGGGGAATCCGCGCCCGGGAGGAGGGGTTCCTCGCGGACGGCGAGCAGTGCGAGGTGCCAGCGATCACGGAGGTCCTTGAGGTCGGCCATGCGTCCCATTCTCATGGCCGCTCCCGCTTCCACGGGGTCCCGCCCTGCTTTCCTCACCGCCCTTCTCGCTCGTTCCAGTCATATCGGACGATAATGGGCGCGTCAGGCTTGTGTTCCGTTGTTGCCGTTGCGCCGACATGAAGGCCGGAGGCAGACCTCATGAACTCCTTGACGATCACCGATCAGGCAGCCGCGTCGCAGCTCGCCGGGATCGGTCCCTTCATCATCGGACTCGTCCTGATCGCCCTGCTCGCGGGCGCGATGTGGTACGAGGGGCGACGGCGGGCCCAGGAGAAGGCACCACTCCCCGAGGAGCAGCCGAAGCCGCCGGACCACCCGACGCATATCGAGGAGGCCCGTGAGCCGGACGCGGACGCCTTCCCCACGGACGGCGGCCGGCTGCTGCCGTACAACATGAAGACGCACAGCAGCCACGCGGCACCCGCCGCCGAGCCGCCGGCGAAGCCCGGCGAGCCCGCGCAGTCCACCGGCCCCGCGCAGTCCACCGGGCCCGAGACCGAGACCGGCAGGTCCACATCCGCAGGAGGCACTTCATAGGTGGGGGTATCCATGGGCAACCGCAACCGAGCCCTCCTGGAGGTGATCGTCCTCGACGCGCTGGACGCGGTGGCGGCGGAAGCCTCAGGGGCGGACCGTATCGAGCTGGTCAGCGATATCGCGGCCGACGGAATCATTCCCGCGCCGGGGACCTTCGCGTCGGTGCGCGCTGCGGTGGACATCCCGGTGCGGGTGATGCTGCGGCTCACCGGCCGCTTCACGGCGGGTGACGCGCGCGACATCGAGAGACTGGTCCGTGCCACGCAGGTGCTGCGGGCCGCGGGCGCCGACGAGTTCGTACTGGGATTCCTGGACGTGTACGGCAACCCCGACCTCGTGACCGTCGAACGGCTCGTCGCGGAGATCGATGACTGCCGGTGGACGTTCCACCGAGCGATCGACCGCGCCGCCGACCGCGACACCCTGCGCAAACACGTCGCGGACCTCCCCGGGCTCGACACCTTCCTCACCGCCGGGTCCCCGGCCGGTGTGGACCAAGGGCTGCCGGTCGTCCTCGCCGAGGCCGCCAGGCAGGGCGAGCCGGGATACGAGGCGCGGCTCATGGTGGGCGGTGGCCTGCGCCTCGACCATCTGCCCGCGCTGCGCGCCGGGGGCATCGACGCCTTCCACATCGGCAGCGCGGCCCGCCCCGCGGGGTGGGCGACACCCGTGGACCCGGAGGCGGTCCGGGAGTGGCGGCGGGTCCTCGACGCGGCCTGAACAGCCAGGCCCTGCCGGGGCGACACGAGCCTCGCCGATCAGTCCGCGAGCTGTAGGGGAAGCGGCGCGCCGTGCAGCACCGTCAGCCCGGACACCGCGCGGGTCAGCGCCACATAGAGCCGACGCAGCCCGGTGCGTTCGTCGGGCTCGCCGTCCACGATCGCCGCCGGCTCGTCCAGCACCACGTAGTCGTACTCCAGGCCCTTCGCGAGCGACGCCGGGACCAGCGTCAGCCGTGCATCGGCGGTCGTCTCCTCACCCGGCGACAGATACGGCATCCCGGAGCCCGCCAGCGCGGCCTCCAGCTCCGGCAGCCGCGCGTCGGCGGCGATCAGCCCGATCGAGCCTTCGTGGCGCAGGGCAGCCACACACGCGGCCAGCACATCCCCGGTGCCCGAGGACTCCAGGATCTCCAGGGACCCGGGCGACTCACGCACCGAACGGACCTCCGCGAGGCCCGGGGACATGTGCGGCAGCAGCCGCGAGGCGTACGCGATCACCTCGCGCGGCACACGGAAACCCGCCGTCAGCTCCTCCACCGCCGCGTCCGGCTTGCCGAGGTGGGCCAGCGCCTCGGTCCAGCTCCCGGTGGCCCAGGGCGTGGTCCCCTGCGCCAGGTCGCCGAGCACGGTCGCGGAGCCGGTCGTACAGCGCCGCCCCACCGCCCGGTACTGCATCGGGGACAGGTCCTGCGCCTCGTCCAGGACGACATGCCCGAGCGAGTGGGTGCGCGCCACCAGATCCATCGCCTCGTCGACCAGCACGGCGTCGGCCAGGGACCACTTGGCGGCCCTTGCCGAGCGCGGCGGCCTGGTCCACAGGATCGTCTTCTGCTCGTCGGCGCTCAGCACGCCATCCGCGTGCACGGCGAGGAAGTCGGGGTCCGAGAGCAGCCGCAGCACCAGCTTCACCGGGTCGACCGCGGGCCAGATCTGCTTCACCGCCGCCTTCACGGCCGCGTTGCGCGCCACCGCGTCCTGCACCCGGTCGTCGGGGGCCTCACCGGCCTGCTCCATCCGTACCAGCACGGCGTGCGCGATGCGCTGCGGAAGGGCGTCGCGGGCGGCGCCGTAGCGGATGTCCCGCTCCAGCAACTCCCTGACGATCTCCTCCACTTCATAGGCCGGTACCCGCCAGCGGCGCGAGCCGCGCACCACCATCAGGGGCTCCGCCGGCATCGTGACATGGGCTCGGACCGCGCGGCGCAGCACCTCGGCCATCCGGGCGTCGCCCTTGACGATCGCGGCGCCCGCGCTGTCTTCGCCGCATACCTCCACGTGCCCGACGAGATCGTCGACCGTGGCCTGCTTGACCTCCAACTCGCCGAGCGCGGGCAGGACCTGCTCGATGTAGTGGAGGAAGGAGCGGTTCGGCCCGATGACGAGGGTGCCGGTGCGGGCAAGTCGCTCCCGGTGCGCGTACAGCAGATACGCCACCCGGTGCAGCCCGACCGCCGTCTTTCCGGTGCCGGGGCCGCCCTGGACGCACACGGTGCCGGACAGACCCGAGCGCACGATCTCGTCCTGCTCGGGCTGGATCGTCGCCACGATGTCCCGCATCGGTCCGACACGCGGACGCTCGATCTCCTGCTGGAGCAGCCTGCTGGTGCGTTCCACCTCGGCAGGGTCGGTGAGGTGCTCGTCCTCGTATGCCGTGAGGTCGCCGCTCGTGTAGCCGAAGCGGCGGCGCAGGGCCACGTCCTGCGGGTCCTTCTTCGACGCCCGGTAGAACGGCTGGGACACCGGCGCACGCCAGTCGATCACCATCGGGTCGCCCCCGGCGTCATGGACGTGCCGCCTGCCGATGTAGAAGCGCTGCCCTTCCTGCGTGGTGTGCAGATAGTCGAGCCGCCCGAAGAACAGCGGGGTGTGGGCGAGGTCCGCGAGAGCCTTGATCCGCTCCTCGATCTGCGCTTCGAGGACGGCGGCGTTGACCCAGTTCGCGGTGACGTCGCGGATGTCGAGCGACTGGACGTCCTGTCGCATGGCGGTCAGCGCGGCACGGGAGGCGGCCAGGTGGGCGCGCTCGCGGAAGAGAGGATCGAGCTCGGGATCGTGCGCAGGCACGGGACTGCCTCCGGAAGGTACGGCGAAGAAGCGGCGAGGTACGTGTCATCTACAGCGGTACTGCTCATCTGCAGCGGTACTGCGCGGCCGGTTTCCGTCCGGACGGCGGCGCTCCACGGAGGGAGGCGGGCAAGACGGGCGATTCTAGCCACCCCCAGAGGCCGCGGCGAACGAATTACCCGGGTGGCGTGCCCACCTCAGGAAGGAGACCGTCTGCCGAAAGTCGTACGGGCAGGGACGAAGAGACGGGACCTTGGGCCGATGTGTTTCGCGCGCGGGAGCACAACCATGGAGTCATGAGCACAGCGACCTTCAACCCAGCCGCCCGCCCCGGCCGCGGCGCCACCGCGACGGGCGCCGCGAACCGTCACACCCATCTCGTCGGCGATGCGCTGCGCGCGGTCAAGGTCTTCGCGGAGGCGGCCGTCGGCGTCGTCGTCCTCGGGGAGTACGGGGAAGAGGCCGGAGTCGTCCGCCGCCGCCACTGAGCACCCGGCTCGTCGGCCACCGCCTCGCACGGGAGCATGACCGTCCGCACACGGACCGTCATCGTCGTCGACCAGCACGTGCTGCCGATCGACCCGCCGCTGATCGCGGCGCCGGACTGACCACCGGATCGCGCCCACCACCGGATCTCCACTGCCGGCACATCTCCCCGGCCGCTGGCTCGCCACTGACGCCGAATCGCTACTGACGGCGGAGGGAACGGCTGACACCCGCCGCGGTGGTCGTAGCCAGGATCCAGCCGGTGACGATCAGCAGATACGACAGCCACTGGTGCCAGCCCTGCGGCGCGAACGCCCCCTCCTGCCCGAACCCGATGATCGGCAGCAGCAGATCCAGCGTGAAGAAGACCGGATTGAAGCCGGGCGCCTCGTCCGCCTTCAGTGGGGGCGGACGCTCCAGCGCGAACGCCACGCTCCCCACCAGCAGCAGAGCCACCAGCCACCCGGCCGCCCGCATCGGACGGAAGCCGTAGCCGACGGTCACATCCTGCAGGTGCCCCCAGAACCTGGCCAGCCGCGGCAGCGTCCGCCGGTGCCGCCGGAGCTTCGCGAGCTGGACCGTACGGGCCGCTGACTCGTCCCCGACCGTGCGGTACGCCGCGGCCAGCTGCTCGTACGCGAACGGCAGGTAGCCGGTCTCCTCACGCTCCAGCAGCGGCAGCCGCTCCTCGGGCGGGACATGCGGGGCGAGCACGCGGTAGCCCAGACCGTCCAGCCTGAGCCGGCCCGGCCACACCCCGGTCGGCACGTGCAGCACATCGATCTGGGCGCGGCGCATGTTCACCATGCCCTCGACCGGAGCGGCCTCGCGCAGCCACAGTTCCCCGATCACCGCGCTGCTGGTGCGCAGCGCCTGACCGCCCGGGTGCGACAGCCGGGCGTACGCGAGGTTGAGCTGGCGGGGAATCCGGGCACCGCTGAGGTTGACCCCGCCACGGGTGCGCAGCCGCATGGCCCGCAGGTCCGAGCCCACCGACACGTTCTCGGCGTGCAGCGCGTAGTCCCCGCCGTCCCCACCCCCGTCCGGGTAGGCGTACAACTCCGCGTCGTCGAGGTTCACCTGGCCGCCGACGGAAGCGTCGTTCAGCCTGACCTGGCCGTATGCGACGAGGCCCACGGCCCAGACGTCGGTGCCGAAGACCGCGTGGTTGAGGTACAGCACCGGTTCTCCGTCCGGCTGCTCCTCCCCCGGCGGCGCGACCGGCGAGCCCAGCCGCGCCCCGTTGACGAACAGCGCCCGCACCTGGGCGCCTGGCAGCCGCACCGCACCCGCGATACGGCAGCACGTCAACCGCAGCACCAGATCCGCGCGGAGCGCCCCACCGCTGAGTCCCGGCAGCACCGAGTCGCTGAGCACCAGGGCACGGACCGTCGCCCCGTACAGCTCCGGCGTCCGCTCGAAGTAGCAGGACCGCAGCCGGATGCCGTGCTCGACCGTCCCGTACTTGAGGTCGAGCTGCCCGGTCACCCGGGCACCCCACACCTTCAGCCCGGCTATCTCCCCGTCGCGTGACGGCCCGTCCAGCAGCAGGGACCGCAACACCTCGGCACGCACGGTCCGTTCAGGACCCCAGGAGGCACCCGCGCCGGGGTCCTCGTCCGGGCTCTCGCGGAAGTCGACGGCCTCGTCGCGCGGGAACGCCTCCCAGACACGGCGCTCCGCCTCCGTCAGATCGTTGATCTCCATCGGACCGGATGGTGTCCCTCGCCCATCCGGGTGTCAACTACATCGACTGCGCCAACTACACACTGTCGTCCATCAGTTCGTCGGCATCGATGATCCGGTACGCATACCCCTGCTCCGCCAGGAACCGCTGCCGGTGGGCCGCGAAGTCCTGATCGATCGTGTCGCGGGCCACCACGGAGTAGAAGTGGGCCTTGTGCCCGTCCGCCTTGGGCCGCAGCACACGGCCGAGGCGCTGGGCCTCCTCCTGCCGGGAGCCGAAGGTGCCGGAGACCTGGATGGCGACGGTGGCCTCGGGCAGATCGATGGAGAAATTCGCGACCTTCGACACGACGAGCACGGAGATATCGCCGTTACGGAAGGCGTCGAAGAGCTTCTCGCGCTGCACGTTCGGGGTCTCACCCTTGATGACCGGGGCGTCCAGATGCTCGCCCAGCTCGTCGAGCTGGTCGATGTACTGCCCGATCACCAGCGTCTGCTGCCCCCGGTGCTTGCGCACGAGCGCCTCCGTCACCCTGCGCTTGGTGTCGGTCGTCGCACAGTAACGGTACTTCTCCTCGGTCTCCGCCGTCGCGTACGCCAGCCGCTCGGACTCGGTCAGATTGACCCGCACCTCGACGCAGTCGGCGGGCGCGATATAGCCCTGCGCCTCGATCTCCTTCCAGGGCGCGTCGAAGCGCTTGGGCCCGATGAGCGAGAACACATCCGACTCCCGCCCGTCCTCGCGCACGAGCGTCGCCGTGAGCCCGAGCCGTCGACGGGCCTGGAGATCGGCGGTGAACTTGAACACCGGCGCGGGAAGCAGATGCACCTCGTCGTAGACGATCAGCCCCCAGTCACGGGAGTCGAACAGCTCCAGGTGGGGATAGATCCCCTTCCGCTTGGTCGTCAGCACCTGGTACGTGGCGATGGTGACCGGCCGGATCTCCTTCTTCGCCCCGCTGTACTCACCGATCTCCTCCTCGGTGAGCGAGGTCCGCTTGATCAGCTCGTGCTTCCACTGCCGGGCCGAGACGGTGTTGGTGACCAGGATCAGCGTGGTCGCCTTGGCCTGTGCCATGGCCCCCGCCCCGACCAGCGTCTTCCCCGCCCCGCAGGGCAGCACCACGACCCCGGACCCGCCGTGCCAGAACCCTTCGACCGCCTGCTTCTGGTACGGCCGCAGCGCCCAGCCCGCCTCGTCCAGGTCGATGCGGTGAGCCTCGCCGTCGACGTAACCGGCATGGTCCTCGGCGGGCCAGCCCAGCTTCAGAAGCGTCTGCTTGATCTGCCCGCGCTCGGACGGATGCACGGCCACCGTGTCCGGGTCGATCCTGGCCCCCACCAGCGGCTGGATCTTCTTGGACCGCAGGATCTCCTCCAGCACCGGCCGGTCGGTGGTGGCGAGCACCAGCCCATGGGTGGGGTGCTTGACGAGGGTGAGCCGCCCGTACCGCGCCATCGTCTCGGCGACATCGACGAGCAGCGCGTGCGGCACCGGGTAGCGCGAGAACTCCACGAGCGCGTCCACGACCTGCTCGGCGTCATGCCCCGCGGCCCGGGCGTTCCACAGCCCGAGGGGCGTGATGCGGTACGTGTGGATGTGCTCGGGCGCCCGCTCCAGCTCCGCGAAGGGAGCGATGGCGCGACGGCAGGCGTCGGCCTGGTCGTGGTCGACCTCGAGCAGCAGAGTCTTGTCGCTTTGGACGATGAGTGGTCCGTTCACTCGTGTGCCCTTTCCTCGCGGCGCCCGTGCGGTCGCGTGCAGCCAAACCTCCAGTTTGCCTCATCGGACGGCGGGGCGGGGCGACGCTGGTCCACGAAGTGCACGACCTCGCGGTCTCCCATGAGAAGGGGCCCGGGCCCAGAACCCGGACGGCCCGGGCCCGAGAATCCGGACGCGTGCCTTCCCAGACGCGTGGGCACCGGTGGATATCCCGGCGTCGCCGACTTCTTCCGTAGGGATCCGGTCACCAAGGGTGACAGGACGTTGAAGGTCGACGGCGGGTCACGTCCGCACCCGGTGTCCGGTGTCATACGCCCCTGGGGCACCCGGCCCCTCGGTGAAGGCCCTTGGTCTGTTCACGAGTTGGGAGAAGGGCGCTGCACCGGCCGGAACAATCGCCTCCACTACAGTGGACACCGGTACGCTTGCGAACGGCTGAACCACGGGGGATCAGTAGCACATGCAGGACGAAGACCGGATCACTGTCAGCTTCGCCACCCTTCAGCACATGTCGGGGAGCCTGGAGGACATCCTCCGGCTCCTCAACGAGAGACTGGACGCGCTGTACAAGCGTGCCTCGGCGGTGGTCCTGAGCTGGGACGGGGAGGCCAGGGAGGCCTTCATCGACGAGCTCGACAAGTGGAGCCACTCGGCCGATGACCTCAAGGCCGCCCAGGCATGGCTGCACGAGGTCGTGACCAAGGGCCACATCAACTACGCCGCGGCGAACAGGTCCGTACTCGAGGGCTGGGGAGGCGGCGCCTGATGGCCGGCGGCTCGCCCAGCACCCCTGCGCAGTCGCCTGGCGGCAGCGGCACGATCGACGTCAAGCCGAGCGACCTGTGGAGGGTCTCCGGCCAGGTCGCCGGGTCGCAGGACATGCTCATACGCGGTGCCAACAAGCTCCTGGACGAGCTGGGCAAGTATCCCGACGCCGGAGGCGCGGGCACCGAGGCCGAGAAGTTCGCTCAGTCGTACAAGAAGATCGGCAACCGCTGGCTCGACGTGTGGGGCCGGTCCGTGCTCAGCGTGGGCGGTGTCGCCGTCGGGTTCACCGAGACGGCCAACGCCTACTCCAAGGCGGACGCGGCCTCCAACCCCAAGCCCGGCAAGGCGGCGGAGCAGCGCCCGCTGCCTGCGGTCGTCGACAAGGATCCGAACTTCGGCTCGGTCCCCGACATCAAGTGGGGTGACGACGACGGCGGCGACGACTTCCTGCGCGGACTGATGGAAGGGATTCCCGAGATCGTCCGGGACCTCATCCACCCCCTGGTCAAGAACGTGTTCCGGATGGGGAAGGTGGCGGACGTCTACCCCTTCCCCCAGCAGCACTACCTCAACTCCCTGTGTCACAGCTGGATGGGCGTCTCGATCGTCGGGACGACCGCGGCCGACAACCTGACGATGGCCGTCGGCAGCATCACCAACCACCAGCAGGCCGAATGGGAAGACGCCATGCGGACCTTCTGCAGCGCTCTGTGGGGTGCGACGGCCTGGGGCAAGTCCCGGCACAACTACCAGTGGGCGCAGACGGCCAACTCCGGCCCGGGCACGCCCCGCACCCCCACGGGCAGCGAGCCGGTGATGACCGTGCTGAAGGACACGGCCGACGAGATCGCCACCCTCCTCCGCGAGTACGCGGAAGCCGCCGTGGACCTGAACCGCGAGGTCTGGGAGGAGCTCCGGCGGGCCATGCTGAAGGCCGCCAAGGAGATCGTCGAGGACCTCGAGAAGCCCAAGGACGTCAAGAGCGTCATCAGCACGGTCACGAACGTGGTCAGCAAGGGAGTGGGGCTGGTCCTGTCGTTCGACGTCAAGACCGTCCTGAACATCAACACGGCCAAGCTGAACCGGATCGTCAACACGTACACCGGCATCGTGGAGGGCCTGACCACGCGCATGGACGCGCTGAAGGAGCCCTTGGACGAGGCGCACCGCAGCGCTCCCAAGTACGAGGCCGGCGTCGCCCGGGCCCATGGCTTCGGCGCCCGGGCCCTGGAGGAGTTCAAGGACTCGAAGGTCTGGCTGAAGGTCGACTCGGCCGGCACCTACGACCTGAACCTCGCCGCCAACGAGTACATGGCCGACGGCCACACCCTGGACAAGCACGTCGGCAAGACGGATGAGCAGCTCGCGCAGCGCCTGCGCGACCAGCAGTCGAACGGCCCGACCCAGGCCTGGCCGCACGGCAAGCCGATGCCCAGCGGCTCTTCGGCCTTCCCGAACTACCAGCGGGCGGAGCAGCTGACCGAGCACAACCTCAACCAGAACAAGGCCGCCATCGAGGCGTGGATCAAGGGCCCGCCGCCGCCGGAGGAGGGAAAGGTCAAGGACTTCCATGCGACCGCGCCGAACGGCGAGACCAGTGGCCGCAGCGTGAGCAAGCAGCCGGTGGACCCCGGCGACCCGCTGTCCGGGTACAAGCAGGGCGGCATGAACGCCAAGGCCTACGACGTGACCGGAATCGACACACGGATCCGGTACGACAGCAGCCGCACCCCGCCGTTCACCGTCATGACGTCGATGCCCTCCAAGGCCTAGCGCCCCGCCGAGAAAGGCCAGTACCACTTGTCCGTCGACCAGACGTCCTGGGAAGCCGCGGTACGCCACCTGTACGAGGACGCGTACCCGTACGACGCCACGGGCCCGCGCCGCCACGAGGACTGGGTCCTTGACGTCCTCGCGCTGATGGCTCGGGTCCCGGACCCGCGGGGCTGGGCCGGTCTCGACGATGCGGCGCAGAACCCGGAGCGCGAGGGGTTCCCCACGTTCCCGTTCGCCGTCCACCCTCCGGAATACGTCGCGCGGCGTCTCCAGGAGATCGACCGGGACAGCGCCGAGAACCTTCTCCTGGCTCTGACGGACGACTGCTGCACCCTGTCCAACCTGGCGCGCTTCACGGAGAGCGAGGAGGAGTTGCGGGCGATGGCGCGCACGGTCCTCGCGCGGTACGGGGACGCGGCCAGCTATCACACCAACGTCAACAAGCCCGGTCATGTGCGCGGCACGCTCGATTTCACTGTGTCGGGCTGGGCGTACAGCCCGCTGAGTGTCTACTCGGAGGACTACGGCCTGATCGTCGTCTCGGACACCGAGGTCGGCATGTTCTGGAACTTCTCCGACTACTGATCACCAGAGGGTTTGAAAGGATGCCCCCGTGCTGACCCGTTCCGCTTCCTACCCCGACCGGGAGACCGCCCAGTGGGCCACCCAGCAGGTGGTGACCGCCAATGAGCAGGTCATCCACCGCTGGCTCGCCCAGGGCACCCGGGCCCGTCTCACCATCGAGGCCGCCTGGCCCTCCCGCGAGGACCCCGTCGGCCGGGTCCAGCTGGAAGGCGACCTGCTGGCCGGACGCGGTCCCGCCGACGTCCGCGCCGCGCGGGTCGTGCTGCGCCGCGAGCCATCGAGCCCGCACGGCTTCGTCGTCCAGACCACCCTTCCGTTCTACCTGTAGGGGCCCGCGACCGTGACCATGAAGCCCCTCGAACACGACCGTCGCTACGGCGAGCTGGACCAGGTGGTGCGCGCGTACCTGGGCCAGCGGGCCGACGACACCCCGGAGCAGCGCAGCCGCGCGCTGGACGCCTACCTGCGCCACACCTGGCACACCCGCCCCTGGGCCATCGCCGAGGCTGAACGCCAGCTGCGCGAGTACAGCCGCAACCCTCCGGGCCGGCTACGGCACGAACTGGGCGAGTTCTACTCCGTCCCGGACACCGGAATGCCCCAGGCCGCGATCCAGGACTGGCTCATGCTGCTCGCCGACCACCTGAAGAGGAGCATCGAGGAGGGCGAGGTCCCACCGCCGTCGACCCCACAGACCCACTGGGAGTGGCACGCCCGTTTCCCGGAGACCGCGCAGCTGCTCGGCGGCTGGTTCTCCCAGGACGTCGTCGACGAGTTCCCCGACCACGACGCCGCCGTGGCCGACTACGCAGCCACCACCGACCCCCAGCTGGTCGCACGACTCGTCGGCGAAATCCAGGAGTTGCTCGCGCTCCCCCTGGACGAGGCGGACTACGCCCTGGCCACCGCCGAACTCGGCATGGAGGTCGGCCCACCCGAGCCGTTCTCCTACGGCGCGTGGCTCCAGTCGGTGGCCTTGACCCTGTCGAACACCTGATCCCTCAGAACGAGTGGAAACTGCTGCGCGGCGCCGGCACACTGCCCGCCCCGGCCGCCGTGTTGGGCGTGGAGAGCCCGTCCACCTCGCTGTTGATGTCCACCTGGACCCCGCGCATCTTCGTGAGCACGTCGATCTCGTCCGCGGTGAAACCGTCCCGGCTCATCCGTACGGCCTGCTCCAGCAGCTTCATCACTTCCCGGATGCGCACGGCGTCCTCGGCCACCCCCCGGTGGACCTCGCGGTACGCCGTCGCAGCCGGGCCGTGCCAGCCGCCCTCGATCCGGTCCACGATCGCGTCCATGTCCTTGACCTGCTTGGTCAGATGACTCTGCATGTCGTCAAGGTCGTCGGCGAGTTTCGTCAGGTCCGTGGACGAAACCCGCAGGTCGGAACCACCCGTCTCGCCCTCGCCTGCGCCGGGCACTGCCATGCCGTATCCCCCGTCCGAGCGACATCTCGTGTCCGAACAGGGTAGGGCAACGACGCACGGGGCGAACGGAGTCGTCAGCCGCCGAAGCCGTACGCCAGGACGTACGCGGCGGGACAAAGGATCACCTCGTGACCTCAACTGCTCCCGTGTACGGGACTTCCCCGAGAGGTCCGGTGTACGAGCCCTCGGCCGTCTCGCGCCGGAACCGCCTCACTCCAGCGCGGCCCCGAGGCGCCGCGCGAGGTCGATCAGGTCGGCCAGCCGCAGCACCCTGCCGTCGAACCCCGGCAGGGGCACGTGCAACGACTCGGTCCAGCGGGCCGGAATCGCATCGAGTCCGTAGTAGGCACCCGCGAGACCTCCCGTGACCGCGGCGACGGTGTCTGTGTCACCACCGAGGTCGATCGCCGCGCGCAACGCCTCCTCGAAGCCGGTCGTGCTGCGCAAGGCCCAGACAGCCGACCCCAGACAGGGCCAGACGGCTCCGTTGAACTCGGTCGCCTGGTCGGGATGCCAGCCGTCGGCCAAGACCGTGGCATACCGCTGACGGTGGTCAGGATGAACATGATCCAGAACCTCAGGGATGGCACGAAGGGGGTCGGAGCCCGCCAGCGTGACACGGATGAGCTCGTGGAATATGGCGGTCCCTTCCCAGGCGGCGCGATCGCCATGGGTGAGGGCGGCGATGCGCCGGGCAGCCTCCATCGTGGCCGACTGGCCGGCGTGCGCGAAGTAGACCGCGGACGTCGATGCCCGCATCAAGGAGCCGTTGCCGGCTGCTCGCTGGTTGACCTGGAAATGCAACCCGGCAGCCAGTTCCCACGACATGCCGTTGGTGAGGACGTCCTCGGTCTGCAAGCCGATGTCCTTGGGTTCGGCCGCCGCCCACCGCTGGAACCGGGCGAAGATATCCGGCAGGTCCAGTCCGTCCCACCGCAGCAGCGACTCCGCGACCAGAACGGCCATCTGCGTATCGTCCGTGGCCTCACCCGGCTCCCAGCCGCCCCCGCCGCACATTTCGCCCCCGTCCCCGGGAGCCGGGAAGCGGGCCGAGAACGCACCCTGGAGACCGAACTCGAAGGGGGCTCCCAGGGCGTCACCCACCGCTGAGCCCACGACCGTCGCGACAGCTCGCTTCATACGCCTCATCCGCGCAGGCTATCGGCGGCACGGAGACGGGCGCACCGTCCCTAGTAATCCATCGCGACCACAAGGCAAAGGCACGTAAGAATCGCGACCACACCGACAGCGGCCACGGCGATCAGCGCACAACCGCACCCGCCGGCCATCCCGGTGATCGCTGCCCAGCCGAACCGTGTGGCTCGTTCAGCCCGCTGGATCGCGTCGTGCTGGTCACTGTCGTCGTACCAGCTGCGATCAGCCGTGGTCATCCCTTCTGAACCCTACGCAGCCCGGCCGTCTCGTCCTGAAGCGCCGATGACGTCGCCAGGGCCTGGTCGAACCGGATGTGGGCCAGCCCGACCCTGATCCGCCGCAGCCTGTGCCGCAGCGGGCCGTACGTGTCGGGTGTCAGGCGCAGCCCGGCGGATCCGGCGATGTGCTCGGCCACTTGGGGAACCGTCAGCCGGTCGGTGCGGATGTGCTCGGCGAACTCGGGTCCGGCAGGCGCTCCAGGCAGTGGTCCAGCTTCCGCACAGCGAAGCTCTCCCGCTTCAGCCCCCGGCCGAGCCCCCGCTCACTGAGCCTGCGCAGCACCGTCGCGCGCTCGGCGAGCAGCGCGAAGTGGCACACCTCGTGACCTGACGACCGGAGCCGTC
Source organism: Streptomyces sp. NPDC059828 (assembly GCF_042731955.1). Classification (NCBI taxonomy): domain Bacteria; kingdom Bacillati; phylum Actinomycetota; class Actinomycetes; order Kitasatosporales; family Streptomycetaceae; genus Streptomyces; species Streptomyces sp. NPDC059828. The sequence continues at coordinate 5,825 of NZ_JBHWIW010000006.1, read as the reverse complement.
CCACGATCTCGTCGAAGTAGCGCGGCTCCACCAGGGTCATCGGAGCGATCAGCACGCCATCGTGGGAGCGCAGAGCCAGATCCAGCACCTCGTACACCCCCTGCCGCCAGGCGGCCAGGTCCTGGAAGTCGCCGCGCAGCGCGGGCGGCAGCATCCGGTGCAGCCCGAACCCCGCGTGCTCCGGGTCGCAGACCACACCGCCCGGGATCCTGCGGGCAAGCTCGTAGGCGGTCTGTGTCTTGCCGCCCCCGAACGGGCCGTTGATCCAGAGCAGCACGCTCACGCGCCGGCGCCACCGCCCGCCCGCACCAGGCCGGACTCGTAGGCGAGCACCACCACCTGCACCCGGTCCCGCAGATCCAGTTTGGTGAGGATGCGGCCCACATGCGTCTTGACCGTGGCCTCGGACAGCACCAGCCGCCCGGCGATCTCGCCGTTGGAAAGCCCCTGCGCCACGAGCAGCATCACTTCGCGCTCGCGCTCGGTGAGCTTGCCGATCTGCTTGTGCTGCGCCGGCTCTCCCGGAGACGGCAGCATCGGCGAGAAGCGGTCGAGCAGCCGCCTGGTGGTGGACGGGGCCACGACCGCGTCACCGCTGTGCACGGACCGGATGGCGGCGAGCAGCTCGTTCGGCGGCACGTCCTTGAGCATGAACCCGCTCGCGCCCGCCTTCAGCCCCGTGAAGGCGTACTCGTCGAGGTCGAACGTGGTCAGGATGAGCACCTTCGGCGCGTTCGGCTCCGCGCAGATACGCCGGGTCGCCTCGACCCCGTCCATCCTCGGCATCCGGACGTCCATCAGCACCACGTCAACCTTGGTGGTCCTGAGCAGCTCGATCGCCTCGACCCCGTCCCCGGCCTCCGCGACAACGTCCATGTCGGCCTGCGCGGCCAGCACCATGCGGAAGCCCGTACGCAGGAGTACCTGGTCGTCGACGAGCATGACTCTTACATGTCCTACCGAGGACTCTTCCGGCGCGTACGTCATACGGCCAGCGTACGCAACGAGGGCGCCGTCCCCGGCCTTCCGCCGCCCGTGAGCGACGACGAAGCCCCGTTCCCGTCCGCTCGGGGCTTCGGGTGCGGACGCGGCTCGTCGGACTTCCGCCCGGGCCCTCGGCCGTGACCGCCGCCATTGACGGCTGAGACGGCGCGTGTTGGAGCAGGACGGCGACCTGGCGGCGCAGCGCTGCACTCGGCCATCGACGACGGCTTTCCCGGCGCCCGCCGACTGCCCCACGTCCGGCACGAAATTCGTGGACCGAGCGACCGAATCGGTGGCATCGTCAAGGATCATGGACGAACGGGGTTTCCTGGCGGTCGCGCCGCAGTACACCACGACCCGTGAGCTGCTCTCGGCGGCGGCTCAGCGGCGGGGCATGCGCGTGGAAGTGCTTCCGGTCCACGGCGATGCGGGCACCGAGCCGGGGAAAGGTGGCGGCCACTACTACGGCGGACCCGCCTTCGCGGCGCGCGTCGTGGACGGCCTCGGGGTCGCACTCCTGGAGCCGTCTGACGAATGGCTGGCCACACTGCCCCATGAGTACACGGGACGGCGCATCGCCTTGGCGACCCTGCGCGAGGCGCGCAGCCTGACGGGGCCCGCGTTCATCAAGCCGCCGAGCGACAAGAGCTTCCCGGCCGCTGTCTACGGCAACTCCGGGAGCAGCCTGGCCGAGCTGCCCGAGCTGCCACCAGAGGTACCGGTTCTGGTCAGCGAAGTGGTGACCTGGGCAGCGGAGTTCCGCCTGCACGTCCTCGATGGCGAGGTCCGCACGGGATCGCAGTACGCCACCTACGGCCGCCTCGACGCGCGACCGCTGGCCGGGCACCGCCATGAAGACGCCGTCATGGAGTTCGCGGGCGCTCTCCTGGCCACGGCCGGCGGTGGCCTGCCGAGCGCGGTGGTCGTGGACGTCGGGCTGCTGGCCGCGCCCGCGGACCGGGCCCCCGGCCAGTGGGCCGTGGTCGAGGCGAACATGGCCTGGTTCAGCAACTGCTACGCCGCCGACCCCGACCGGGTGCTGGACGTCGTTCTGCGCTCGGCCGGTCCGCGGGCACGGGTGGCCGGACAGGACCTCCGGTTCTGCCGGCGGTCGCGGACATCGGCGCCCCTGCTCTGATGCCGCACAGGCCCCGGATCGGATCAGAACCGACGTGAAGCCAGGCCCGTCCGGTCCTAGTGCGCGGGCTTGAGCGGGAGCAAAGCGCTGATCCGGAAGCCGCCGCCCGGCCGGGGCCCCGCGTCCAGCGTGCCGCCGACCATGCCGACGCGTTCGCGCATGCCGATCAGGCCGTGGCCCTTGCCGTCGGCGCCGCCGTCCTCGTACATCTCGTGGGAGGCGCCCCGGCCGTCGTCCTCGACGAGCAGGCCGAGGCCGTCGTCGAAGTACACCAGCCGGACGCTGGCCCCGGCGTCGGGGCCACCGTGTTTGCGGGTGTTGGTGAGGGCTTCCTGGACGATGCGATACGCCGTGAGTTCGACGCCGCTCGGCAGCGGACGGGGGGTGCCCTCGATCTTGAAGTCGACCTCAAGGCCGGATTCGCGGACCCGTTCGACCAGGTCCTCGATCTGCTGGACGTCAGGCTGCGGCACGTACTCCCCGCTCTCCGGGGCGTCCGACGTGCGGAGCACCCCCAGCAGCCGGCGCATCTCGGCGAGGGCCTGGCGGCCGGTGGTGGAGATGGTCTCCAGGGCCTGGCGGGCCTGGTCGGGTGCGGTGTCCATGACGTAGGCGGCGCCGTCGGCCTGGACCACCATGACGGAGACGTTGTGGGCGACGACATCGTGCAGCTCACGGGCGATCCGGGCACGCTCGGCGGCCACGGCGACCTTGGACTGCGCCTCGCGCTCCTGTTCCAGCCGGGTCGCGCGCTCCTCGAGCTGCGCGAAGTAGGCGCGGCGGGTGCGCAGGGAGTCGCCCAGCACCCAGGCGAGGGCGAAGGGGACGGCCATCACGGTGGTGACCACGATCCGCTGGCCGATGCCCATGTTCCCCTCGGGCCAGCGGAGCTGGGCCAGCGGGGCGGCGGCGAGGCCGCCCGCGAGCGCGAGACGGGAGGCCCAGCGGGGGCCCTCGTGTGCCGCGACCGTGTAGATGATCACAAGCATGGCGAAGTCCGCCGCGTTGACCTGGATGTCCAGCGCGAGCTGGGCGACCCCGACGGCTGCCACGAGCAGCAGCATCTTCTCGGAGGCGCGGCGGCGCAGCGCGACTGCGAGGCAGAGCAGGAGCACGAGGACGGCTGCCAGCGGGCGCGGCTGGTTGCCCTCGGTGTCCTGGACGACCCACAGCATGGAGAACCCGAAGAGGACGACGGCCCAGAAGGTGTCGACGCCCGTCGGGTGTCTGCGGATGAAGTCATAGAGACGCTGCACGTAACCCAGCGTAGGGACAGTGGAAAGGTGCCGGAGTCAACCGGAGGGTCGATCCGCTCGCTGACCGCCTACTCCGCAAGGTGGACACTGACACACGTGACGTATGAGGCAGACGAACACAGTCCAGGCACAGCGGGGCACCAGGACGCGGCGGGCTGGGTTCCCTGGCGACTCGCGATGGAGCGGGCGCTGTACGGGTCGGCCGGGTTCTTCCGGCGTCCGGAGGGGCCCGCCGGACACTTCCGGACCTCGGTGCATGCCTCGCCTCTGTACGCCGGGGCCGTGGCCCGGCTGCTGGCCGAGACGGCCGATGCCCTTCCGGACGTGTCCGAGATCACGCTGGTGGACATGGGCGCCGGGCGAGGGGAGCTGCTGACCAGCGTGCTGGCGGCGCTGCCGGACGGTGGGCGGCTGCCGGACGGGCGGCCGGTGCGGGCCTGTGCGGTCGAGCGGGCCGCACGCCCCGGGGGGCTCGATCCGCGCATCGAGTGGTCGGAGCGCCCCCCGGCGGGTGCGAGCGGGCTGCTCTTCGCGAACGAGTGGCTGGACAACGTCCCGGTGGATGTGGCCGAGGTGGACGAGGCCGGCGTCGCCCGCTACGTCCTGGTGCGCCCCGAGGACGGTGCGGAGCGCCTCGGGGATCCGGTGAGCGGGGCGGACGCGGACTGGCTCGAGCGGTGGTGGCCCTTGGCCGGGCCTGGCGCCAGGGCCGAGATCGGGCGGGCGCGCGGCGAGGCGTGGGCCGCCGCGGTGGCCACACTGGACGCCGGGCTCGCCGTCGCCGTCGACTACGCGCACACCGCCGATGCCCGTCCGCCCTTCGGCAGCCTCACCGGCTTCCGCGACGGTCGTGAGGTCCGCCCGGTCCCGGACGGCGGCTGCGACATCACGGCCCATGTCGCCCTGGACGCGTGTACGGGTCCCGGCGCCGAGCTGCTGAGCCAGCGCGAGGCGCTGCACCGCCTCGGCGTCTCGGGCGGGCGGCCGCCGCTGTCCCTGGCCGCCTCCGACCCCGCCGGGTACGTCCGTGCCCTCGCGACTGCGGGCGAGGCCGCCGAGCTGACCGCGCGGGGCGGACTCGGCGACTTCGTATGGCTGCGCCAGCCCGTGCCGGGACGGGGCGGCAGCGGCTGAGGTGTCCGCTCTTCGGGCCAGCCCTCCGTCACCCGGGCGGCCGGGGGATACTGTCGCCATGACGGAGACGACGGTCGGCATCGGCGGCGCGGCGGAGAGCACCGACATGGTGCTGAACATCGGACCGCAGCACCCTTCCACGCACGGCGTGCTCCGGCTCAAACTCGTCCTGGACGGGGAGCGCGTCGGGCACGCCGAACCCGTGATCGGCTATATGCACCGGGGCGCGGAGAAGCTCTTCGAGGCGCGCGACTACCGGCAGATCGTGATGCTGGCCAATCGCCATGACTGGCTGTCCGCGTTCTCCAACGAGCTCGGTGTGGTCATGGCCGTCGAGCGCATGCTGGGCATGGAGGTGCCGGAGCGTGCCGTCTGGACCCGGACCCTGCTCGCCGAGCTGAACCGCGTGCTCAATCACCTCATGTTCCTCGGGTCGTACCCCCTCGAACTGGGTGGAATCACCCCGGTGTTCCACGCCTTCCGCGAGCGCGAGGAGATCCAGGCCGTGATGGAGGAGATCTCCGGCGGTCGGATGCACTACATGTTCAACCGGGTCGGCGGGCTCAAGGAGGACATGCCCGCGGGCTGGACCGGACGCGCCCGGCAGGCGATCGCCGATGTGCGTTCCCGGATGGATGTGTACGACCGGCTCGTCCTCGGCAACGAGATCTTCCGGGGCCGCACCCGCGGCGTCGGCGTGCTGACCCCGCAGACGGCCCACGCGTACGGGGTCTCAGGGCCCATCGCCCGCGCCTCGGGCGTCGACTTCGATCTGCGGCGCGACGAGCCGTATCTCGCGTACGGGGCACTCCAGGACACCCTGAAGGTCGTCACCAGGACCGAGGGGGATTGTCTGGCCCGCTTCGAGTGCCTGCTGGAGCAGACCCACAACGCGCTCGATCTGGCGGACGCCTGCCTGGACCGGCTTGCCGAGCTGCCGCCGGGGCCCATCAACCAGCGGCTGCCGAAGGTGTTGAAGGCCCCCGAGGGCCACACCTACGCCTGGACCGAGAACCCGCTGGGCATCAACGGCTACTACCTGGTCTCCAAGGGGGAGAAGACGCCGTACCGTCTCAAGCTCCGCTCGGCCTCGTACAACAACGTCCAGGTGCTGACCGAGCTGCTGCCGGGCACTCTGGTCGCGGACATGGTGGCGATCCTGGGGTCGATGTTCTTCGTGGTCGGCGACATCGACAAGTAGAGCCGAGTAGGCCAAGTAGAGCCAAGCAGCCCCACGCAGGTCCGGACAGAACCAGGCAGCGGCGGGACGAAAAAGCGGGGGCGGTCCGGCATGATGCCGGACCAATCAAAAA